>CAZCRG010000018.1:0-23734 GCA_964501105.1 Candidatus Hydrothermarchaeota archaeon | reverse complement strand
GCCTTGAGGTCTCCAGTGTTTGTTGTCCTATATATTTTCACATCAGTAATTTCAGCCATTTCTACACCTTCTTTTTCAACTGGTGGTAAGAGTAAAAGCATTTTTTAATTTAAACCTTTCGGAGATAAGCTTTATATCACACGTTAAATATTTTTTATATAAGTAGGTGAACAACATTGGCACAGGCAAATAAATCCCAGCTATTTACTCTTGACCTGATGTTAGCTCTTATCCCATTAACTATTGCAATAGGTGTATCTGCCAGTGCCATCTCTGGCTTAAGTTCTCAAATCTCTTTATTTTCACATCTTGTTGGAAATGAGCAGGTAGCACTTTCAGCAATTGACACCCTTATAAAAACTCCAGGTGACCCCTCAGACTGGAACTACACTTACATACCTGAGTTGAGTTCTATAGGGCTTGCTCAACACACCTACATTGACACCTACAGAGACGTAAGAACCTACAGCAATGCCCTCGATAGATATAAGCTCATGGCTTTAAATCTTAATAGATCAAACCAGAATTTAATAAATGCACTGAGAAAACTCACTGGAGATAGAAATTTACTTATAATCTCAAATTCAACTGACTCAGAGCTAAATTTCACAGTAATGTGGTACAAAAATGGGAGTGACTGGATAGCAACCAACGACTCGGCAATAATCAACCAGATGCTAAAAAAGGCTGACAATGTTTTTACTGCCACAAGAGTGGTAAGGGCAATAACAAAGACCCTTGAGACTTCAGAGTTTATATGGAATTATTCTGGCAATGACATAGTTCAGTCCTCACCTTCCATAGGAGATATTGATTGTGATGGTGAGAATGAAGTTGTTGTGGGCATGAATGGGCAGGTAGGTAATAGCACAGCCCAGGGAGGTGTTGCCGCTTTTGAAGGAGATGGAACTGAACTCTGGTTCTATCCTTCAGGCAAAGCCTATACAAGCTCTCCTGCTCTTGTTGATTTAGATGGTGACTGTGGACTTGAAGTTTTAATAGGGCAGGCTGAGTGCCCTGGAGAGAACACCTGTTCAACACCAGGCAATATTACTGCTGTAGATTCAAATGGGAGTAAGATGTGGAGTGTCCAGATGGGAGATAGTAGCTGGAATGCACCCCTTGTGGCTGATGTTGACTATGATGGCGAAGTGGAAGTTATTATTGGTGCAATGCCAGGTGACAAAAGCATATATATTATAAATGGTGCCAATGGAAGTATTGAACATACCTTTTCCTCCTGTACCTGCTCTGGATCAGCCTATCCTTCCTACTGCTATGGTGAACTGGGTATCACCTGCTCAGATACCTCAAGACACAAGGGCGGGCAGGTGGCTGCTGAACTTGATGGCGACACCTCCAATGGAATGGAAATTATTGCAGATACCTGTGATGAGTATATCTGGGCTTTTCATGCAAAAGATGGAAGTGTTTACTGGAAGTATGGTGCCACAGGGCAGCATTTTCATTCCTCTCCTGCTGCTGCTGATATAGATGGAGATGGAAATATAGAGGTTATTGCAAATGACAAAAAAAATCTATACATCTTTGATTATAATGGCTCACTGAGATGCAGTGTTTCCTCATCAAATGACAAATCATCCCCTGCCATAGCAGACCTGGATGGCAGTAATGATGGAAACCTTGAAATAGTTGTTGGAGGGAATGACGGAGTGGTAAGAGCCTTCTACAACAACTGCTCTACTTTCTGGACCTATGATATAAGTGCCATAGAATCTGATAAAGATGATAAAGATATTGAATCCTCTCCTGCCATTGCTGATATAGATGATGACTGTAAACTTGAAGTTGTCCTTGGAACAGGCAAAGACTGTAAAACAAGTTGTCCCAGCAGTAGCTCAACTTTTGTTATTGCATTAAATGCAGAAGATGGGTCATTACTCTGGAGTCAGGGTACAGAGGGTGGAGTGATTTCAAGCCCTGCCATTGGTGATTTAAATGGAGATGGAGACATGGAAATTGTTGTTGGTAGTGATAGCGGTCATCTCTACGCCTTTGATGTAACTGGTTATGGAGATGGCTGGCCCACTTTCCATCAGGGAGAATACTTTATGGACGAAACCCATATCCAGAGACGTGGAGAATGGGATGGAAGTGTGTGTGGTGCACCCTCCGGGGGATATTTCACAATAGAAGTTCGTTCGAGAGTTACCACAAAACTCACCCTGGTGATATGGAAATGAACAATAAAGCTTTTATATTTACAATGGACGCAATACTTGCCCTCGTACCTGTTTTTATTGTTGTAAGTTCAGTTACAGTTATCTCAACCCAGGAAAGTGCTTCAAACTACTACAAATCTGTAGAAAGTGTAAAAATTGCCAGTGATATATTAGAATCTCTCAGAATTACAGGTGACATAAACACCTATGACACTGTAAGGCTGAAATCACTCATAGATAATCTTATTCCAGATAAATACAACTACAGCTACACCATATACACAACAAGAGGTGGAGTCGTGGCAAACTTCAGTAGAGGTAATTTAGAAGATGCAAAAAATGTTTATACTGCCCACAAAACTGCTACATTCTCACCTGTACACGTTGAAGACTATGCTTTTGCAATCTCTCACAATGGCAGTTCTGCCACTGCTGCCTTCTGTGAACTTTCAGGTCAGAAAATCTGGGAATTAAGTTTTACCTACCTTCCAAGAAGATTCAACTACTATCTCCTGGGCTATAAAAAAGAAAATATGCCCGTAAACTACCTCATAACAACTGAAAGGCAGAACTGCAGTAGCAGTCTGAGTGGCAAAATAAGTACAAACTTTATGTTACCCTCCACCAACTTCAAGAGGATGTTACTGAGTGAAGGAAGTACCTATACAGGCACAACAATGACAAGTGGAAACACCTACTATGTATATATAAGGCCTGTCGGAACACCCACAAAGGTCATGGATTTCTATGTTGTATATACACCACTGGAGATAGAAGAAACTGATGTTACAATTCAGAATATATATAGAATGAGGAGATTTATTGTGAGGCTGAGCTTATGGGAAAAATAAATAATAGAGCCTTCATAATGAGTGGAATGACCTTTCTTCTTGTAATTCCTGCAATTATACTTGCAGCCTCACTTATACAGATGATGAAAACTGCTGACACAACCACTGCACTCAACATAAAATCTGACAAAGTATTCTACTCTTCAAAGGATCTGGAGAGTAGTTTCAGAAGAGCTGCCTGTAACTACATCTATGTGAGTTCACTCAACTCAGGAGAAGTCAATGCCAGTGAAGTGGCTGAAAATCTGAAGAATATATGGATTCCCTTTGTTGAAAATAACTACTCTGGATATATGGGCCTTAATATAGATGTGAATGAAAACTTCGATGTTACCTATGATAAAGGTAACAGTACTGTAATAATCAACTCATCGAGTGGTGGAGGGATAGATGTAACTATCGCAACTGTTAATGGCGATATAAACTATACCTTTGAACTGGGTCCTTACTATCTTGACGATAGCTGTGGAAATCCCTTAAAAACTGAATGTAACCCCATAGCAGTCACAGCAAACTTCAACTCACCTTCTTCTGGTTCAACTTATTGTCTTGTAAGTGGCTCCTGCACTTCACCAATCACTATAAATATTACTGTAATTGACAATTGCAACACACCAAGAGTAGATGGAGATGCCACAGTAACAATTACTGTCTATAATTCAAGTGATGAAGAAAATGGCACATTAACTTTAACCGATAATGATGGTGATGGCACTTATACTGCAACCTGGTATCCCGACTATGCCGATACCTACAAACTTGTAGCCTCAGTGACAGATATTTATGGTGCTACGGGTGGTGGAGATGTTTCGAATATAATAGTAAAAGATTGTGGCTCATCAAATACTGCACCTGAAATTATAAGCTTAAGTCCAGGGGACAAAACTTCCTGTGGCTCTGGAACCCAGAACATATCCTTTACCATCTCAGATCCAGATAAAGGAGATACAGTAAACTGGGCAATTGTTTATTCCACAGATCCCAGTTTCTCTTCACCCAGCTACAAAAATGGAAGTATTTATATAGATAGCTGTGGTAGCACCTATTCTGACTCTGTAAATCTGAGCTACACCACAACAACCTACTACTACCTTACTGCAAATGACGGTACAAATACCACAAAATATCCATCAGGCTCTCCAGGCTACTATACAATTACTGTCTCTACAGATGAGACAACACCGGGTACAATAGTCTTCAATACAACAGAAACATCTATAACCATAAGAGCACCCTACTCTGGTGACTGCGACAATGACAACTCAGCCACAGTAAAGAAAGATACAGGTGCACCAAAGTCAATGACAAAAGGCTCTGGAGTTTTTAGCTACACTTTCTCAGGTCTAACCTGCAATACCCCCTATATTATTACAACTCAAATAACAGATCCTGATAATTCTCCACCAATTCCAAAAAATATCTCCATAGTAACAACAGATTCCTGTCCTGGTGGTGGCTTATGCTCAAATTCTAAAAATGATACATTTCCAGATAAGACCTGGATTGAAAATGAAAAAGGAGATAAAGATGACAAGACAGGCAAAAATAAATGTAATGACAAAGATGATGGGATTAATATTGAAGAGAAATGGAAAGGTGGTAAGAGGCATTATAAAGGTGGTAAGAGGAATTATAAGATTGTAAATGGAAGATGGAAAGACTCAAAGATAAACAACAATGCCTGTGAGGCAAGATTAAAAATAAGGTATAAGAGAGATAAAAATGACCCTGGAAACCAGGTCACACTTCATATAAGCTTCTCAGGCGGTGCAAGCTACTCAAAGGACCTGGTTGTAACTTCTGATACTCACTGGACTACCTACACAACACCCTGGTTCTCAATTGACGGTACAAAAGATACCTATGTTGAACTCTCAATAAAAGAACATGCCCAAGCCTCCTGGGGAAACGATAAAAAGAAGAGTATAAAAATTGATTGTTTCAGAATAGACTACACCCACAACTAAGTTTTAACAACATAATTAACCAGCCTTCCCACCTCTGACACTTCAACCTCAACTTTATCTCCAGGTTTTAACTCTCCAACTCCTGGAGGCGTGCCTGTGGCTATAACATCTCCAGGCAAGAGAGTCATAACCTTTGAAATGAAGGATATGAGCTCTGGTACGGAGAAAATCAGCTCAGAGGTTGAGCCTTCCTGCCTGAGCTTCCCATTAAGGTAAAGCTTAACCTCCAGGTCATCCTCCTCCACATCTGTCTCTATAATAGGGCCAAAGGGAGCAAAGGTATCAAAGCTTTTTGCACGAGTCCACTGCTTATCCTTCTGCTGAAGGTCTCTTGCTGTAATATCATTGAAGCAGGTGAAACCAAGAATATAGTCCAGAGCCTGAGCTTTACCAATATTCTTCGCCTTTTTCCCCATTACAACACCCACCTCAGCCTCATAATCAACTCTCTTTGACATGGAAGGATAAACAATATTGCCAAGGTGCTCAAGTGTAGCTGTGGGCGGCTTGAGAAAAATAACAGGTTCACCGGGAATCTCCATATTGAGCTCTTCAGCATGGGTCGAATAGTTCAAGCCCACGCACACAATTTTTGAAGGCTGAGAAGGAGTTAAAATTTTAATTTCACCTATAGAGAACTCCTCCTCTGATGTTAAAACCTTTTCACCATTAAGTTCTCCCTGAAAAACCTTACCTCTGTACTCAAATCTCACCAGCTTCATAAACTTCAGCTCCTGTGTTCTTGGCTTCTGTGAAAATAATCTTCTCGGCCCTGCCTTTAAGAGCCTCCACAAGCTTTTCCTCTTCTTCCACAAGAGAATAAATCACAGGACCAAAGGAACTTAAACCAGCACCATAGCTTGCTTTCTGAGCTATTCTCAGGGCTTCTTGAACCTCTCTGTTCTGGAGGCTTACTTCAATAGATTTAAAGCCCACCTCCTGAATAGAATTTATCGCCCTGCCAAAGCTTTCTATGTCCTCCTCCACAAGAGAGGGCAGAAGCTGCATTAAAATTATTCTGGAAAGCCTCTCCACCTGATTAACAGGCAGTGGGCAGAACTCCTGAAAAATATTCACTTCAGTTTTGCCAGAGATTTTAACCTCCTGTCTCGGAAAAATTAAAGCAATCTTCCAGTCCGGGAAATCTCTTCTCAGAATAACAGGCGCAGGCCTGGCTCTACTTGCTCTGCTGGGCAGAAAGTAAGGCTTTTCTTTTGTTGAGTGGCCGCCATCAAGAATAAAGCCTCCCCTTTCAAAGGCTGCAGTACCTATACCAGAGGTTCCTCCCCTGCCCACTGCATAAGCAAGCTCTTCTGTATCTGCTTTAACTCCATAAATATCCGAAAGAGCCCTCGCCACTGCAAGAGATACCTGAGTTCCAGAGCCCAGGCCTACGTGCTCAGGATAAGCCCTTTTTATTCTAATTCTTGCTCCACCATTAATTTTATAATAGCTAAGAAAAGCTCTGGCTGCAGCCATGGCTTTATCTTTAAGTTGCCCTTCAGCCTTTAATTCCTCTGCCTCCTCAACCTCAACTTCCATATAAGGCTCTTTGAGGGCAACCCCAATACCACCATCAACCCTACCTAAAGAGCCGTTCATGTCAATGAGGGTTATGTGTATCCTTGAAGGCGTTCTAACTATCATCTTCAGCCTCCAGCAGAAGCTCAAGATAGGATTTTCTCTCAACCTCCTTGGGATTGAGGCTTAAAGATTCCACAAACTTCAAAAGCTCCTCTGCAGTATAGCCCTCGCTTTTCTTTTCAATTTCCACATAGGTGCCCAGTTTCTCCACATTGTCCACCATAACAAGATAATCTCCCAGAGTGTAGACTTCTCTCTCCTTCACAACCTCTCTCACTGGCGAGAAGCCCAGTTTCACAAGTATATTCTTCGCCAGCTCCAGGTCATCAACCTCGACTGTGATCTCCTCTCTACTTTTTGTGATATTATCTATCTTTCTACCCTTATAGGTGAGCTCCACTCTGCCGTTAACCTGTCTCAGCCTTAAAGCTTCATCAGTCTCCCCAAAGTCCCTGCCGGGATGGTTAAAATATATATCAACCTGCTTCTCAAGAGCGAGAAATTTACCACCAAGTTCTGCTATCTTCTTTTTAACAGCCTCAGGGTTGTAAGCTTTAATCTTAATTTCTACCTCAAGCATGCTAAGTTTCTTATCCTCCTGAGATAAATTATTTTTTATGATTTCTAGCTTTCTTCAGGAAAGGTACATGAAACTCTTCACAGCCAGGCAAATTTCAAAGCTTACACAGAAGCTTCCTGCATGTCTGAGGGTTAACACTCTCAGAGTGAAGGAGGAAGTGCTTGTTAAAAGACTTAAAGCCAGAGGTGTTGTTCTAAAGAAAATTCCCTGGGTTAAGTACGGCTACTTTGTGGAAAGTTCTTCAGTACCTTTAGGTGCTACGCCAGAGTACCTCCTCGGGTACTACTTCCTTCAGGACGCGGCTTCACTGGCAGCCTGTGAAGCACTTAACCCAAAAGCTGGAGAAACTGTCCTGGACATGGCAGCCTCACCAGGGGGAAAGACCACCTATCTGAGCCAGCTAATGCAGAATAAAGGTGTAGTTGTGGCAGTGGAGGTGAATAAAAGAAGGCTGAAAAGATTAAAATCAAATATAATGCGAATGGGCTGCGAAAATGTTATTGTTGTGAATAGAGATGCTACTGAATTTGAATCTATCAATATAAGCTTTGACAAAGTGCTTCTTGATGCCCCCTGCACAGGCACAGGCACTGCCCATAAAAGTGCTGAAGCTTTAAAAAAGGGAAGAAGAGACTTAATTAACTGCAATAGAATACAGAGAAATCTAATAGAAGTTGCCATTAAAGTCTTAAAAAAGGGCGGAACTCTTGTTTACTCCACCTGCTCCCTACTCCCAGAAGAAAATGAGATTATTATTGATGAAACACTGAAAAAATACAATATCAAACTGGAAAAAGTCAGGGCTGGCAGTGAAGCTCTAACATCACCCTACGGTAGAGAGTTAATAAAAGAAATAAAAAAGGCTTCACGATTTTATCCCTGGGAACATTCAACCCAGGGATTTTTTATTGCTAAAATGAAAAAACTTTAGAGATGCTCCTTTATTTTGGATTCAAGATAGTCCTTTGGTACTGCACCAATTATCTTGTCTGCAATCTCTCCATTTTTGAATAAAATCAGAGTTGGAATACTTGTCACTCCAAACTGCATGGAAGTTTTAGGGTTCTCGTCAACATTGAGCTTTCCAAAGACTACCTTTCCCTTATATTCCTTTGCCAGCTCCTCAACAGTCGGAGCTATCATCTTACAGGGAAAACACCAGGCAGCCCAGAAATCTACCAGTATTAAGGAATTCTCATTTATTGTTTTTTCAAAATTTTCATCAGTGAGGGTAAGCACATCTTCACTCACATATACCACCTCTAAAGAACTCTATTGTAATAGAATAAAAAACTTTCCCATCAGTTACCTATTATCGAGCTCTTTAAGTCTCCTGTACATCTTGACCACTGCCTCAACTGCACGCTTTGCATACTTTACCCTCTGGTGAGCCTCCAGGCGGGACATTCCAGGGCCTGAGATTCCCAAACTTACAGGCTTGCTGTAGTCAAGAGATAAGTCAGCTATCTTCCTTGAAGCATGCTGCATCACTATATCATCATGCTCAGTCTGGCCTTCAATTACAGCGCCAAGAGTTACAACTCCATCAATATCCTCAAGTTCAAGCATCTTTTTAACTGCCAGGGGCATATCAAATACCCCTGGAACTTTGAAGACCTTCACCACCTCTGCTCCCAGAAACTCTGCATGTTCCTTAGCAAGCTCCACCATGGCAAAGGTGATGTCGTAGTTAAACTCAGCAGCAACAATTCCTATTCTCATAATCTCACCCTTTTTAATTTACAACAGTGCCCTTTTTATACATTTTGCCAATATCTGTAGGAGATGCCAGAATACTCTCATTGAGATTATTTTTTTAAAGCCTGAGTACATATCTCTCACTCGAACTAAATATTATATTACACAATTTTTCAGTGCCAGTTTTTACCCACATTGTCCATAGCGAGACTTTCACATAGCCGTAGTAGGGGGCGTACTCGACCTCGTCCCTCACTTAGGCGTAGATTTTCATGGATTATTCGAAAAAAGAACGGAAATAAATTCTTTAAAATTTGGTTTCTGATGGTGAAGATAAGCATAATATAACAACAAATGATAAATCCAGAGTCTAAAAAAATTTACTTCCATTGAGTAAGGCATAACTCTGAAAAGTTTTATGTGGCTAAACAACAAGTTTAAAAAAAGCTTTACAAAAATAATATATATCATGAACAATCATGATTAATTAAAGAGGTGCAGGCTTATGGAAGACCTACCCGTAGATGTTGGACTGATATATGAGGGCGAAAGAATAAGAAAATCCAATATGTATGTAGACCTTGCCGGGCCAAAGAGTAAGGGTGCTGAACTTCTCTTAGTTGCCCCACCTGAAGAGGTTGAAGATGGAAAGGTTGAGGTTATAGGTCCTGATGTACCTGATATGGAAGAGGGCTCAAGACATCCCCTGGGGATATTTATAAAAGTTAGTGGGAAGGCTCTCGAAGAAGACCTTGAAGGTGTCTTTGAGAGAAGAATTCACGACTTCTGCAACTATGTTCAGGGCTTCATGCATCTCAACTCCCGTGATATAATCTGGTGTAGAGTCAGCAAAGATTCCGCCAAAAAGGGATTAAAACTTGAGCATGTGGGTAAGGCAATAATCGGCCTGTACAAGAGTGAATTTGAGGCCATTGAAAAAATACAGGTTACTTTCTACACTGATGAAAAAGCAGTGGATGAACACATATCAAGAGCAAGAGAAGTCTACGACAGGAGAGACAGGAGAGCCGCATCCCTCAAAGATGAAGATGTGGATACCTTCTATAGCTGTTTGTTATGTCAGAGCTTTGCTCCCACCCATGTATGTATAATATCACCCAGCAGGAGTGGAGGATGTGGTGCTGTAAGCTGGTTCGAAGGCAGAGCTGCTGTTAAAGTTGACCCCAAAGGCCCTATTACCCCTGTTCCCAAGGGTGAATTGATTGACCCTGATAGAGGTGAATATTCTGGTGTAAATGAGTTTGTGAGAGAGAAGAGCAACGGCTCAATAGAGAGAGTGTGGCTACACAGTGTTTTTGATTATCCCCATACTTCCTGCGGTTGCTTTGAAGCCATTGCCTTTTATATCCCTGAAGTTGACGGTATAGGAATTGTGCATAGAGACTTCCATGGTGTAACACCCTTCGGCATACCTTTCTCTACCATGGCAGGACAGGTAGGAGGTGGCGTACAGAGTCAGGGTTTCCTTGGTATAAGTATTGCCTATATGCGTTCTCCAAAATTCTTAAGAGGTGATGGTGGCTGGGAGCGTATAGTGTGGATGCCACAGTCACTCAAGGAGAGAGTTAAAGAGGCTATTCCACCAGAGATGTATGAAAAAATTGCCACAGAAGCTGAAGCTACAGAGCTTGAGGGACTCCAGAACTTCCTCAAGGAGAAACAGCATCCTGTGATGGAGAGACTCCAGGAGGAAGAGGCTGAAGAAGAAGTGCAGGAAGAGGAAGAAGCTCCTGTTGCCACAGTGCCAGAGATTTCTATGCCAGTCACTGCAGTTCAGGGAATGCCCATGGCAGCCCCTGGAGGGGAATTTACCATAATCTTCAAGAACGCCAGAATATATGCTGAAAAGGTAATAATAAAGAGGAAAGAGAGCAAATGATAATAGCAGTCTCTGGTAAAGGCGGCACTGGAAAAACAATGGTATCAGCCCTGCTTATAAAGGCTATTGCAGAGAAGGACAGCTATGACATATTAGCGATAGACAGCGACCCTGACTCCAACCTTCCTGAAGCTCTCGGCGTTGAGGTTGAAAAAACTATAGGCGATATAAGAGA
Organism: Candidatus Hydrothermarchaeota archaeon; assembly: GCA_964501105.1. Classification (GTDB taxonomy): domain Archaea; phylum Hydrothermarchaeota; class Hydrothermarchaeia; order Hydrothermarchaeales; family BMS3B; genus BMS3B. Next base: position 12,796 of record CAZCRG010000018.1, on the reverse strand, counting down.
GGAGCTTCTTGAGGAAAGAGAGAAGCTACCACCTGGCATGAGCTGGCAGCAGAAGCTGGAGTATGAAGCCATGGATGCTCTTGTAGAAACAGATGCCTTCGACCTCCTCAGCATGGGCAGGCCAGAAGGCCCAGGGTGCTACTGTGCTGCCAACCACGTGCTTAGAGAGATAGTGGATACCATGGCAAAGAACTATGATATTGTAGTTATCGATACTGAAGCAGGGCTGGAGCACCTCTCAAGAAGGACCACTCAGAATGTCGACACTATGCTTGTGGTCACAGACACATCAAAGCGCGGAATAACCACTGCAGCGAGAATTAAAGAACTTGCAGGAGAGTTAAAGATTAACTTCTCCCGCCTCAATGTTATTATAAACAGAGCAACTCCCGAGGTTGAGGGCAAGCTTCAGGATTATGTGAAGGAGATTGGGCTTGAGGTTGCTGGAATAATTCCTGAAGACGAGATGGTACGGAAGTTTGATGTAGAGGGTGTTCCATTAACTCAACTTCCTGAAGAATCTAAAGCATATAGAGCTATAAAGAAAATAGTAGAAAAACTTGAGCTGAGGTAGTGTCATGGCAAAGCTTAATCTTGAAGAAATTATCAGAAGCCTTGTGGATATAGACAGTATAGAGATGGAAAATGTGAAGATAGATGTGGAAGAGCTCATTCTCGAAGCCAAGCAGGCTGTAATGATGCCCATTGCGCAGTATCAGCTTGCTCAGGCAGCACCAGAGGCTGCTGAAAAGATAGAAGAGATTCCAAAACTGGAGCCCTACAAGTTTGACCCTCCCATAAAGGAGTACAGAGGAGAGATAGCTGAAATAACTCTTGGAGCAACAAAAGCTCACGGCGGCACAAGGGGCAAGGAAGTGAAGATTGGCGGACAGAAAAGCCTTTACTATTTTGAGGGCGGCTGGGTGAACAAGCCTGTGGTGAGCTTTGACGTCTTTGATATTCCTCAACCACAATTTCCAAAGGCTTTGAGAGAGGTCTGGAGTGAGGTATGGGATTCGCCAGGAGAATGGGCAAAGGAGGCTGTAAAGCGCGGAGCAGATATTGTCACAATTCATCTAGTTTCAACAGACCCCAAGGTTAAAGATACATCTCCCAGCGAAGCTGCCAAGACTGTGGAGGAGGTACTTCAGTCTGTAGATGTTCCTTTAGTTATAGGTGGTTCCGGCAACCCGGAAAAGGATCCTGTGCTCTTTGAGAAGGTGGCTGCTGTAGCTGAGGGAGAGATGTGCCTTCTTGCATCAGCAAATCTTGACCTGGACCACAAGCGCATTGTGGATGCTGCAGTGAAGTATAATCACAATGTACTGAGCTGGGTTTCCCTGGACATAAATGACCAGAAAACTCTCAACAAGCTTCTTCTTGAAGAGGGTCTGCCAAAGGAGAGAATGGTACAGGACCCAACAACTGCTGCCCTGGGCTATGGTCTCGAATATACCTACACCATGATTGAAAGAATAAAGATTAATGGTCTGAAGGGCGAGAAGGAGCTGGCAAATCCTGTGAGCTGCGGTGTGACAAACGCCTGGGCAGCCAGAGAGGCCTGGATGAATGTGCCACAGTGGGGCCCAAGGGAGTACAGAGGTCCCCTCTGGGAGACTGTCAATGCTCTTTCAGTGCTTCTCGCTGGAGCAGACATAATGATGATGCTCCACCCCAATGCAGTGGCTGCTGTTAAGACAATTATAGACTCCATCTTTGGAGACAATAAAGGTAAAGATATAGTTTATGAAGACTGGCTGAAGGTTTGAGAATGGCAAAGAAAATAACCCCCCTGGACATCTATAAGCATCTGCCCAAGACAAACTGCAAGAAGTGCGGGCATAGCACCTGCATGGCCTTTGCAGTTAAAATGGCAAATCAGAAAGCCTTTATTGAAGATTGCCCAACTCTCAATGAAGCCAAGTATATGCGTCAAAAACTTGCTCTAAAGGAAATAGTAAAAGAAATGATGTCTGCCACTCCAACAAATCTTGTTGTCCACCACGATAAATGTTCTGGATGTGGCACATGTGTTGTAGCCTGTCCTGTGAATGTTTCAGTGAGCCTTGAGACAAGTGGTGGTAAAGGTTCAACCAAGGCTGAGACAATAATGGAAGTGGTCGATGGGGTGCTTAAAGTAAACAATATAAAGCTGTGCAGGCGCTTTGAGGAGGAAGGTTCCTCTTCCCGTCCCTGCAGCGTTTGTGTTGATTCCTGTCCCAATAAAGCAATAGAATTTATGTGAGGTGCTAAAAATGGCAAAGGTTTCTCCATTAGAGATTTATAAATATCTACCCGGTATAAATTGCAAGAAGTGTGGTGCTGATTCCTGTATGGCTTTTGCCAGCCAGCTCATAGAGAGAAAGAAGAGCTATGAGGACTGCGAGCCTATAATGACAGATGAGAAGTTTGCAAAAAAGAAGGAGAAACTTATTGAGCTGGTCACTCCACCTGTTAAGGAGATAGTTCTGGGCTCAGGAGAGAGGGCCTGTACCATAGGCGGTGAAGAGGTGATGTACAGGCATGAACTCACCTTCTTCAACCCCACTGCACTGTTTATTGATATCTCTGACGACATGCCCTTTGACGAGCTGTCTGAGAGAGTCTCGAGAATCTCCAACTTTAGAATTGAGCGTGTCGGACAGGAGCTAACCCTCGACGGAATTGCAGTCAGAGACAAAAGTGGCGACCCTGCCAAGTTTGGCGAAGCAGTAGTAACTGCTGTGGAAAACTCAGACCTGCCTGTAATGATATGTTCCTTAAACCCGGAGAATCTTGAGATGGGAGCTGAAATTGCCTCTGAAAGAAAACCTCTTCTATATGCAGCAACCAAGGATAACTGGGAAAAGGTTGCTGAGATTGCCCTTAAGTACAACTGCCCAGTTGTCGCTTCAGCTCCAGGGGATATAGAGGCACTGGGCAACCTTGTTCAGAATCTCAACTCAAAAGGCGTGGAAGATATTGTTTTAGATATAGGCACCTTCCCCCCGGGAGAGAAGCAGGGAAAAACCCTTGAAAATATGGCTATAATAAGGCGACTTGCCATAGAAAACAACAACAAACTTTTCGGCTATCCTATACTGGGGGTACCCATGGTTGCCTGGATGGGCAATGATGATGAAGTCAGGGCTGCAACTGATGAGGCCATTCTCGCTTCAACTCTTCTATTACGCTTTGCTGACATAATGGTGCTCCACAGTCTTGAGATGTTCTCTATACTGCCACTGCTAACCCTGAGACAGAATATCTACACTGACCCGAGAGTACCAATACAGGTTGATCCTGGAGTTTATACCATAGGTAAACCAGACGAAAATGCCCCTGTGCTTCTCACCACCAACTTCGCTCTGACCTACTACACAGTGGCCTCTGATATCGAAGCAAGCAAGAAGGACTGCTATCTGCTTGTGGTAAACACAGAGGGCTTAGCCGTAGAACCTGCCATGGCTGGCGCCAGACTCACTGGCAGCCTCGTCAAGGAAACTATTGATGAGAATAAACTGGAGGAGAAGGTGAAGCACAAAAAGCTTATTATTCCAGGAATGGCAGCAAGGATAAGTGGTGAAATTGAGGACCTCACAGGCTGGAATGTCATGGTGGGTCCAATAGATTCCTCAAGGATAGGGGCCTTCCTGGACGAGAAGTGGAAGGTGAATTAAAAAAGAGGCTGCAACTGCCTCTTACCTATTTATCATTTTGAATACTGCGGGGGACACGGGGCATATTAACTGCCAGAAAGCTAAATTAAAAAATTATTCCAGGTCTGAGCTCTTCCCCGGCGTGGCAAGAGTTTCATTATCCATATAGAGGTCATCTTCTTCAAAGCTTCTTCTCTCCACCTTCTCTATTCTCAGCAGAGATGAAGCATACCAGTCAGAGCTGGGGAGAGAGAGTTTGAAGCTGGTTTCCTTCATTAGAGGATACTTGGTATAGAATTCCTCCCACTCATTTATGTCCTCAGGGTAAAGACTGAAGTTTCTCAGGATGTCTGTGATGACTGCATTGTTACTTATAAGCCATTCCTCGAAGACAAGCCACTTGCTCAGGGAACTCTCCAGGGTGGTTAAACCAACATAACCAGCGCCTCTCTGCCTGAGAGCACTCAAACCAGCCTGAACAAACATTTTAAGTCCCAGCAGGCTTTCAGGTGGTTCTGAGACAAAAGCAGTAAAGCTCTCCTCAAGACCTCCAAGAGGTTTACTTAGATCTTTTTTCAAAACCTCAATTCTCAGATCTTGCTTTTCAGCCAATCTTTTAATGAAATCAGTAATCCTTTCATCCAGCTCAATAACAGTGATTTTCTCTGGAAGCTCTGTGAGGGCAGCATAAAGGCTGAAAAGGTCATCATCGCCCAGAACAAGTATATCCTCACCCTCTAAGTCGCCCCTTTCATACATAAAGGCTGCCTTTTTTGCCAGATAAACGGGATGCATAAGTCCCTGGTCATATTCAGCTATGGGCAAGGGCCTATCCTTTGTTAACTCCTCAAATTTTCTGAGAGCTTCCTCAAAAATATTATCAACTTTAAATCCCGAGCCGGAGCAGGCGCTGCACCTAACATCAATCCTCTGTGCTAGAGCTGTGCTCTCCTTCAAAAAGAATTTATTATCTTTATACTCTACTGTACCCTCCCTGAGAAGCTCTTCAAGCTCATCCACTAGCTCTCTCAGGCTCGAATCCTGCAGTGGTACAAGCTCCCAGAAGGACTTTGGCGAAGCCTTAAGGGAGCGTAGCAGTTGCTTTCTCAATCTTGATACTTGGTTCAAACTCTTCAACTCCTCTTAAAATCACTCTCTCTTTGACATCTTTTGCACCTAGGGCTTTTGCAATTTTTCTTGTGGCTTCGAGGGCCTTGCTCCTGTCGCCACAGGTGAAGACGTCCAGAGCAACATAGCCATACTCAGGCCAGGTGTGGAGGGCAAGATGAGATTCAGCAAGCATATAAAAGGAGGTGACTCCCTCAGGCTCAAACTGATGATGTCTATGAGTAATGACTGTGAGACCAACCTCCTCGACAATTTTATCCAAAATAGGACCAATAATTTCTTTCCTTGAAATTATCTCTGGATTGCATCCATACAGTTCAGAAACCACCTGAATGCCTACTTCAATCTTTATCTCTATCACCTCCTTTTTCTTTTTTACTAAGGAATAGGGAATGCACAAACTTTAACAGAAGTATACAATTTTTGAACGGCAAAAATTAAATCTTTTTAAGAATTTCAGCGATTTTTTTGGCTTCTTCTTTTGGATTCTCACTTTCGTAGATGCCCCTACCAACTATCTCAAAGTCGGCTCCAGCTCTTATGGCATCTCCTATTTTTGCGCCCTGAGCCTTAACACCAGGAGAGATTATTATAATTTCTTTACCTACTACCTCTCTGAGTCTGGAAACTCTCTCAGGTCTTGTGGCGGGGGCAACTATTCCCTTAGCATACTCCTTTGCTAGCTCTGCAATTTTTTCGCTAACTGGCTGAATAAAAGTCTCAGCACCGGGATGGGACATCTCCGCAACCACTATAATATCAACAACCTCAGAGCAGGTTTTGAGAACATCTTCACCCACAAAGCCCTGAACTATTACATAATCTGCACCTGCATCTCGAGCAAGCTGGCATATAAGCTTTGAGGTATTTGGTATGTCTGCAACCTTAAAGTCAGCTATCAGAGTTCTTGTATAGCCCTTTAGTTCCTCTATTATCTCAAGACCGGAGGAGAGCACCAGAGGATAGCCTACCTTTATAGCTTCCAGATAGTTAGAGGTCTGCCCGGCAATCTCCAGAGCCTTCTCTCTGTCTGTAACATCCAGAGCCAGAATCAAACCTTTACCCTTCATTTAAGCCTCTCCATTAAACTTGCTGCCATTATGGGGAAGATTATTGTAGCATCACCTACAACTGTAGCAACTCTTGCCTCAGCTTTAGCCTTTCCCCAGCTTTTTCCTTCCTCAAGCTTAGCTCCACTTAAACTTCCGCCTTCCTCTCTATCAAGAGTAATCTGAACTGCATAGTCCAGGCCTTCCCTCAAAAGATTTGCTCCCATTATATAATGCTTGGGCAGTCCCCCGCCGAGAAAGATGCCTCCCACCTTCTCAGAGGAAAGCACAAGAGTTGCCAGTTCCTTCATATCTTTTAACACATTGAGAGAGATTTTATTTGTCTGGGAGAAAAAGAAGAGCTGAAGGCCAAGCATGGAATCTGCCATGCCCGGGGAGAAGATGGGAACTTCTTTTTCATAGGCTGCTCTTATAAAGGAGTCCCTATCCTCAATACGCTTTCCTATCTCTGTTATTAACTCTCTTGGCGAGATATTCTCAAGAGCTTCCCGGGGAAGTTTTTTCAAAAGGCCCTGAATAAAATCTTCAAAGGCAACAAAGTCCTCAACTCTTGCATAGACATTTCCAATCCTGCCATAACCCTCTTCATGAAGTTCTCTATCCTTAACCCTGAAGTCTCCTGCTACGTGATAGCCCCCTAAAGCTTCTATAATATCATGCACAAGGTTGGCTCCAGAAGTTACTACGCCAGAGATAACCTCTTCCCTTATTAAGTCTGCAATAATCTTCCTTAACCCTGAAGCACAGATTGGGCCTGCTATGCCAAGAAGTACTGTAGCCTTTTCTCTAACCATCTCCTCAAAGATTGAACAGGCCTCTGCCAGCTTACCTGCACCAAGCACCCCCGCCTTATCAAACTCTCTTATTAGAGAATCAACAGTCATAGCTGGCTTGACTTCCATCTGTTCAACTTTTCTCATGGCACCCGCCTCTCTCCGCTCTTCTTTTTCTTCAGGTCAGCCAGCCTTTTCTTCAATATACCAATCTTCAAGTCTATTTGCTCAATTTCTTTATCATATCTATCTCTTTCTCTCTTAAAATCAATCTCACTTATCTCACCTGAAGCAAGTCTCTTTTTTAGATTCTCAATTCCCAGCTCATACTTACTCCTGAGCTTTGAAAGCTTTCTTATCTCAGCAGCCACATCCACACTTTCCTTGACAATTTCAACCTTCTTATCAAAGCCGGAGAATTTTTTCCTCTTGAGGTCTGAGATAACTCTGAAGTCTCTAACTCTACTCGTCCTTCTTACTTCAATAGGTCTCGGTCTAGATTTAATATAAATAACAATCAATAACCCAAGAAGAACAGGAAAAAGAAGGATATATAGAACTCCTGAACCTGAAGGCGTCTCCTCAGGCTGAGGTGTGGCTGGAGGTTGAGTAACAGGCGGAGTAACATTTACAGGCTTCTTTTCCTCTCTTGAAGTGGTGAAATTTGAAACCTCAAGAATTTTTCTTTCAAGATATCTCTGGACCTCCAGAGAGGCTCTTCTATTCACTTCTCTCGACTTTATTGAGGCATTTTCCAGCAGGGCAAGAGCCTTCTTTGCATGCTGGTAGGCAAGATAGTAATCTCTGTACTTGGAAGACATCAGAGCCTCTGCCCACTCTACTTCTTTAAAGTAATTGTAGAGTCCCTCTTCAGCCTCTCTGTAGAGCAGTAGCTCTTCACTGAGATTGAGATTGTAGCTCATGGCATTCTCAAGAGATTCATTGGCGTCTCTAAAAGCAAGTAAAACCCCACTTTCCCTTGACCTAGCTACTGTGAGCTTAGCCTCAGCCAGCTTTCTGTAATTGGCATATGTAATTTCAACAGGCATTCCTTCAGTAAGAGTGGTAAAGTTGAACCTCAGGTCAGCTTTATACTCAAGAGCCTTATTACTTCCAATTTTAATAGTCTGAGAGGCTGGAGTTACACTTCCAAAATCATAGCCTTCAGGGATAATGAATTTCACATCCACATTGTAGGTAACCCAGGGCAGAAATTTCCTGAAGGCAAGCCCTGAGTAAGATTTTTCGCCATTTTCTTCAAAAATTGAGTTTATTCTTGTGTAGTTTATCTGGAGATAAATGCTATTCACAGGCACCTGAGAGAAGTCAAAGACTATAATATTTCTATCAAAGTCAAGGGTGTATCTCACCCTCTTTGGAGCTTCAATCACAATACTGGAAGAATCCTCAGGCAGAGTGTAGTACAGAGGATTTTTCACTGAGAAAGGCTTAAGAACCAGCTTGATGTCTTCCTCAACCACAAGGGCATCATTCAGGTAATATGTAAGGTTGTGCTGCTCTGAGTAAATATTCTGGGCCTGGACACCCGGGATTAGAAGGATAGCAAATAATAATATATAACCTCGCATGGTAGTTATTCTTCCCTCAAATATAAAGAGGTTTCGGATGGAATGGCAACACCACGGATAGGTAATCCATCCTTTGTTTCCTTATTGCTCTTCGCACGAGACAGGAAACTCTTTCTTGGACCCTGTGGACTCCTATTTACTTGATCCAGACCCTTCTACCTTCAACAATATACACTATCCTTGCACCTGTTTTTGCTGCTATGTCGCCTATTCTCTCAAGATATCTTGCCACAAAGAGCAAATCTGTGGCATCATCTATCCTCCTTGGGTCGCGAATCATAAAGGAAATCAGCTCATTATAAATCTGAATATAAAGTTCATCAAGCAAGTCATCCTTCTTTGTAAGCTCTTCCACAGACGGAGAAGTTTTGCTTCTTATTGCCTCCAGGTCAATATCAATCATCTTAGCAATAGTTGAAGCCATTCTTGGAATATCAATGAGAGGCTTGAGAAGTTCTTTTTCTTTGTATTTCTCGGCAATATCTGAAATTTTCTCAGAAAGATCACATATTCTCTCAAAATTGTCGCTTATCTTTATCATGGCACTTATAAATCTCAAATCTCCCGCCACAGGCTGCTGGAGAGCAGTGAGCTTGAGAGCATTTTCATCTATTTCAAGGTTGAGAATGTCGCTTTTTTCTTCAAGCTCCTTAACCTTCTTTGCCATCTCAATATCTCTATTCTTGAGAGATTCAACTGACACTAAAACAGCTTCCCTTGTAAGTTCTCCCAGCTTAATAACCTTCTCCCTAATTTCATTAAGTCCCTCTTCAAGAACTCTTCTTACCATTTAAACAACCCCTTTAATTTTCAATTTCAACCAAACCTTCCCGTTATATAATCCTCTGTTCTCTTGTCCTTCGGATTCTCAAAGATCTGGACAGTCTCCCCATACTCTATGAGCTCGCCAAGCAGAAAGAAGGCAGTATAGTCGCCAATTCTTGCTGCCTGCTGCATATTGTGAGTAACCACAACTACAGTATAACTCTCTTTGAGCTCAAGAATTAAATCCTCAATCTTGGCAGAGGCCACAGGGTCCAGAGCTGAGGTGGGCTCATCCATGAGTATTACCTCAGGCTCAACGGCAAGAGCTCTGGCAATACATAGCCTCTGCTGCTGGCCACCACTGAGAGATAATGCATTTTCTTTAAGCCTGTCCTTTACCTCATCCCATAGGGCAGCTTTTCTCAAACTCTCCTCAACTATTTTATCAAGACTGTCCTTAATTCCATGCAACCTGGGACCAAAGGCGACATTGTCATATATACTCTTTGGGAAGGGATTGGGCTTCTGGAAGACCATGCCCACTCGCCTTCTCAGGTCAACTGGATCATCCATATAAATATCAGAGCCGTCTAACAGCACTTTACCCTCAACCCAGGCACCTCTAATTACCTCATGAAGCCTGTTAAGACATCTTACAAAGGTGCTTTTTCCACATCCACTGGGCCCGATTATGGCTGTAACTTTATTCTCCGCAATATCCATGGTAATATCCTTGAGTACCTCTTTATCTCCAAAGCCCGCTCTTAAGTTTACAACCTGAATCTTGCTATCCATGCCATCACCATCTCCTGCCAGCCGCCATTCTAATAATAATGTTAAGGGAAAAGATTGCAACAACCAGAACAAGGGCGCCTCCCCAGGCTTGATTGTGCCAGTCTTCAAAGGGAGAGACTGCATAGGTATAAATCATTACAGGAAGGGTAGCCACAGGATTCAATACCCCATCAAACCAGAACCTGTTGCTGAAGGCTGTGAAGAGGAGGGGTGCAGTTTCACCTGCTATTCTCGCAATAGTCAGAAGTATACCTGTAATTATCCCAAATCTTGCAGTGCTCAGTACAACAAATAAGGTTGTTTTCCACCTGGTTGCTCCAAGGGCTAAAGATGCCTCCCTTATGTCCCAGGGCACCATCTTCATAGACTCTTCAGTGGTCCTGACTATAAAGGGTATCATCATCACGGCTAAAGCCACACCTCCAGCCAGAGATGAGAAGCCACCAAAGCGGAGGACTATTAAAAGGAATGCAAAAATACCTGTTATAATTGAAGGCATACCAGTGAGAACATCTGCTGTGAAGCTCACAAATTTACTAAAAGTACTTCTCGGATATTCGGCAAGGTACATTCCAGCTGTTAAACCCAGGGGGATTCCTATAATGCTTGCTATTCCAACCACTATTATACTTCCCTGTATAGCATTTCCAAAGCCACCTCCAGCCTCTCCTACTGGCGTGGGAAGTTTTGTTAAAAAGTCTATATTAATAACAGATATGCCCTTAAAAATAATAGTGTAGAGCATACTTCCCAGAGGTATTAAAACCAGGATAGTGCTGAACACACAGAAAAAGGTAAAGATTTTGTCCTTGAGCTTCCTACCTATCATCTCAATCCTCCCGAATCCTGAGGTACTTCCAGGTTATCAGTCTCGCCACAGCATTGACCACTACAGAAATTGCGAAGAGAACTAGGCCAATTTCAATCAAAGCAGCAATATAAACATCGTCAGTTGCCTCAGTGAATTCATTGGCTATCACTGCAGCCATGGTGTAGCCTGGATGAAGTAATGAAGATACTATCTTGGGACTGTTTCCTATAACCATGGTTACAGCCATAGTTTCACCCAGGGCTCTTCCCAGACCGAGAATTACTGCACCAAAAACAGCACCCCTTGCATAGGGAAGGACAACCTGCATTATGGCCTCAAATCTTGTTGCTCCAAGAGCCAGAGCAGCCTCCTTCTGAAGAGTCGGCACAGCCAGTAAAGCCTCTCTTGAAACAGATGATACTATAGGGGTAACCATTATTGCCAGCACCAAGCCTGCTGTAAGTATTGAAAAGCCATAAGCAGGTCCCTTAAATAAAGGCAGAAAACCAAGATATTTCATAAGCACACTGGCGAGATTGTCTCTGACAAAGGGAGCGAGTACAAAAATTCCCCATAAGCCTATAATCACACTGGGGATTGCAGCTAAAAGCTCTATAACAGGAGAAACTACAGCACTAATTCTGGGGGATGCAATCTCAGTTAGATAGATTGCTATTCCCAGGCTCATGGGCACGCCTATTATGAGAGCCAGAAGAGATGACACAAAGGTGCCGAAGATAAAGGGCAGGGCTCCATATTCACCATTAACAGGATCCCAGGCAGTGCTGAATATAAAATCATAACCAAAATAGGAAATAGCAGGCATAGACCCTTTGATTAGCTCATACAAAAGCAAAATCGCAAGAAAAATAACACTTATTAAAGTTATAGTGCCCAGAAGAAACTGAAATACTCTATCCTGAGATTCACTTTTCATAAAAGAAAAAAGAGGATTTGAAAACCTCATATTTTCACCCGAGTAGGGGCCGCCCTCCATATCTTATTAAACTTATGGTTTCCCCATTTAGCTGCACCACTTCCTCAGGGAGAGGTACATAGTGAAGCTCAGGCGCATACTTCTGTCCATCATGAACAACCCACCACAGGAACTCAACCAGAGCTTTAGCCTTTGTCTCTGTCATCCCTGGAATAACATCCAAATCTCTGTACACAAGCAGGTATGTGAAGCTTGAAATCGGGTAGGAATTCTCTCCTGGAGCATTTACAATTGTTACCTCTGACCACGACTCATCACCCGCAGGAAGTGTAGCTCCTGCCGCTGCAGCTTTTATGCTTTCAATAGTGGGCTCGACAAAGTTGCCATCTCTGTTCTTTATACTGGCATAGGTCATCCTGTTCTCAATTGCATAAGCAAGCTCGACATAACCTATTGAATAGGGATTCTGCATCACTAACCCTGCTACTCCCTCGTTGCCCTTACCGCCCAGACCTACAGGCCAGCTCAGAGATTTGCCCTTGCCGACTGTTTCCTTCCACCCCTTGCTTACAGCAGAGAGATAATCTGAGAACACAAAGGTCGTGCCGCTTCCATCGCTCCTGTGGATAACTACTATCTCATTATCCGGCAGATTGATATCTGGATTTAGTTCAGATATTCTTTTATCGTTCCACTTTGTTATCTTGCCAAGGAATATATCAGCAACAACATCACCTGTCAGCTTTAAGCCAGTGTCCACACCAGGAATATTGCATACAATCACCACAGCACCAATAGTCTCGGGAATATGGAGAATCCCCTGCATTTTTGCATATTCTTCCTCTTTGAGAGGAGCATCACTGGCACCGAAGTCAACTGTCTTTGCCATGGTCTGTTTTATTCCACCGCCGCTGCCTATACTCTGGTAATTCACCTTTACACCGGGATTAACCTTGTGATACTCATAACTCCACTTGGAAATCAGAGGATAAGGGAAAGATGCTCCAGCGCCATTGATGGTAATAGCTCCCTTTGAATTATCTTCTTCCATACAACCTGCTAACAAAAACAGGCCAAAAAGCGATAAAATTAATATCTTGCTCTCCATACTTTTCCTCCTTTTAAGAAATAAATATATTGAGTACATTATATAATTTATGAATATAATCTATAGTCTATATAGATTAGGATATATAATATATAATTATAGATAGCATGAATATTTTTAATATAGATAGAATGTGTAAAGATAAATGGAGGAAGAGTATGCAGGCGCGGAAAGTTTATCTC
>CAZCRG010000017.1:0-24156 GCA_964501105.1 Candidatus Hydrothermarchaeota archaeon | reverse complement strand
TTCTCATTGACCTTCTCTTCACTCTCGCCGCTCACTGAACCACCTCAAAATTCAACTTTGAAGGTTCAAATAACAAGTTAAAGATTTTTAATAACGAAAGGTAAGAAAACTACACAGCTGCCCTCTGCCCTGGCTGAAATTCGGCACTGATATTAAAAATTTATTTATAATAAGCTTCAAATATCATGAAAATCTAACAAAAGAATATGCTTCCTATCAAAGCTGGAAAAATCTTTATTTTAATTGCCTTACTTCTCTCTGCGAGTGTATATGCCGATGGTTATGAGGAAGAAGATGAATATGAAGAGGATGAAGGCAGTGAAGGTCTGGGAAGCGCTGCTGCTTTTCTTCTATTTCTCGGCCTTCTCCATTCTGCTTTCAAGTATCTGGCACCCTATTTAAATGTAGATAGAAAGAAAATCACTGAAATCAGAATAAAGTATGTGTTCCACCATGGCGCTGTTATGGTCATAGCAACAGCACTCGCTCTTCTGCACCACTTCTCATCAGAAAGGGAAATTTTAGCTTATCCAGCACTGATTTTCATGGTGTGGCTTTCCATAACAGGTGTAATTATGAGATACTCCATATCAACAGAAAGCAAAAGATATGCCTCTATGATGCACTTTCAGAGGTTATTTACAGCTCTTCTGCTGGTTTCACTCTTTCTCCACCTGTCTGTGGGAGGAGATTAGACTTACCTACTCCTCAAGCCCCAGCCTCTCCAGCTCCTCTCTTATCTTCTCCACTGGAATATCGCCTATAAACTTTACCTCGCCATTTATTGTCACTATTGGTCCCTCATTTCCCTGGGTGTAGACCAGGTCGACAATCTCGGGGTATTTCTCAATCTCCTGCCCCAAAAGGTCTATAAACTCCACCTCAACCACGCCGGGGCCAAACTTGGAGTCAAAGAGTCCCTGAAGAACCTCTGCATCTATGTCGGGCGAGTCAGGTACAGAGCATCCGCCTGTGGAGCACTGGTAGGGCACCACCTGACCAAAGATCTTTATATTTACCCTTGCCCTGCTCTCCTCCTCCTTCTTTGCTGAGAATAGGTTGAAGCCAAAAGGAGAGTCATCCTTGAAGCTCTTGCACTCCTGCTCTTTTAAATAGTCCACCTCATACTCCTGGGTAAACTCATTGAACTCGGCAGCTATGCAGTTGCCTCCTTTAAGAGTACAGGCTTCATCATTTCTGTAGGTGCATCCCATAATTTCACCGTGTTCTTTTGTATTGAACAACCTTGCATAATCAAATATTTAAAGATTGCGACAACGCAGTAAAGTGCATGTAAGCCATGAGTAAAGTAGAAGAGTGAAATACCCCTTGCTCTCGGAATGGGACTTCTCGGCGGAGGTGGTTAAAGGCCAGTTATTGTTTATAAAGTGTTTTTATATAAATTTAAAATTATTTTTTAGGTTTTTACCGTTAATTCTTTATATATGTCTTTATACGTTAATTCTTTATATATGTCTTTATACAAATGTTATATCATTTTTTATGCCCTCTTGAAGCAGTATTCATGAAAAGGTGAAGGAAGATATGCATAAAAGAAGAGCCCATAACTTTACCACTGCAGTACCAGAAGAAACTCAGGCTCCAAGGCTTTTAGGCCCAACTGGTGGCTCTCCGAGCCATCCATCCAGGGAATTACACCTCATTAAATCACTTCTTTTTGTGGTCATACTGGTAACAACACTGCCATCAGCTCAGGCAGCAGTCACCAATACCTTCACCAACGGGCAGGTTACTGTGGACTTCAATGACAATATGACATCAACAGTATTTAGAAATGGCGGAACTGCTGCACAGGACCAGCTCTATCTCGAGCGTTTCGCCTTAAACTACAGCACCAATGGAGGGAACAGCTATGTTTTCAGGGGGGCAAATGACTGGACCCTTGGGTTTCCTGGCACGAGCTGGTATGGTATCAGCGAGGTCACACCCAGCTACATGCTAACAGACTCAGCAGGAAATGCAAAGGTTGTGAGGGCAGACCTGAAAACTGATGACAGCAACATAGCTATAAATGTTTCAGCTGCCCTGAAGGACATAAACACTGCCAGCTACCGCTGGCTCATATTAACCTATATATTCAATAACACCAACCCAGCTACCACTCTCACCAATGTCAGATTCTTCTTCGGCTCAGACTTTGATTCTGGTGGAGACTCTGGTGATGACAGGTCACAGTATATTGCAGCTTACACACTGCTCTACACCAGAGATAGAAATGCAAATCAGGTCCATAATGGCTTCTCATCCACAGTGCTGCCCTCTGCCTATTTTATTTATACCTGGAATGACGACTGGAGTGAGGTGGTAAGCAACAGCCCTACAAGTACAGCTCTGGATACAGATTCAGCCCTTACAGGTAGAGATGACTGGTATATAGCTTACAGATGGAGTCTCGGAAGTCTTTCTCCCGGCGACCTGAAAAGAATCCCCATAGTATATGCCAGGGGCGTAGACCTCGCTGATATAGAGGCTCAGATAACAAATGCAGTTGCTGAAATGGCAAATACAAATATTGTTTTATCTCCATTAGCTCAAACTGTAGATGTTTTTGTTAACAGCACAGCCTCAAGCACAGTTTCAGTGGACAACACCCAGCCACTAATGGACTATGCAAACCTGACAGTACTGGGTATATATGCCAGCGATGGAAAAGAGGTAAACTGGGACTACAATCTCAGCGAGAGCCTTTTATTTCTTAACCCCTATACAAACTACAACACCTCCCTTACCCGCAATATTACTTTAAATGTTTCAGTACCCTGGAATGCAAGCGCTGGCCTCTACAATGTAACTCTGCTTGGGCAGTCTATCTTCAACTCCTCCAAGTACAGTATTATCAATGTAACCCTTAATGTGAGTGACAACATACCTCCTCAAATCTCCTTTGTTCCACCAACGCCGGAGAACAGCTCAACAGTTAGAACAGACTACATCTTCATAAATATAACTCTAAGCGAGACTGGTAGCACTGCCATACTGGAGTGGAATGGTACCAACTACACCATGAGCGGAGGAGGAATAAACTTCTACTACAACATCTCCCTGACCTCAGGCGGCCTTTATTCCTACAGAATTTATGCCAGTGACACCTCCAACAACTGGAACTCCTCTGGACTAAGGGTGGTGCATGTTGACTTTCTCCCCCCAGATGTCTCAGTAATAGCTCCTCCAAACCTGAGCATAGTGAAGGGTCCTGAGTATATAAATGCCAGCATCAGCGATGACTACACTGGTGTGGCAAATACCTATGTCAACATCTCAAACTCCACCAACTCCTTTATCTACCCCATGGCAATCTACCAGGGAGACTCCCTTGAAGGAAACTGGAGCTACACCTGGGACACAACAAGTTTCAGCGATGGCGTTTACCTGCTGATGGTGAATGCCACAGATTATGCAAACAATTCCAATCTCAGCGAGTATGTGACTGTTACCATAGACAACTACTATCCAGAGGCGAGTTTTGTCAATCCTACGCCAGCCAATGGGAGTGTTACTGAAAATCCCTGGATTTTTGTGAATGTGAGTCTCAATGAGCCAGATATTGAAACTGCTTATCTCGAGTGGGACAACACCAGCAAAGGGGGAGGAGTAACAAATCTCAGCATGGTCTGCACCTATGAGAACTGCTACTACAACTACACCTTTGACACCACAAAAGCCTATGCAGGCAACTACAGCTTTAGAGTCTGGGTGAAGGACAGTGCAGGAAACTGGAACTCCTCTGAGCTAAGGGCAGTTACAGTTAAGGGCAGGCTTTTAATATCCAGCTACTCAAGCTTAGCTCCAGCCATTATAACCTCACCTTCCTTCAACACCACAATGCTCAAATTTAACCTCTCAGCCCTGGGCGAGAACTCGAGCCTCACCTCAATAACTCTGAAGAAAACTGGAAATTTCCCCTACAACCTTGTAAATGTCTCCCTTTACTGGGACAGGCTTGGGGACACAACCACAAGCTACAATACCTCTCTGCAGAGTGATGATGTGCTCTTAGCAAGAGGCAGCTTTGACAGCAGTGGAATTGCAATTCTCTCCTTAAGTTTCAGTGTAAATGCCTCCGAGGAGGAGACTTTAGTTGTGGTTTATGATATCGGCAAACTTTAAATTCTTCAGAGTGAAAGTATAGAGAATGGGGAAAAGGAAGTTTCTTGGTTATATAGCTGTTGCCTTTTTTGCTTCTTTAATAACCTCAGCGGTAGTACTCTACTTCAGCCCAGGCGGTGTGATAGTTAAAGAGGAAAAAGTTACTATCTTCAGCACACTGAATGAGAGCAATATAGAGTGGGTTTACAATGAGGTCTCTCCCAGTGTTGTGCATATAACAAAAACTGTGCTGGAGAGGAATTTCTTCCTTCAGATTGTCCCAAGGGAGGGCGTAGGCTCAGGGGTTATTATAGACAGAGAGGGTTACATCCTGACCAACTACCATGTGATTGAGGATGCTGACTTCCTCAAGGTTACCCTGGCTACAGGTGAGGAGATTTATGCCAGTATAGTTGGAGCTGACCCTGAGAATGATATTGCTGTAATAAAAATAAATCCAGCTGGACTTGAGCTTAAACCTGCGAAGCTGGGAGACTCCTCAGAGCTGAGAGTCGGGCAGCTGGCTTTAGCCATAGGCAACCCCTTTGGTCTGGACAGCACAGCCACCCTGGGAATAATCAGTGCCCTCAACAGGAGCATCCTCTCTGAAAAGGGCTATGTCATTGAAGGCTTAATTCAGACAGACGCTTCAATAAACCCTGGGAATAGCGGCGGACCTCTTGTGAATATGCGCGGCGAAGTTATAGGCATAAATACAGCCATACTAACTCCCACCGGAGGAAGCATTGGAATAGGCTTTGCCATACCAGTTAATAAGGCAAGGGAGATAGTTAAAAAGTTAATAGCCCAGGAGGAAGAAAGTCAGGCCTTTGCAGGTATAATTGGCATGGACCTTGAAGCAAGTTATGCAAGAGCTCTAGGGCTACCAGTTCAGGAGGGTGCCCTTGTAATCTATGTTATCCCTGGAAGTCCTGCCTATGAAGCAGGCTTAACAGGCTCTGAAGATAAGGTTTTAATTGGCAACAAAATTTACCCGGCTGGCGGAGATATAATTGTGGCTGTGGATGGAGCTAAAGTGGAGAGTATGATGGACCTGAGCAGGCAAATTGCGCAGCACAGGCCTGGCGAAGTGGTGGAGCTGAAATTCTACAGAGGCGAAAAGCTCTACACCACAAAGCTGAAGCTTGCTGCAAGGCTTCCCTAACCTATTCCCTCCATGAGCTTCACTATATCCCTCTTCAGAAGAATTCCCTCCACCTTTTTGGGGTTTTCCTTATTCACAACAATAAGAGTCCCTATACTCTGAGCCTCCATAAACTTTAGAGCTTCAAAGAGGCTCTTATCAGGAGTTAGAGTTGAAAATTTGTGGCGCATGACCTGAGCTACTTTAACCTTTTCCCACTTTTCAAAGGGCACCTCAACAATATTTCTGAGCCTCACTATACCCTTTACCTCTCCCTCTTCAATTATCGGCAGGGCTGAGACACCGTGCCTCATCTTCAGTATCGTCTCCTTGAGAGTATCTTCAGCCTTGGCCACAGGAAACTCTCTGCGCATAGCATCTCTCACCCTGGGAACCTTGAGAAGATCGCAGAAGTACTCATCCAGATGAGCTGGCGAGTGCAGCCTTGTTGGTACCTGAGCAGAGTAGAGGGTATGCCTGCCTGTTACAAGATAGGAGCCAACAATTGCCACAAGGGAGGGGAAGAGGAGAGAATAGGAGGAGGTCATCTCACTTACCATTAAAATAACAGAAATTGGAGCCTTGCTGGCACCTCCAAAGAGAGCCATCATGCCTATAATCACAAAGGCGGGAATGGCTTCAGCAGGCACAAGTTCAGGAAAAACAGTACTCAAAAGCTTACCCAGGCAGCCTCCAGTCATGGCACCCACAACCAGGCCCGGGGCAAAGTCTCCTCCTGAACCTCCAGAGCCTATTGTTATGGAGGTCATTATAATTTTAACAGCCACCAGGAGAAGCATTATTTTCAGGCTGAGGGAGTTGAAGATTGCAAGCTGAATAAAGCCATAGCCTATCTCCAGGCCACCAAGTGCTACAGCCTCCTCACCAGGGAAGAGCTTTACAAGCATCACAGCCAGAAGTCCAACTGAAAAGAGGCCCAGAGCTGGTTTTAGGTATACAGGAAGTTTAAGAGCCTTAAAGAAATCTGCACTCAGCTTGAGAGCCTTTACATAGAGAACACCCACAAAGCCAAGGACAATGCCAAGAAGCATAAAGAAGGGTATCTGGATGAGATTCCATTCTATCTCTGGAGAATAGAAGATGGGTGAGGTACCATCATAGGCGGAAAATATAGTATAGCCAACTATACTTGACATTATTGCTGGAATTAAAGCCTCTTTTTCAAAATCTCTGCTGTAAAGTATCTCAGTGCCCATTAAAGCACCGCCGAGAGGAGCCTTGAATATAGCCCCCATGCCTGATCCAATTCCAGCAGCTAAAGCAATCCTCTTTTCTTTATCGTCAAGCTTTAAAACTCTGGCAACAAGGGAACCTATACCAGCCCCTATCTGCCCCATGGGGCCCTCTCTCCCTGCACTCCCGCCTGCCCCAATAGTGAAGGAAGAAGCAATTATCTTGAGGAAGGGAACTCTTGTCCTTATCTCTCCCTTCCCCGAGTGGAAGGCATGGATGGCTGCATCAAGACCTCCGCCCTTAACTTCTGGGGAGAGCTTCTTTATTATTATTCCTGTAGCCAGACCACCGAAGAACATTATTACTGGTAAGAGGTAGAGTTTATCGGGAGCTACAAAGCTGGGAAGCTTCTCTCCCGGAGCAGGGGGGTGGTAGCCAGTAAGACCGAGAAGAAGTCTAACAGCAATCTCCACGGCTTCAAAGAATATAATTGTGGCAATACCAACAAGTACACCAATAGCAATACTGACTAAAGTCCACTTCTGAAGATAGGCCAGCTCCTGCCTTTTCCTTCCTATTCTAAGTGCCAGAGGCATTAGATAAAAGCCTACTTCAAATTATTTTAATCTTTGCATGGTTGCTAAAGTTTTGTTATATCCTCTTCAGGAATTATGTAGCGGGGTAAGTCAAAGAGAAGCTTTGCTCTTCTTATAATACTCCTGTCGCTGGAACAGGCTATGCCAGGGCACTTCAAAACCTCAGCATCACCCTGCTTCACAGCCCTTGCTTTCAGAGAAACATTATACTCTCCAGCTCTCTCAATAAAATAGGAGGAAAGCTGGCCGCTGAAGCTCACTCCAGAGTCAAAGAATAATTCAGCCTCTCTCACTTTGAGGTCTCTGAGAGCCTTCACTATTTTATCCACAGCCCTCTCTGTCGTGGCCACAAACTTGTGCTTTCCATAAACACCTGAGATATCCCTGAGAAAGCCGTCGTCGCAGAGTATAACCTCCTTATCCCTGAGATAGCTCTCCACTGTTATTAGAACATTGTAGCCGTCTATACAGAGCTTTCTGCCTTCAAGCTCTTCCTCCGAAATAAGCTTATCCCTGTGCTCAAGAACCTCTTTCTTAGAAAATATGCACCTGTAGAGAAAGTTTCTCTCTCTTTTATCCAGCCCGTATCTATTCCCCACAAAAGCCACACACTGCTCTCTGGAGTAGCCCCTATCCAGAAGGTATCTCAGGTCAAGAATGGCTTCTCTCAGCTTCAACTCAATTTTCTGCATGCAAATACTTACTCCAGATAAATTGCTGGCTTCATGGGCAGGGCATTTCTACTCTTCTTGGCAGGGTCGTAGATATTCTCATCTTCACTGGAGTAAATCTCCACCTTTGCTTTTGCCTCTCTTTCAATGAACTCCCTGGCTTCTTCAAGTATGGCCTTCTCATCTATTCTCGCTCTGAACTTGAGCCTCTCGGGCTTCTTGGTGTAGTAGCCCACAAGCTTGCTTACTTCCTTGCCGTACCTTCTGAGGCTCTCTCTCTTCATAAGTTCCTTCATGGCATTCTTCAGGTTCTCCTTGCTCATACTGCTGAGAACCTCAAAAACCTCCCATTTCCACTCTGGCGAAGTGTAGAGAACTATCTTCTCCGGCTTTATCTCTGCCACCTTTATAATATTCTCAATATCAGAGAGAAGCTCAGAAAGCATCTCTTCAGCAGCCTCTGCCTCTATACTAACTTTATCTTCATTGTACTCTGGCCACCTGGCAAGAGAAATAAAGCCTTCTCTGCCAAGAGTCTCCCATATTTCCTCACTCAATGCAGGGGCATAGGGTGAGAAAAGCTTTGCCCAGGTTTCGAGAGCCTCAAAGAGCACCTCCTTATTTGGCTTATCCCTGCGCATATACCACTTTATATCTCTCCACACATCAAACAGCCCGGCCTGAAGGGCGCTCCTTGTTCTGAGTTCCTCAAGATTGTCAGTGGTATTTTTAATGTGCCTCTGGAGCCTGCTCTCAAGCCACGTATCAATATTCTTCCTCTCCTCCCTGAAGCTGAGGTTTACTGCCTCCTTTACAAACTCCAGCACATTCTTCAGGTGGACCTCCATTTCCTTTGCCGCCTTGCTTCTCCAGTCAGGGTCTCTCATTCCCTCGCTGGCATATAGAAGAGAGGTCCTTGTTACACTGGCACCATTCTCGCGGAGAGCCTTCTTGAGAGTAATAAAGTTGCCCTTACTCTTACTCATCTTCTGCCCTTCAATACTCATCATTCCATTTACACCAATCCTTCTGGGCCACTTGTTTTTGTCAAAAAGGGCAACATGATGGAAAATAAAGAAGGTGAGGTGATTGGGTATAAGCTCCTTGGCTGAGCACCTTAAATCTACGGGCATCCAGTATTCAAATTCAGATCTCATCTCCTTCAGAAGCTCAGCCTTAATGTCATACTTTGAGGCAATCTCCTCAGCACTGCCCTTTCCATAAAAGATATAATCAAAGACCTCTCTATCCAGCTTATCTCCAGGGATTCTTTCAAGATTTATGTGTTTTGCTATTGTGTAGAAGGCCATATAAACTGTGGAGTCGCTTAGAGTCTCAACCTTCCACTCTTTATCCCAGGGCAGAGGTGTACCCAGGCCTGTTTTTCTTGCACAGGCTTTGTCTTCAAGCCACTCCACTGTGTTCTCAAAATTCGCCCTCGCCTCAGGCGGATAGATTTCCATCTCCTTCAGAGCCTCTCTAACCTTCTCCTTCCACTCCTCATTGCTGTAGTTCAAAAACCACTGGTCTTTAAGTATTTTAACAACACAGGTGGTGCCACACCTGCAAACTACTTTATCCAGAAGCTCATACATCCTATCGGCAATTCCCTGATCTATGAAATCTTCAATCAACTTCTTCTTTGCCTCATTAACTTTAAGCCCAGCATAGCTGCCTGTTATCTCCTTGAGCACGCCTTTATAGAACTCCTCCCTGTAAATTATTTCAGTGGCCTTCTCAAGCCTCTCATCTTCCTGATTCTCAATCCCCATACTTTCAACTATCTCTATGGCGGGGTGTTCCCCATAGCTGGGGGCATCTATGAGAGATATGGGCTTTATATTCATAAGGGATTCTTTAGTTATGCCGTACTTCTCAGCCTCCTCAGGGTTCTCCTGAAGGTCTCTCAGGGCAACAAAATCGTAGGGGGCATGAGAAGGAACTGACATCACAACGCCTGTGGCATTGTCAGGGTCCACAAAACTTGCCGGGAGAATTATAATCTCCCTGCCCTCAAGAGGGCTCTTGCAGGTCTTTCCTATCAACTCACTGCCCTTAAAGCTGGAAATAACCTCAACATCATCCTTCTGCTCCTTGAGCTTGGCTGCTGCCTCCTTGCTCACTATCCACTTTTCTCCTGCCACATTGACTTTTACATACTCTGCCTCAGGATTAATCCACATATTGGTGACGCCGAAGATAGTCTCAGGTCTTAGAGTTGCAGCTGGCAGAAAAGCATCGCCATATTTAAACTTTAGAAGAATAAACTCACTGGGACTCACTCCCTCTCCTTTAAGTCTGTCGTGGTCGCCTGTTGGAGACTCATCATGGGGGCACCAGACCACAGGATGGGTGCCCTTTTTAACATAGCCCTTGTCTCTGAGGGTTAAATACTGCCACTCTATAAATCTGTTGAACTGCTCATGGAGTGAGGTTGTTGTGAACTCTCTGCGCCAGTCTATGCTGTGGCCCAGCTCAATCAGACTCTTCTTGGAATCTTCTATATAGTACCTGGCCATATACTCCGGGTCTACAAACTTCTTAATCTCCTCCTCAGGCACCTCATCTATATCTCTGAAAATCTTTATCTGGGACTCATCACCAGAGGCAACCCTTTTGGCAGCACCAGCTATGGGCTCGCCTGTGATATGCCAGGCCCAGGGAAAGAGGACATTATAGCCCTGCATTCTTTTAAATCTCGCCCACACATCCACTCTGGTGGAGGTGAAGGCATGGCCTAAATGAAGGGGGCCGTTCATATAGGGAAAGGGGAAAGTAGCAAAGATTTTCTCTCTCTCATCAGGGTCAGCTTCAAAGATTTTTTCCTCATACCATTTTCGTGCCCATTTGCTGTCAATCTCCTTGAGCTCAGTCATCATGACACCTCAGTAAATTTTGAAAACCTCTTATCTATTGCTCTGGGCAGATTTAAATTTAACTTTGTTATGACGAAATTGAGCAATGCAGTCAACAAAGTCTAAATACTACCTCTCTGGATTTCCCATTCCATCCAGAAATGGTGAATGCCATTAGAGCCCTTTCAATTTCAGGTCTTGTGACTCTGGAACCCTCGCCGGCTGGAATTCAGCATAAAAAGTATGTTAAAGAGATTCCTTAAAAGACTGAACTCTTCCTCAAAGAGTTCGTGGTTTGTTCCAAGTGTAAAAAAAGTTCTGCACAAGCAGAATCTGGACTGAGCGAAGTGTAGTCTTTTAAACCATGTTATATAAAGTCGGGCTATTTTTTATTGTAATGTTATACACCCATTAAACTCAGAAAAACATCTGAAGCGCCGCCAACATTCGGTTCGTATGGATGCTTTCGCTTAAGTTTTAGAATATTTAGGTAAGCTGAGTAATTCCAATTACTTCCTTTTCGTATATATAACTTATAACAACATCCATCTGAGACTATCATTTTATCACATTTTGGATATTTTCTAGCATATTTTGTTGCCTGATTGGGGGCAAAAGATAAGCCCTCCCAAAGTCTTTTGGACTCCAAAATAATTATACATTCATTAGAATCTATATTTTCCCAAGTATATGGCTTTTCAAAGAAGGCAATATCAATATTATTCCATTCTATTTTGAGTTTTTGTTCTGTCCAGCCAAGGGTAAGCAATAATGGAACTATCAAAAATGTTCTTGTTTCATATTCCGAAATATCAGCTCCATTTTCATAATACCATTTGACAAGCCGTCTAATCCTACGAATAGTCTGGGCAAAATCTTCTGCATCTTTAATGCGCAATCCATGGTTGATTAAAATTTCTATCAAATCTTCGTCAGTCAGCCTTTTAGAGGCTTTTGGGATCGGTTCAGGATTTTCAGGCCCATTCAGCTTATCTGATTTTAGTATATTATTAATTTTTTTAATGTATCTTGCTTATTAATTGCTTTAAATGTCCCTCTCGCCAGACCTTGTATCCTAATGGGCTGTTTGGGCCTTCTCCATTCGACATACCTGCAATGTTGTAAATCCCACCCTTCCACATCATCAAAGACAGGTAAATAATCATATTCCCCCTTCACAATACCTATAGCTACAATTTCCCATTTTGACCCATGTGGTTTTTTCAACACTACGACATCGCCTTCTTCAACTTGTTCAGAAAATACTGTTATATCATTTAGATAATATTCGTTTAAATAATATTCCTGATTCTGAAAGTATTCTCCGGGGTCTCCAGGACCAATAAGCATTACTCCATATTTTAAAAATACTTCAGTGTAATCCCTTTTGCCATCCCCAGCAGCAACTTGCCAATACTTCATCGTTACACCTCCATTTTATTATCGTATAAGTTTAGTCGGACAAAAATATAAAAATATTCTGGTTGTTCTGTTTATTTCCATGTATATCAGGTACTGAAGTTTAACTTCTTTTGGTGAATTTTTCTACAATACTTTCAGGCAGACAAATGTTTATTTTTTTACCTATCTTTGCACTATCTCATGAAGTTAATAAGAATGATAGTGCATACTGGGAGCTTCTGGACAGCAAGGTTCTTCTTGCACACTGTTCCTTTCCCCAGGTGGCAACTGAGCATTATTTAAGTGCTGTTAGTGCCTACAGAGCAGGAGATTATGCAGAAATGGAAAAAGAGCTTGAGTTGATGCGGGCTGACTGGATTGAGAGCTGCAAGATAAGGCTCTTTGCTCCAGTCTATATAACCAGCCTTAAAATAGTCTCTGCCCATTATGAGAGGCTACCGCTGGAGCAGTTTTAGTGTATTTAGTATAAACTAAAGATTCGGAGGAGATATGCCTACCTAAAGTATTTATTTATCTTTTTTCTATTTTATTTTTATACATGGTGTTGGAGGATATGTTATGAATAAAAATAAAAAAGTCATAATTATAGTCTTTCTTCTTATATTAGAAGGAAGCATATACTTCCACTTCATTAAAACACTCACTCAGCCAGAATACAAGCTGATAGTAAACTACTCCAGTTTCATCTCTGGCAGAACAGGAGCGGTTAAATAATGAGACTAATTTATCTTATTTTAATCTCCACAGTTTTTATACTGGTGATAGCTGTTCTGTGGCTATTAAACACCCCAATACCATATAAACTCCTGGCTAAACCTCAACATGGAAACCTTACCCTTACAGTGGTGCCTGAGAAAACCCGCATTAATGAGGGAGAAGCCTTTGATATAGAGATAATACTGAGAAACCATGGTAGAAATGCAATCGATGTCTGGAAGCCCGAGTGGCTTGTTGACTACGACATAGCCTTCTACTATTTGAATGGTACGCCAGTTCCAAAATATCTCTGCCCAGCTATTCAGAGATTTCAGATGACAGATAAAAACTTAATAGAGCTAAAGCCCGGGGAATCTCTGAAATTTGTTCTTAAAGCAGACGCCTGGAGAAACTGCTGGATTCTGAAGGAAGGTGAGTATATACTGAGAGTGGTTTATTTCACAGGAAACCCTGAAAATGAAAGGATAACAAAGCCCTACTGGGTGGGCAGGGTTTTCAATGAGACGAGAGTGCGGGTGGAGAGTCTCAGGAGAGCAGATACAGAGAATTCAGCTCCTAAGGAGGGAAAGTTGAAAGTTGTACTGCCGGAAATTTTACCACCTGATTATAACCTCAGATATGATGAAATTGAAGGTAATCTTATTCTTTATAAAGTTTTTCAAAATGGAACAAAAATTAGACTTGATTTTCCCTCAGACCTGTTTGAAATTGTGGGCAGAAATTTTGAATACAGGGATGATTATGAGAAGAGGGAAATGGTATTTAATGTTTCGCCGGATAAAGTAGCCTGGAATGGAAGGCATTTCCTGATGGACAACGGACATTCTCTCATTAAATATGACGGGGAGAACTTCTCTATACTCAGATACTGCGAGGGCTACGTCTGCGATATAAAAGTTGAAAAAATAGTACCCGGAAGCCGATACTGGGTAATAGTCTATATGCTTTCCGGAAGCCCTCTCAACAGCATATCCATAGTTGATGGTGAAAAACTTGAAATTATATCATCTTTTACATATCTCACATATCACAGCGTGGTTATTGATACTTCCAGAGGATATCCAAAAGTAGAGCTTAGAGAGTAAAAAAATATTAGCAGATGATGTAGATGGTATTAATTATCTGTATTAGGGGGTTGTATAGATGGTAAAAGATAAAAATACTGCACTGCTTCCGGTAATTCTAATCCTGGCAATGGCAGGGGTTGTAGGATTTTTAGTATTTTTAATTAATAATGAGAGTAAGATTGTAGAGCCTCCAAATCATGATTATACTTCAACTGATGTTGAAATTAGAGAAATTTATAAAGGTGACTGGGGCATGGGTGACCTTGCAGTGGTGTATAAGACGCCTGGTGAGATCTATAGAGCATCCAAGCTTGTGGTGATTGGCACTCCCTATGGAGAACCAATACCAATACTGGCTGAGAAGTACAATTCCTATGTTGGAACCAGGTTCAGGGTAGAAAAGGTGCTGAAGGGTAACGCTGGTGATGAGATTGTTGTGGCTGGCAGTGGCATTTATGATAAGATAAATAAAAAGGTCAGGCTGGTTGGTAAAGACCCTCTTAAGCCAGGTGAAAAATATCTTTTATTTCTCCTGCCGGCAGGAAATCCCTATGTAATACAGTATCAGAAGAAAATTGGTGAAATCTATATGGTAACAGGAGCCTGGCAGGGTGAGTTCAGAATAATCAACGGCAGAGTTTATTCAAGGAATGTGCTGGGCGAGGCAGCTCCAGAGGGGCTCAAGGTCAAGGGCATGCCTTACAGCGAGTTTGTGGCAGAGATGAAGAAGTGAGATAGGCTCTACTTCTTTTTATTTTTATGGGTAGATTGAAAATGAGTTGAAGCTGGTTTAAAATTCAGGTGTAATGTTACACTACATTTGTATATTTTTGTGTTCAGCAGAAATGTCTTATTATTACAGAGTATGAAAGATAACCTTATGAAACTGAGAAATAACCCATATCCCGGTAGGGGGAAAAGAGACAAAGAAAAACTTATATTTCGGGGTGGAAGCCTCTACAGAATACAAATAGGCAGGAGTTTCACTGTTTTTTACAGGATTTATGAAGAATCCAGGGAGGTTAAAATCCTCAAGTAATGACAATAGAGCAGGCTCACAAGAGATATGGCAGGTTATAATAAACAGATTTTACTTTATAGCCCTATTTCCTCCTCC
This sequence comes from Candidatus Hydrothermarchaeota archaeon, assembly GCA_964501105.1. Taxonomy (GTDB): domain Archaea; phylum Hydrothermarchaeota; class Hydrothermarchaeia; order Hydrothermarchaeales; family BMS3B; genus BMS3B. Next base: position 9,266 of record CAZCRG010000017.1, on the reverse strand, counting down.
CCGCCCTAATCGGCACATATGAGCCAAAGGCCTCTCACCCTTACAAAACTCCAATGCCATATTATAGCATCCCATTCACCTATTTGCGGGGTGCCCCTTTTATTATACATTCCCTCATGCAGTAACAAACCCTTTTCTATAAATAGGGCACTGAGAAGAATTATGACTCATCTATATCAGCTCGACCTCTACTATGTGTTTTGCTTTTTCAAAGAGCTTCCTATCAGAAGTCACAAGTCTTGCTGACTTTCTCTTAGAGGCAACTACAAAAAGGGCGTCGTAGACAGTTATATCTACATCCACTGCAATATTGAAGGCTTCTTCCAGTAACTCATTTGACTGAACAACCTCACACACATCTCTGATAAACTCCCTACAGCTTTTTAGAGCCTCCTCAACAATCATCCTATTCTCACCAAAAAATCTGTACCTCTTCCAGGCTACATTTGCCACCTCTATTATAGATAGATCCACAGTTATGACATGGCTCTCCTTTGCAAATTCCTCTGCCCTCTCTGAAGTCTCCTCTGGGAAAAATATTGCTGCAATTACACTGGAATCCAGAACAACTCTATCTACCATCTCTATCCTCTCTTATTAGATGGGCGGCACCCACCTGTGCCTTCATACGTCCTCTGAGTTTTCTGGCTTTTAAAAGCAACCTATCCTTCTTTTTTTCTTTTACCAGCTCTGCAATAGCCTTTCTTATTTCCTCCTGCCAGTTTACATCATCCATCTCTTCAATGGCCGCACGTAGTTTTGCTGGTATTCTTATACTGTACACAGATGTTGTTGACATAATATATAAAATATATGTTTTCGCAATTGCATACATTGCTGTAAAGAATTAAAAACAACCGACACAGGCTATGAAACAGAAGGGTATCCAGTAAAGGGAAATTATCCCACTTTTCCCTCTGTCATTTTTTCCAGAACTGATTGGCAAATAAGAATAGAATAGCCCCATGCTATAGCTGTAGTGCTCTTATCATATAAAAAATAGGGGCAGGGCGTGGAAAGCCCCGGCTAAAAATAAATGCCTTCCTCTCTCAGCTAAAGAATATAGTGTGGCAACCCTTGAGGGAGCAGGTGTTCTCAGAGATTACCTGTATAGCTTCCTGCGCCGCTTCAGTGTCATTGGCTTCAAGGGCAGCCTCCAGGTTGTCAACATACTCGTCCTTCATCCTCTCTTCAGTGAGCTCCGGCAAGAACTTGCTTGTAAGCTCCTTACCCTCGTAGAAGTACCTCTTGAAGTCAGGGAAGTGCTCCTTGGCAGTTTCTATATCTCCAGCCTTAAGGGCCTTCTTTATCACACCATACTCATGCTCAAGATTTGCCATGGCACCTCCGCTGCGCTGGTGGCACACAGTTACACCGCAGCTTCCGGCAATGCCAGAGATTGTTTTCTCAGCACCATTAAAATCTCCATTATCTATCTGCTTCTTCAACAAATTCAGATTATCTTCACTCACCATAAACCTCAGATGTGCCTCTCCAGCCTTTTCCTTTGCCCTGTTATATACCTTTACAAGATTAATATAACTCTTCTCAGCTGCCTCTCTGTCTTTATTCTCAATTGCATCCTTAAGCTCACTATAAGCCTCTTCAAAATTCTTTTGAATTTCCTTTGCTTCAATAATCTCCTTTTTCTCTTCAGAAATCCCATGTTCTGCTTCTTCCTTCTGAGCACAACCGCTAAATACAAACATCAAAAAAAATAATACAAGAATATACTTTAACTTCATTATTCAACCTCCTTTAAATTCTGAATTTTTGCAGTTAGAATAATAGAATGACAACCGTCAAGAGAACACATATTGCTGGTAATCACACTCAGTGCCTCTCTCGACTTCTCCAGGTCTCCAGACTCAAGTCTATCCTTCAATGTATCTATATACTCAACCTTCATGGTTCTCTCAGTCTTCTCTGGCATTACCTCTATCATAATCTGCTTCATTTTAAAAAATTTTTCTCTGAATTCATTGTATTCTGAAAGAGCCACTTCTGTATTGTTATTCTCTATGGCTCTCTTTATAAAGAAATACTCTGAAGCAAACTCATACATCACAGAGCCACCCTTTTCATGACACAACTTTATACCACAGGTACTTCCAATCATACTTAAATGCTCCATGGCTTCTGAGAGGTTCCCATGCCTTATGGATTTATTTAACAATCTCAACCTGTCAGGAGGAACAACAATTGATATATGTTCCTCTCCTGCTTTATCTTTCAAATTTTTATAAGATTCAAAGAAAATTTCGAAATATTTCTGAGATTTTCTAATATCTCCTTCATTCAGTGAGGTTTTTAGATTAGAGTATGCAACAGAATATTCTGTATCGCCCTCATTTTCAATATAGAATGATTCAATAATACTCTCATTTTCAGTAACGGGCGTTTTATCAGATCTGCCAGTAATAAAAATAAAAATGAAAAAAAGAACCAGAACAACAAAAATTAAAGGAACAACATCTCTATACTCATTCTTCCTGCCCTCCGACACATCCACAGGCTTCTTTCTACCCAAGTAAGTACCACAAATTGTACAATATTTCTGACTTCTATTAACTCTATTGCCGCACTCAGGGCAGTACATAAATAAAGATGTTTTTTAAAATATTTAAACTTTTTTGAACTTTACAACCTTCTGGAAAAATTCTTCCTCTTCCCATACATTATAGCTGAAGTCTATCCTTTCCTCCTCCTGCAGGTTCATACTTTCTGAAAGAAACCTCTCAAAGCTTTCCTGACTGAAGTTCTTATCAAAAAGTGGCCTCCAGAGGGCTATCTCCCACAGATCCTGAGGGTAAAAGCTCAGCTTCTTACTGCTCTCTGCAGGCTCCAGCAGGATAAGTTCTCCACCTTCCCTCAAAACCCTGACATACTCGCCCAGAAGGGTGTGGGGCTCCTTGATGTACTCCAGGAGAGCATCTGAGATTACAAGATCAAAGGAGGAATCCCTGAAAGGCAGGCCTTTTTCCACATCGCAGAGCAGGGGAAAAGCAGCGGGAAGCCATTCTTTAACACCCTTCAGAGCAGTTTCTGAGATGTTCAGAGTTATTAAACTTCCTGAGGCAAGAGAAGCCTTCTCCAGGTAGCTTTTAATTCCTGCTGCCGAGTCTAAAGCCTTTGCATACCTTCCAGAAATCATCTCAGAGATAGCCTTTATTCTCTTCAGGGCTGCCTCGTCGGGCTCGCTCCTCTTCCCTTTTCCCTTCTCCGCTGGAATACTTCCACGCTCAAAGAACTCATAGAAGCTCTTTCTGGGCACAACTTTAATTCCATACTTAACTCCTTTTTTCAGATTTTTAGCCCTGCCTCTATTGTCCAGATAGAACTCAGCTTTTCCACTCTCAAAGACTGCCTTTATTTCTCTGCCCTCTTCTTCAATCTCCTCCAGAAGAAGCCCCTGAGGTGAGGGCCTGAGAGCAATATAAACCTCACCATTATAGGAAGCGTCAGAAATCCTTCCCAGAGCTTCTCCTGTGTAGAGTTTATAAAGCTCTGTACCTCCATCTTCTGGCTCTGCCAGAGCAGGGAGGTGAATTGCCCTCTTTTTCCCCTTTCTCAAGCCCACTCTTTTCATATTCACTCCAGCTTTATCTCTTCCAGCTCTTCAATCTCAAACTCTCCTGCACAGGGTTTGCACAGTACCTTGCCTTCCCTCTGAAGAGTCCTTGAAGCTTCAGTCAGATCTCCACAGCCTGAGCACTTCACAGGCTCTGGAATATACTGCATCTCCAGAGGATACTTGAGCTTCTCTGGATCCACCTTAACCCTGGTAACAATAAAAAGCTCAGCATCACTCATGGCGTGCCATTTTTTTATTAAGCTGTTTTCAATTTCCTGGAGCCTCTTCCTCTCCTTCATAGCCTCCTCCAGGTTGCCCTTAGCATACTCCCTGTAGAACCTTTCAAGCTGGGCTCCATAGGCAATGTGCTCCTCATCAATCTCTGGTTTGGGCTTAATTCTTATGGCCTCGCCTGTGTCCTGATTGGCAAAGATTGCAGAGAACTTTCCATGGTCCAGGAAAACAAGCCTGCCAGAGCCGAAGCTGCACTGAGTAGCAGCAGCAATGCCGTCGGCAGCGCAGGTGAGAATCTCAACGCCTGCCACTAAATCCCTCTTCCTCCTGAGCTTGATGAGCTTTGTGGCAAGATTCCCCATTCTTGTGCCCAGATAGCTGGCTGTGCAGATGTGCCCATGCACCTTGGGCACAGTCTCAAGAGCTTCTCTCAGACTTGGAAACTTTGGCGTTCCCTTTCCATGGCCCCTCTTCTTCATAGTGGGCAAAAGGTCTTCAATTTCACAGGTTGGACAGTTCATTTTAAACCTCCTTTCTCAAAGGCTATACTCCTGAAGCTTTTCCTTTCAATTCCTTCCCCAAGCTTAACCATCTCGGGATAACTCTCCTGAAGCTCAACCTCAGGAATTTCAGCATTATAAAGACTAAGTAAAGCATCAAAAAGGTAACTTCTCAAATCCTCCAGGGAAAACTCTGAAGTTGAAATCACTGGATTTAAATGATGAAACTCCCACCAGTTTCTTGAGTGGATTTTTATTCCAAAGCTCTTTGAATGCCTGAAGAGCATAGTGTCGGGGTAAGGTGTCTGGACTGAAAAGGTTGCCTCCCCTCCAAGACTTCTAATCTCCTGAGCAAGAGCCACTGTAGCCTCTATACTTTCTCTTGTCTCTCCCGGGTTTCCTATCATAAAGCCGCACACAGGTGTAATACCCTCTCTGACTAGAGCCTTCACCACCTTAACAACATTGTTAACATCTATGCCCTTCTTTATTGCCTCTATTATCTCCTGGGAGCCCGACTCAATGCCAAAGCGCACAACTCTGCAGCCTGAGCTTCCCATTGCTTTTATAAGCTCATAATCTATATGGTCAAGTCTCAGTTCTGAGAACCAGACCATATCAAGCTCCTTTACCCTTGAGCAGATTTCAAGAGCTCTCGCTTTGTCAAAGGCAAAATTGGGATCTATAACAAAAAAATGTTCTATGCCAAGAGCCTTTATTTCCTCAAGCTCTCTCAGCACATTATCAGGACTCCTCAACCTCAGGGCACCTGCCATAGCTCTTGAAGAGCAGTAGACACAGGAATAGGCACAACCTCTCGAGGTTGCTATGGCACCTGGAAAGGAATAGCTTTTGAGCTCTAAAAGGTCTCTTGCTGGTAGTGGAAGGGAATCTAAACTCTCAACTCTCCAGAAGCCATTGCTGATTACTTTATCTCCCTTCCTGTAGGCTATTCCCCTGATATCCTCCCAGCTTTTATTGCTGAGAATTCTCTGTGCAAGTTCAGCAAAGGAGAACTCTCCCTCGCCGCGGAGCACAAAGTCAAACCCATGCTTTAACACCTCTTCAAATCTGAAGGTGGCATGAACTCCACCCAGAGCTACAGGCTTGTTTAAAGCTTTGGCCTTTTCAAGAATTTCAAGTGCATAGGGATAGTTCTGGGTGTAGCAGGAAACTCCTATGAACTCTGCCTCTGCCATCTCCCTCTCAATATCAACCTCTGTTACATTTAAATCCACAATTTTTGAGCTTATGCCTCTTTCTCTCAGCACAGATGCTGTGTAAGCAAGACCTAAAGGAGGTAAATCCACCTTGCGCTCACTTACTGAGCTAAGGGGTGCTTCAATCAGTAGGACATCCAAGGCACTTCCTCCACAAAACCTAGCTTAAGCCACTGCTCAAGAAGCTCTTTAGCCCTTTCCAGTTCCTCATCTTTAAAGCTCTTCTCCATCTCCACGTAAAGCTCCTCTTTTGTCTTTCCGTGAAGCATATCCCAGAGCTTTGCGGCCCTTGAATTAAGCACATAGATACTGCCTCTTGCTAAAAGGTAAACTCTGCCCTCACTTCTCTTCCAAACCATATTTGCTCTTGCCAGTCTTCTCTCCACTTCAGAGCCTCCCCAGAGCCTTCATAAGTTCTCTAACTCTCTCACGCTTTGCCTCTCCCTGCTTACAGATGGCTCCCCTGAAGCCCAGAATATCAGGCTTTACCTCTCTGGCAAGTTCAAGGTGCCTTACCCTTATAGAACCTGCAATGCAGCACTCAAAGCCCTGCTCTCTTGAAGTATCGCAGAACTCAGCAAGCTTCTCTGTGTCTGCAAAATCAAAGATATTTTTCCCATCCTTAATTGCAGTGTCCAGCATTATTATATCGCCCTCAACAGCCTCAGGAAAGGTGAAGGGATTAACACTGCCAACTCTGAAGTAGTCAGCATAGCCCGAGATTATCAACTTTGCTCCAGTATTTGCCTCTTCAAGAGCTTTTTTCAGCTTTCTTGAGATTTCGCCTGCTTGAGAGGGTGTCTTAACTCCATACATGCTTGCAACAACATAGTCTAACCCAAGCCCTGAGACTCCATAGGCTGCCAGGCTGGCTGTGCCAGGCTTGAAGTCCAGGTCGCCTATGCTGGCACCAAGCTCAGCCTTTCCCCTTAAATACTCTGCCACTTCCCTTATAACCCAGGGTTTATTTGCACCGAGGGTACCCTCCTCAGGGTTCTTAATGTCCACTATATCTGGAAGACCGCCTGCTTCAATTTCTCTGGCTTCATTAAGGTCTTTAATGCTGAAAAAAATCTTCATACTCTTCCCCTGCCACAGTAAGAGCCCTGCTCAGAGTATAGGCTTCAAGATTTACTCTCTTCCTCAGAGCCTCAACTTCTTCATAATAAGCTGAGTAGTCCTCTGACGTCAGAGAGGGTATAGATTTTCCAAAAACTGCCCTGTAGGCATGGAGGTTGATAAAAGGGTATTTTTCCCTGTCAAAAAGAGAGAGAATAAAGCTTCCCTCCTCTATGCCTATGCCCTCAAGCTCCATGAGCTTTCTCAGCATATCTTCAGGAGAATCCAGAAGGAAGGCTTCCTCAGTGGTGTGCTTAACTATATTGGGCTCATTGGCACTGGCAAAGGCGCAGGAAAGGGGATTAACAAAGGCTGCTATTCTCACAATCTCAAAGTAGGTGAGATACTTAACCTTTCTTTCATTGAGAATTCTGGAGATTTTCAGCATGGGCTCATCGCGCTGGTAAATCCTCTCGCCTCTTTTAAATCTCGAAGCCAGCTCCAGGAGCTTTTCTCTTGAAAATTCCACAGGACCACCTGAAAATTTTTATTAATTAAATTTTAATAACAACTTAATGGCAATCTGGAAATGCCCAAAATGCGGCTATGAAAAGGATGTAATATGTCCTGTCTGCGGTGCAGACAAAAAGGCGGGAGAAACCTGCAGTTACTGCGGTAGTGAGTTCTCCTTCACTCTCTGCCCTAAGTGCGGCTATGAGGAAAGGCATGAGGAGGAAATCTAAGGTGTTTTATTCAGCCTCGGTAGTAAAAATAATATGTGGGGAGACAAGGCTCATTAAATACAGGGGGAGCATGAGATGGAATATACTGACATTATAAAGAAGCTTGAGTGTCTTTCCAATCCAGAGGCTGTAGAGGGCATGGCAAGATATGGTATTGTTACTAAGAAGGTCTATGGCGTTTCAATTCCACAGCTCAAGAAGATTGCCAGAGAGGTGGGGAAGAACCATGAACTTGCCCTGAGGCTATGGAAGCTCAATACCCGTGAGACGAGAATCCTGGCAGCCATGATTGCTGAGCCTGAGAGGGTTACTGAGGAGCTTATGGAAAGCTGGGTAGCTGAGTTTGACTGCTGGGAAATCTGCGACCAGTGCTGTATGAACCTCTTTGAGAAAACTGAATTTGCATACCAGAAGGCTGAAGAGTGGAGTTCAAGAGAGGAGGAGTTTGTTAAAAGAGCTGGTTTTGTGCTCATGGCTCGCTTAGCTGTCAGTGACAAGAAAGCTGATGATAAAGAGTTTGAGAGATTCTTTCCCATCATAGTGAGGGAGGCTACCGATAATAGAAACTATGTTAAGAAGGCTGTCAACTGGGCACTTAGGCAAATTGGAGAAAGAAATCTTAACTTAAATAGGAAGGCAATTGAAACTGCCGAGGATATTAAAAAATTAGATTCAAAAAGTGCTAAATGGATAGCCTCTGATGCAATTCGAGAGTTGGAGAGTGAGGCTGCCCAGAAAAGGCTGAGATGAAGAGAGTGCCTAATGTTAAGTTTACTACTCACTGTATGGTTGTCACCCTTTTTGATCCCTGGCGTAGTAAGCTATGTACCTGTTCAAGGAAGTACTCTTTAAATCCCTACACAGGCTGCAGTCACGGCTGCCTATACTGCTACATCACCAGCTATATTCCAAGGGGACATGAGGCAAGACTGAAGAGGAATCTTTTTAAAGACTTAAAGAGGGAGCTCCCAAAGCTTGACAGGAGCATACCCATAACTATGAGTAACTCCTCTGACCCCTATCAGCCTCTTGAAAGGGAGCACAGAATTACAAGAAGAGTTTTGAAAATGCTCTCTGACTTTAAGGTGCAGATTGTCACCAAAGGTGCTCTTGTGGCTAGAGATGCTGACCTGCTCTCAGAGACTAAAGCTACTGTTGCAGTAACAGTTACAACTCTGGATGAAAAGCTAGCTGAGAAGCTTGAACCTTTTGCGCCACCTCCGGAGGAGAGGTTAAGGGCTATGGAGCATCTTATTTCAAAGGGTGTACCTGTATCGGCGAGAATAGACCCCATAATTCCTTATATCAATGAGGAGGTTGGTGCTCTTGTCAGAGAACTTTCAGATATTGGTGTTGTGCATGTGACATCTTCAACTTTTAAACCAAGATTTGATTCCTGGAGGAGATTCAAGGAAGCCTTCCCGGAAGAGGCTGAGAAGCTTCACAGGCTTTATTTTGAACTTGGTGAAAGAAAGCAGAACTCCTTCTATCTGCCTGAAGATCTGAGGATGAGGCTCATGAGGGGAGTTAGAGAAGCCTGCGAAAAGCATGGCATAAGCTTTGCCACCTGCAGAGAAGGTTTAAGTCTCAACACTGCAAAAAGCTGTGATGGACTGCACCTTATAGAATAAAAGCTTTGTTATTAAATCACTCAAAAAATAACACTACAGAAGCTTTATATCCCTCAGCACAGGAAATCTTTCTCTTATTCTTTCAACCTGCCTGAGATCTATCTCAGCCTCGATAATTTCCTCGCCTTCTCCAGCCTCTGCTATAACCTCACCCCAGGGGGATACCACAAGACTTCCTCCCGAGTAAGTTTTTTCCCTGTCCCTTCCAGTGCGGTTGCAGGCAAGAACAAAGCACTGGTTTTCTATAGCTCTTGCCTTTGAGAGAAGCTGGAAGTGTTCCCGCCTTGGATCAGGAAACTCTGCAC
>CAZCRG010000016.1:0-24746 GCA_964501105.1 Candidatus Hydrothermarchaeota archaeon | reverse complement strand
CGAAGGGTGTGTCCTTCTCATCAAACTGTGAAGAGATTCGATATGCCTCTGAAATCCTGTCCCCATAAAAGGTAGAAGGCACCACATGAACCAGGCTGAAGGCTAACAACGTCCTGGAATCAAATTCTTTTGAAAATTTTCTTAATTTCTGCTCATGCTTTTTAAATTCAAATAAACATTCTTATGGAGTAAAAAGTTCCAGATTGTATTTTTTAATTATATCAAAAACTTTTGACTTTGCACCGGAAACGACTACAGAAAAAAGCTGACTGCTGTCTATAACTACTCTCATTCAATCAGACCTTTTTCTAAATACCTCTTTTTAGTTTCTTTCCAGCTATCTGCCCTGGTTTTTTCAAACTCCTTTAATGCCTCCTCCAAATCCAGATCCATACCCTTTCTCAGCCTCTCCATGACAACCTTTTTAAAAAATTCTCTGCTCATACCTTCGGCTATCCAGGCATAAACCTCCCTGCCATTAATCCACTCTGGAACCTCTATGGTTATGGTTTTTGCCATGTTTTTATTACAGAACTCTAACGTTTAAAGCTTTGTAGAATGTTTTCCATAATTTTATAGGTTTTAACTTTCGTTGTCTTTCTATTTATTTCAGATGCGGTTGAAGTTCCAGCGGAATTTGCCCGGGGAGATTAATGGGACTTCTCTGGAGAAGAGAGTGGAGAATGCCTTAAATCACGGCTTTTGCGCCTTAGTGGGCTTCCCGGGAATAGGGAAGACCTGAACTTCTGAGAGAGCCTGGGGGTCAGGGTTTACCCAAAACCGCTGATTTTTGAAGAGGCAGGCAGAGTATTGATTAGGGGAGATGTGCTGGAGGTGAGGATTCATACTTCTATCATTCCTGTCAGGAGACAGCCACCATGCCCTCATCAGTGTGCTTCGCTTATATCTGGAGGGAAAAAGGGAAAAGCCAGGAAGACCACCGAGGCAGTGAGTGAAGAGTTACTGCCTCTCCCCGGCAGACTCTCAGGAATCAGGTACAGATACTCTATTGGATGTTACCGCCTGTGGTGTTTAACATGAATGTCATAGAAATACCGTCCTGGCTTGACGAAAAAGATGTGAAAATAGCCCTGGCGGCTCAGCTCTATAAAGAGGGCAAGGTTACACTGAAACAGGGGGCTGAAATAGCTGGCTTGACTGTGTGGGACTTTTTATATGAGCTTGGAAAAAGGAAAATAAGCTACACAAACATCACGCCGGAGGATTTGGAAAAGGAGCTAAAAGAAATATGATAGTATCCGATACAGGTCCACTCATAGTGCTCTTTAAGACTGATCTGCTGTTTTTGTTGAGGGAGATTTACCATGAGGTTCTAATTCCCGAAGCTGTAGCAGATGAACTCACAGAAAAAGAAGAAGGCATTCTTCTTTTAAAAAATAACAACTGGATAAAAATAACAGAAGTAAAGGGAGATAGACTTTTATTAGTTTTAAACTCCATTCTTGGCTCTGGAGAAGCAGAAGCCATTGCCTTAGCCCTGGAAAATGACCTGCCGCTGCTAATAGATGAGAGAAAAGGCAGAACCCTTGGCAGAAATGCGGGCATAAAAATAAGAGGAACTCTTGGCGTCATTGCCGAAGCCAAAAAGAGAGGTTTGATCAAAAGTGCAAGTACGTGCATAAAAAAGCTGAAAAATGCAGGCTATTACATTGATTCTGAACTTATTGATATCGTCTTAAGGAGATGCAGAGAACTGCAAAATGACTGAGTCGGTTCAACTGACCGGGATCATAATTTGAGGAGGCTCCTCCACCACATTTAACCGCTTACATCCTCTGCAAAACCTTCAATATATTCCTGTAGGTCTCAACACCACATCTCCAGCCAGAGTCAATCATATAATCAATAATATTCCTGGCTTCTTTCTTAGATAAAATTCCTCTCTTAACCGCAAGAAAGATTAGAAATGTTGAGTGAAAGCTTTTTATCCTCAATGCTCTTGCATAAATCTTTCCTGCTCTGTCATCCATAATAGCTATACCATCTATTTCCCTCGCTAAAGCAATTACACTCAGCTCGCCTCTGTGAATTCCCTTTACTCCGGGAAGCTTCTTATCAGCCTTCAAAACTCCAATTACCCCATCTTCAACCAGTCGGGAGATAATACTATTCTCAGGATACCTTTTATCCCCAAGCCTCAGCTCCTCTAAAACTTCTTTTGTGGTGAAAAGCTCCACCCCAAGCTCGTGGAGGTGTGTATGAAAACCAGCCCTTACCAGGTATATAAGCGGTGTTGCATCCAGAACCAGCTTCATTCTTCCTCCCCAAATTCCACCTCTTCTTCCAGCTCCTCTGGAGAAATGTGTATATAATCTATCTTCTTCTCCCTTACAATCTCAATCATCTCATATAAAGAAACACCCGCCATTTCAGCAGCCTTCCAGAGGGTTACCTCACCTTTTCTGAGCTTCTCAAGGGCTTTCTCAATATTCCATTGATTTATTCCCCTCTCCAGGAGCTTTCTCACAGTAGAAGACTTATCAAGGCCCTCCTCCCTCATAATCCTGGATATCTCCTCTTCAACTCTTTTATCCACTCTTACAGCAATTGTCCCCATAATAACATTTACATTCTCTAACAGTTGTAAACAATCATATAATCAAACTGAACCCCATTAGAAAACATTAAGCTAAAGCCTCAGCTCTATTCCCTTTTCAGTTATCTCGTAATCAATTATCTCGTCGCTGCAGTAGCTGCCTCTGTGTTTTGCTATGTAAAGCTTTCTCTTCACCCTGCCTCCTTCCAGTGCTCTACCCATGAGAATAACTGTAGTAGCATTTGCTTCAAGGCCGCTCTCAGAAATCTTCCTAGAAATTAACTCTTCAATCATAGTCTCCCTGGTGGTCTGGAGAAGCATGGCTACACTATCGTTTGAGAAGGCATGAGCCTCCACAAGACTCTTATAGGATAGAAACTTCTCTCTGAAGTACTCTCTGGCTATCCAGTCATGGCTGCTTCTGAAAATTTTTCTCAGGAAGAAGTCAAGAACCTCATACTGAAGGCTGTCTTTAAATTCCCTTGCAGGCTCCAGACCATCCACCACCACTCTTCTTCTCCCCTGAAGAAAACTGGCATAAAAGAAGGCAAGAGCATTATCCAGTGCTCTGTGAAGCTCCCTCATATACTCCATATACTCCTCCTGGGAAAGTTCTCCCCTGCTGGGACTTTTGATGGCTGAGGGGAATATCTCAAGAAGCTCTCCAGTATCCTCATACTCTTCCCAGAAGCTATCCTTGCTTATACCCTTAAACTTCTCAACTTCCCAGTTGAAGAGCCTTCTTGCATACTCAATATGATTCTGAGGGTCACCTCTGGCAACCAGATCAAGAATTACTCCACGCTTTCCTTCCTGCTTTAATCCTGCATTGGCAAAGGAGAGCCCGAGATGAGTTTTACCTGCGCCTGTTGCACCCAGCACAAGAACTATACTTCCCCTTCTCAACCCTCCACCCAGAAGCTCATCAAGAGCCTCAATACCTGTGCTCAGCCTCATCTTCTCACCTCTGCTACAGCTAGAGTCATACCGTCAAGAGCAGTTTTTTTCAGGAGTATTCTCCCTCCTCCACTGGCAATAAAAGCACAGGGTTCAGCCACACTTCCAAGGCCAATGCTGGCTCTAACAAAGTCAGAACTTTCAAATTTCTCCTCCACCTTTTTAATTTCTTCAGCAGGAATGGGAATTACATCAACACTCAGAAGCTCTGCAGCTCTCTTAATCTCGTGGCTTTCAGCCTTAAAATCCACTGTAGCTAAAGCAGTAAGGCTTTTAATGCTGAGATTGGATTTACTGAAACCTTTTTTTATCTTCTCAGCTATCTCCTCTGCTTTAACTCTTGTGCTGAAACCTATGCCTGCAATCAAATTCCTTGGTCTCAGATAAATATGCTCCTCCTCAAACTCAAGAAGCTTATTGGTAACCAGAATAAATAAATGGTAACCCTCTGGCCTTGAACCAAGGGTATAAAGAGGAAAACCTTCAGCTTTCTGGAGATAGTCGCTGAGAACAGCAACAGGCTTTCCATTTGCTAGGGCTGAGTTCACCTTCTTAATATCTTCCGGGTTTTCAATAATCAGAGAATACCTTTTTGCCAGGTCTTCGAGGCAGGGCTTTCCCTGCACATCTGTTGAGGTTGTTATAACTGGCGTTGCTTCAATCTTCTCTGCAATTTCTCTGGCTAGAGCATTGGCTCCCCCAAGATGACCTGAGAGAAGACTTATAACAAAGCTTCCCTTTTCATCTATACATATAACAGCAGGGTCGCTGAGCTTACTTTTTATACTTGGAGCTACTGCTCTGGCAGCAATTCCGAGAGCAGATATGAAGATTATAACTCTGAAGTCTTTCCACACTGAAGAAATAAAGGAGCTTAAAGGCTTCTGGAAGGCTTCAGCATCTTTATCTGCAAGAGCCTCCGTGGTATAAAGCCTGAGCTCAGGGTAATGAGTCTTGAGTTTTCTTGCCAGTGATTTTCCACCCTCAGTTAGAAAGATAGCTGCCATCATCGCTCTTCCTCATGGCAGTGTTCTGAACCTGGTTGCTGCCAGAGCAAAGTCAAGGCTGAGAAGCAGAAGAGAAAGAAAGATAAAATATTCAGAGATATCCTTCTGCTTTACCTCTATACCTATAGACCTGGCAATCTTTTTGTAGATCCCCTTGAGATCCTGTTCTGATCTGGCAAGTCTATACTCGCCTCCCGTTGATGCTGCTATCTCCTTTAATGTCTCCTCATCTAAACCTGTGACCATAAGACTGCCTGGCACAAAACCTTCTGAGCTTCCAATGCCAACAGTATAAACCTTTATGTTAAGGCTTTTTGCATAGAGGGCAGCATCCTGGGGTGCAACGCCTCTGTTGTTCTGCCCATCGCTGAGAAGGACAACAAACTTCTTTCTCCCCTCACTACCCGAGAGCAGGCTGGCAGAGGTTATCAAACCATCACCTATAGCTGTGCCATCTTCTACTCCAAAATCTATAGCTTTAATACTGCCCTCAACCTCCTCCAGATTGTCGCTGAGAGGAAGTATAATCCTGCTTACCCCGGAGAAGACCACCACACCAACTCTATCGCCCCTCTTCAGCTCCCTTACAAAAACCAATGCAGCCTCCTTGGCTGCCTCAAGGCGATTGGGTTGATAATCCACTGCCCTCATACTGCCCGAGACATCTATAGCAAGAATAACATCGCTTTTTGTAGTTTCGACCTGAATCTCTGCCTGAGGTCTCGCCAGGGCAACAATAAGAAGAGCAATTGCAAAAACTCTAAGAAAAACCACAATGTAGTTCTTCTGGAAGGGCCTGCCATGGGAAGTTATTTTCTTAAGAGTCTCAAGGTTTGCAAACTTTACAGCCACTCTCTCCTTTCTCTTCAGCCCATAGTAGTAAACAGCAAGGAGTAGTGGAATAATCAGGAGCAGAAGGAGCCTTTCAGAATTTCCAAAGTTCATACCCTCGCTCTCCTTTTCTCTCTCAGCTGGAAGAATTTTATCAGAGGTTTAAAAATGTCCTCCTCTGTTGAAACCCTTATTAAGTCAATACCGCTCTTCCTGAAAAGCTCTGAAATATAAGTCTCCCTCTGCAGGGCAAGTTTTGAATACTCTTCCCTGAGCCTCTCATCAGAAGTATCAATTATAAGATGTTCACCCGTCTCAGGGTCTTCCAGCTCCATATATCCAACATCAGGTATAGAGTAGTCTCTCGGGTCCTCAAGCTTTATCACAATTATATCATTCCCTCTGACCTTCAACTCTCTAAGCCTTTTTACAGCCTCTTCAAGGTCTCTACTTATCAGGTCAGAAATTAAAAATATAATTCCTCTCTCTCTGAGAACCCTGGAGGTGAAATCTATAGCAGGAACAAGGGAAGTGCCCTTACCCTCTCCAGAATTTACTGCCTCTCTAACCACCCTGTAAACCTGCCCCCTGCCCTTCCCTGGTCTGAGGCTTTTCTCCACCCTGCTTGAAAAGAGCACAAGGGCCACTCTGTCGTTGCCCCTGAAGGCTGAGTAAGCTAAAGTTGCAGTGAGAAGAACTGCCTTCTTTCTCTTCAAATCTATTGTGCCAAAAGAGGTGGAAGCTGAGGTATCCAGCAGGAGGTAGAGCAGAAGGTCTCTCTCCTCTATAAACTCCTTGACATGAATCTTCCCTGTCCTTGCAGTAACATTCCAGTCTATATATCTTATATCATCACCGTAGCGGTACTCTCTCACCTCAGAGAACTCAAGGCCTCTACCCCTGAAGATGCTCCTGTAGCTGCTCTGAAGAAGAGTATCAACAATTTTCTTTGCCTTCACCTCTACTCTTCTAACTCTGGAAAGAGCATCTTCAGCCTTCAAAATCAGGGCACCTCTACTTCTTCAAGAATCCTATCAATTATAAAATCCTGATTTATCTCCTCAGCCTCTGCTTCATAGCTGAGTATAACTCTGTGCCTCAGCACATCCTTTGCTATACTTTTAACATCATCGGGCACAACATAGCCCCTGTTGTCAAGAATAGCCTTTGCCTTGGCCGCCAGTGTTAAGTAGATAGATGCTCTCGGTGAGGCTCCATACTGGAGGTAGGCAGAGAGTTCTTCAAGACCAAAGCTTTTTGGGTTTCGTGTCGCAAAAACAAGATTAACTATATACTCCTTGATTTTTTCATCCACATAAACTTCTCTTGTTGCTCTTTGAATCTCTATTATCTCCTCAGGCTCCAGCACAGGCTTAACTTCCTCCATAGATGGAGATGTGGTTCTTGTTATTATCTCCACTTCCTCCTCCCTGCTGGGGTACTCCACTATAACTTTAAACATAAACCTGTCAACCTGAGCCTCAGGAAGAGGATAGGTTCCCTCCTGCTCAATGGGATTCTGAGTGGCAAGTACAAGGAAAGGCTTTGGCAGAGAAAAGGTCTCTCCGCCTATTGTTACACTCCTCTCCTGCATTGACTCAAGAAGAGCACTCTGAACCTTTGGCGGAGCCCTATTGACCTCATCAGCAAGAACAAAGTTGGCAAAGACTGGACCCAGCTTTATCTCAAACTCTCCTGTCTTCTGATTGTATATCTTGGTTCCCACTAAATCAGCTGGTAGGAGGTCGGGAGTGAACTGAATTCTTGAAAATCTGGCATTTATTGTACTCGCAAGGGTTTTAATCATCAGCGTCTTGGCAAGGCCAGGTACTCCCTCCAGGAGTATATGGGCATCGCAAAGCAGGCTCAGGAGGAGCCTTTCAAGCACATCCTCCTGGCCCACAATAACCTTCTTTACTTCTCTTCTTGCAATATCGAGAAGCTTTAACTTCTCCAGAAACTCTCCTTCAAGCTCCATTTCACACCTTCTTTTTATTCACAAGAAGCTCAGCATTGAGCACACTGGCTCCTGCTGCTCCCCTAATGGTGTTGTGACCAAGGACAACAAACTTTACATCCAGAACTGGGTCCTCTCTAACCCTGCCCACTGTTACAGCCATACCTCTGTAGGCATCTCTATCCAGGCGGGGCTGAGGCCTATCCTGCTCCTCTCTAACTATAACTGGCTCCTCTGGCGCTGTGGGCAGGTTAAGCTTCTGGGGTTCTCCTCTGAAGCTGCGCAGAGCTTCCTTAATTTCCTCCACATCAGCCTTCTCTTCTGTCTCAAGGCTCACAGTCTCAGTGTGGCCGTCGAGAACAGCAACTCTGTTGCAGTGGGCAGAGATTTTGAAGTCTGCAAATTCAATCTCGCTACCATTGAACTTGCCCAGTATCTTGAGTGCCTCAGTCTCAACCTTATCCTCTTCACCCTTTATGAAGGGTATGAGGTTGTCAACTATGGCCATGCTGGGCACACCGTTGTAGCCTGCCCCTGAGAGAGCCTGCATTGTGGAGACAAAAACTCTGCTTATCCCGAAGCTGTCGTAGATAGGCTTGAAGGGTAGAGTTATCATGATTGTGGAGCAGTTGGGGTTGGTGATTATTGCACCGTCCCAGCCTCTCCTATCCTGCTGCACCTCAATCATATCAATATGCTCAGGGTTCACCTCAGGTATAAGGAGAGGTATATCTTCGCCCATCCTGTAGGCGCTGGCATTGCTGCATACTATAAAGCCTGCCTCTGCAAACTTTGGCTCCACCTCTTTAGCTACACCACTGGGCAGAGCAGAGAAAACTATATCAGCCTTTAACTTCTCAGGGTCTATGGCCTTGACTTCCATATCTTTTATGCTCTCAGGTATATTACCCTCCAGGTACCACTTGGCTGCTTCAGAGTACTTCTTTCCAGCGCTCCTCTCAGAAGCTGCCAGCTCTGTGAGTTCAAAGAAGGGATGATTCTCAAGAAGCTGTATAAACCTTTGTCCAACCATTCCAGTAGCACCAAGTACAGCCACCTTTATCTTGTCCATTCTACCACCTCATCCTACTTTGCAGAGGGAATTAATAAAGCTTTTTCTGGGTTAGAAAAAACTGGCACTGCTCCTCTCCCTCTCGATTCCCAGCTCTTCAAGGGCATTCACCACAATTGGCAGAGCAATAGTTGCATCCACAAAAACCTGAACCTTCTTTGAGTGGACTGAAATCTTTCCCCAGCTCACAGCCTCTTCAAAGGTGCAGCCACTTAAACCTCCCCAGTGAGGTGCATCTGTGGTGAACTGAAGAGCATACTCATGGCCCTCAACACTCAGGCCTAGGATAGACGCTATAACCTCTGTCTGCTGGATAAAATTCTTTGGCACTCCTCCGCCAATATATATAACTCCAGTTTTCTCAGCCCTCTCCACAATCTGAGTAATCTCATCCACATCTTTCATCTGGTTTATAACTATATTGAAGCCCTGTCTCCGGGAAATCATGAGCCCTATGCC
Source organism: Candidatus Hydrothermarchaeota archaeon (assembly GCA_964501105.1). Taxonomy (GTDB): domain Archaea; phylum Hydrothermarchaeota; class Hydrothermarchaeia; order Hydrothermarchaeales; family BMS3B; genus BMS3B. The sequence goes on along the minus strand of CAZCRG010000016.1, from coordinate 15,906 downwards.
TATGGAGCTGTCACCAAGGGCAGGAACAAAAATTGGGAGATTGGCATCGTAAGCACTTACAATTATTGAATCCTCCTGTGCTCCATATTCTTTTAACCTCTTCCCGAGGTGGTGGAGAAACTCCCTGGAGGAAAACTCCTTATCCACTGGCATCTCCTCACTTATATCTGCAATAAGCCTGTCAGTCTCCCTGAATCTCTCCTCCTCTGCAAAGACGTCATAGATTCTGTCTATACCGTGCCTGAATAGCATTGTATCATCCACATGAGGAGAGCCCAGGTAGTGCTTTCCTCCCAGAGCTTCATGAATATCATGGAAGATATTTGCACCTGTACTCACAAGCACATCAATATAATTCTTTCTTATGAGATAGGAGATAACCCTTCTCATGCCAGCAGGCACCATGGCTCCACTCAGGCCAAAGAAAATTGTTGCTTCTTTATCCTTAAGCATCTCCCGCCACACCTGAAAAGCTTCACCCAGCTTTCTACCCTGAAAGCCTGTCTTTGCCATATCCTCAAGAAGCTCTGAAAGGCTCCTCTTCTCAATCTTCACAGGTTCAGTACTATGCTTAAGGAATTCCATTTCACCACCCTATGGAACAAATACTGCGGCAGCAATTACTGTTGTCCACTTTCCATCTTCAGGCACAGAAGTAGCCATGGTTATATTCTTGGTCTTGACTATCTTGCCAGAAACTTTCCAGAGCTCTCTCTCTTCATCCCAGGCTTTATCCAGGTCAAAGTCCACCACACCAAGGGTGGAGGCCAGCATCATGGCAGCCAGGTCTTCAGCATAGTCGCCTGCTGTTTTCTCACCCTGACCGAAAGCATGGTGCTCGCTGAGATAGCCATACATCTTTTTATCAGCAGGTATGGCAACTCCAATGCTGGCTGCAATCTTTCTCCCGGGTTCGTTGCTGGCAGCTTCGCTGAGCACACAGTAAACAATCTCACCTGGTGAAAGCTCCTTAAGCCCCTCTTCTGCTGAGATAATCTCACAGCTGGGTGGAAGTATACTGGAAACTCTCACAAGATTGAACTTCTCTATGCCTGCATTTCTCAAAGCAAGCTCAAAACTTGTAAGCTTCTCTCTGTGTCTGCCCACGCCTTTGGTAAAGAATAGCTTTCTCGGTACCATCTTCTTTCCTCAAGAAAAGTTTTTATTTTAGTTATCTTCTTATAAAGTTATCCCATGGTGGTGCTTATATGAAATATTACATTCTTAACCAGATGTCAGAAAAAGAGAAAGAGGCTCTCATTAGAAGAGGTCGAACGGAGCTTTCTAAAGCTGAAGAGGCTGTGAAGCCCATAATTGAAAGAATTAGAAAAGAGGGAGATAAAGCTATTGTGGAGTTTACAGAGAAGTTTGATGGAGCAAGAATTGAAGAGCTGAGAGTTTCTCAGGAAGAAATAGAAGAGGCTGAGAAAAAGGTAAGCAGCGAGTTAATTAACGCTCTTGAAGCTGCAGCAGAGAATATTGCTGATTTTCACAGGAGGCAGCTTCCAGAGGAATTTTCCTTCAATGACAAAGGAAGAGAGCTTGGAGTTATAGTTAGAGCCATACCCAGGGTTGGGTGCTACATCCCTGGAGGTAGAGCGAGCTATCCCAGCACTGTGCTCATGACTGCTATACCAGCAAAGGTGGCTGGAGTAAAACACGTTGCAGTGGCAACGCCTCCCGGTAAAGATGGAGAGATAAATCCCCTGACACTGGCTGCCTGCAAGATCGCAGGCGTGGATGTGGTCTATAGAATGGGTGGTGCCCAGGCTATAGCTGCCTTAGCCTACGGCACGGAGAGTGTCGAGAAGGTTGAAAAAATTGTAGGGCCAGGTAATATCTATGTGACTGCTGCAAAGAGACTTCTGAGCAGTGAAGTGGCTGTTGACATGCCAGCAGGGCCCAGTGAAGTTCTCATTATTGCTGATGAAAAGGCAGAAGCAAGAGCTATAGCTTATGACCTTCTCGCCCAGGCTGAGCACGACCCCAATGCCACCTGCATTTTAGTTACAACCTCTAAAGCTCTGGCTGAAGAGGTAATAAAGCTGGTGTCAGAGGAAAAACTTGCCGAGAGGGAGGAAGCCTATACCTCTCTTGAAAAAAATGGCGCTGTTATTCTTGTTGAAAACCTTGAAGATGCCATAAAATTTTCAAATAGCTTTGCACCTGAGCATCTTCAGATTATCACAGAGAAAGACAAGGAAGTGCTTGAAAAAATTGAGAATGCTGGCAGCATATTTCTTGGAAGTCATACTCCTGTTGCCAGTGGTGACTATGCCTCAGGTACCAACCATGTCCTTCCCACAAGCGGCTTTGCAAGAGCCTACTCTGGCCTGAATACAGCCTCCTTCCTCAAGATTATTCCCTGGCAGAGGCTCAGCAGAGAAGCCATTAAAAAGCTTAGCAGAGTTATTATTCCTCTGGCTGAAGCAGAGGGATTGAAGGCTCACGCAGATAGTGTAAGAATAAGAATAAAGGAGGATTGAAATGATAACGCGCAAGTACTCTTCTGAACTTTCACCAGAGATGGACGGCGAAGTAGTGTCAATAGCTGGCTGGGTCCATGAGAAGAGAAAACTGGGCAAGCTGATTTTCCTTCTGATTAGAGATAGGGATGGAATTGTCCAGCTCACCCTGCCAAAGAAGTTTGTGCCCCAGGAGGTTTTTGAGACAGCCAAGAAAGTGAGCAAGGAAAGTGTAGTTGTGGTTAGAGGAAAGCTCCAGAAAATGGACAAGGCTCCTGGGGGCTTTGAGGTTATACCCGAGGAGATTGAAGTTCTCGCAAATGCAGCTACACCCCTACCCCTTGACCCTACAGGTAAAGTTGATGCCAACCTTGACACCCGCCTCGATAATAGAGTACTCGACGTCAGAAAGCCAGAGATTATGGCAATCTTTAAAATACGCTCAAAGGCTCTTAAGGCAGCAAGAGAGTATCTTTACAGCAGAAGCTTTCTTGAGGTTCACTCTCCAAGAATAATCTCAACTGCCAGCGAAGGTGGAACAGAGCTTTTCCCCATTGCCTACTTTGAGAAGGAAGCCTTCCTTGCCCAGAGCCCTCAGCTCTACAAGCAGATGCTCATGGGCACAGGTATGGATGCAGTCTTTGAGATAGCCACCTATTTCAGGGCTGAGGAGCACGATACAATCTGGCACCTCAATGAGATAACAGCAGTGGACTGCGAGATGGCCTTTATTGAGAATGAGGAGGATGTTCTGGAGCTTATTGAAGGGTTAATTCTGGCCATGGTTAAAGGAGTAAAGGAGAACTGCGAGAAGGAGCTTGAGCTTCTCGGCAGGGAGATTTCCATACCTGAGACGCCCTTCCCGAGAATTGAGTATTCCAAGGCTCTTGAAATGCTGGAAGAAGCTGGCCTGAAAGTGCCCTTCGGCGAGGATTTAACCACTGAAACAGAGAAAAAGCTTGGAGAGATTATGAAGGAAAAAGGGCATGAGTTTTACTTTGTGACCAAGTATCCCCTTGATATTAAACCCTTCTATACTATGCCTGAGGACTCAGAACAGAAGCTGAGCAGAGCCTTTGATCTGGAGTTCAGGGGAAGAGAGATAATTTCCGGCTCCCAGAGAATTCACAACTATGATTTACTGGTGGAGAGAATTAAAGCTAAAGGACTGAAGCCGGAGAGCTTTGAAACTTATCTTGAAGCCTTCAAGTACGGCATGCCTCCCCATGGAGGCTTTGGAATGGGAATCGAAAGGTTCCTCATGCTGCTTTTAGACCTTCCCAACATAAGAGAGGCTGTGCTCTTCCCGAGAGACAGATACAGGCTGGAGCCCTGACTTCTGTCCTTTAATTCTCTTTTTTCTATTTAAGGGAAGAATGATAAACTACTGGATGGAGAAGAAGCAGGCTTTACTTACCTGAACATCAAAACAGGTTGAATAGTATAAAAGTCTCAGAGCTCATAGGGCTCATCACTGCTCAGATCGCCCATCATTCATCATCGACATAGTAATAGAGATTTCTGCCCTGAGCAATATATTTGATAAGGATGGACTATATCAACCCTCTCTCCTTCAGGCTAACATAACCTGAGTCTCCCACAATAATGTGGTCAAGAACATCAATGCCAACAAGCTCTCCCGCCTCCTTTACCCTTTTTGTTATGTTGATATCCTCGCTGCTGGGCTCAGGGTCGCCACTGGGATGGTTATGCACAAGAATAATCCTTGAGGCAGATTCTAGGAGTGCTCTCCTGAAAATCTCCTGGGGCTCAACCAGACTTGAAGCTCTTCCTCCCCTGAAAAGCTTCTCCCTCTTTATCACCCTGTTCTTAATATCGAGAAGCAGAACAGCAAAGACTTCCTGAGGCTCAGAACTCAGGTCTGAGACCACAGAATAAGCCTCCTCCGGGGAGCGAATTCTTGGCTTTTCCTCTCCTCTGTAAACAGAAGCTCTCCTGCCCAGCTCAAAGCAGGCAGCAATCTGACAGGCTTTTGCATCACTTATACCTTTAATCTTTCTCAGCTCACTGACATCTGCCTTTGAAAGCTTCTTCAGGTCATACTTGCTGAGAAGATTTCCAGCAAGAGTTAGTACATTCTCTCCCTTCACACCAGTCCTGAGAATAATAGCAAGAAGTTCAGCATTTGATAAAGAAGAGGCGCCGTACTTTATCAACCTCTCCCTGGGCCTTTCATCCCTGGGAATATCCTTTATAGTGTACTCTGCCATCTTAAATCAGATTTTTAAGCTCTTTTATTATATCTGTGGAGGAGATAATTCCAAGGGGGCGTTTTCTTGTAGGAGATTCTGTCACAATAAGCCTGTGTATACCATTCTCAAGCATCAGCCTGCCTGCATCATGGAGGTCAGCCTCCGGAGTTATTGTTATGGTATAGGGCGTCATCACATCCTCAGCCGAATAGTTGAGTTTAATTTTCTTCTCTCCATCCAGAAGCTTGAAGATGTCCATGGCAGAAATTACACCCACCACATCGCCGGCATTGTCAACCACAACAACGCCTGAAACACCCTTGCCTGAAAGTATGGATATAACCTTTGAAACAGGATCTTTAATCTTAACTGAAATTACATCCTTGGTCATTACATCCTTAACCTTCTTTTCCCCTAGCACAGCCTCCATAGCAGTACCTCCTCTAATTACTTGAAATAAACCATCTCAAAAACTTTTCCCCTTCTCAAAGGCAAAGAGCATGGGGAGCTCTCTCACTGGCTTCCAGCCGCGAACAAAAAATTCATAGGAAACCACTCTTGCACCCTGCCTGAGCTCCTTCTCCAGCATGGGCACAACCACCTCGTGCATATTGAAGTTGAGATAAATTGCTACAACATCAGCCCTGGATACTGCATAGGGCTTCTCGCCCTCGCCCATATGACTCCAGAACTCCTCTGAAAAAATATCTCCCTCAACTATTGTAATCTTATCCTCAAGCCCCCTCTCTTTAACTTTCTCTCTCGCAGCTTCAACAAGGCTGGGATCCTTCTCTATACCCACACACCTTGCACCAAACTCCTCAGCTCCAACAATCAGAATATTTCCTTCTCCACAGCCTAAATCGTAGAGAATCTCTCCTTCCTTCAAATCAGCCAGTTTCAGCATTTCCCTTGCTTTCTCAGGCGGTGTCGGATGATAGGGTACTGTGGGGAGCATTTTATCACCTCTTTATAATTCCTTTTGATGGTTAAAATATCTTCCGATAGGCACCGTGTTAGTATCATCTTTAAAATTATAGGAGGGTCTGAATGCCACTGAGAGAGATCAACAGGATTGAAGCAATGGATGAGATGTATATCAACTACAAAATGAAGAACGACTACGACCTTGGGCCTGGGGATACTCTGATTTTTGAAGTTAAGCGACATTTCGACCAGGATAAGAATCTCAAGCAGGTTATAAACAAAACCTTCGAGGTGACAATAACAAACCCCAGGTGGATAAATTTCGCCAGAGACGCTCCAGAGCTTTATGAGAAGTATGAAGTGCGCTACCAGGATTTCCTTGAAGTGGTTTACACCCACCTGAAGAGAGGCAGGGAGAAGGTGGAGATCTATCCCGGGGAGCTCAAGGAGTATCTGGACTTTAACCCAGATGTTGAGGAATAATTTTTTAAATCTTTCTTACCAATATTCTATTTGTGGTAGAGATGGGTTTTGAAGAGATACCTAATAAAAAGGTTTCAGAACTGATGACAAAGTATGTTCTCATGGTAGAGCCTGAGCTGACTGTGCTTGAAACCATAGAAAAGATGATGGAGCGCAATTTCAGGTGTGTTATAGTGGCAAGGATGTCACCCTACAAGGAGCTCGGGCTTGTTACGAGGTTTGACATAATGGAAAAGGTCATAGCACAGGGAAAGGATCCCCTCAAAGTCAAAATAACAGATATTATGGAGAAGCCAGTATACTACATAGAACACAACGCCACTGTCAAAGAAGCCTCAAAAATAATGGGTGAGAATCAGGTCTGCAATCTCCCTGTAAAGAAGGATGGAGATGTAATCGGGGTTATAAGCAGCACTGACATTTTTAATGCCTATCTTGAAAAGTGTAAAGAGTGCTGAGGAAAGTTTTATCTCTTATCCTATCCTAATTAATATATGGACATTCTTATTTTAGGAGGAGGGACTGGGGGCACCATTGCAGCCAACAGGTTAAGAAGCTCTCTGGGAAAAGAACACAGTATAACTCTTGTAGATAGCAGCAGGAGGCATAACTATCAGCCAGGTTTTACCTTTGTTCCCTTTGGAATTTATTCACCTGAGCATTGCAGAAAACCCCAGGAGAATTTTATCCCAAGAGGGGTAGAATTTTTCAGGGGCTGGGTGGAGAAAATTCTGCCAGAAGAGAGAAAGGTAGTTGTTGACGGGAGAGAGCTAAAGTATGATTATCTTGTGGTTGCTCTTGGGTCAAAACCTTCTTTCAGTGAGGTTAAGGGGCTCGAAAAGGTGCTCTATAGAAAGGCCTTTGACTTTTATACCTATCGTGGAGCACAAAAGCTAAAATCTGCACTGAAAAGCTTCAAAAAGGGAAAGCTTCTTATAGCTGTGGCAGAGCTTCCCATTAAATGCCCTGCAGCACCTCTCTCTTTTGCTTTTCTGGCTCAGGAATACCTGGAAAGAAAAGGAGTAAAGGATTTTGAGGTTGAGCTCTCTGTGCCCTCCCCTGAGGCCTTCACAAAAAAGGAAGTTTCTGAAACCCTGGAAGCCCTCGCAGAGAGCAGGGGAATCTCAATTGTAACAGATTTTCATCCAGAAAGAGTGGAGGAGAATAAGATAGTAGACCACAAAGGCGATACTCTGGATTATGACCTTCTTGTTGCTGTGCCTCCCCACCTGGGCTCAGAGGCTGTTATAAAATCTGGCATTGGTGATGCCCTGGGCTTTATTCCCACTCACAGGCATACACTAAAGGCTTTGGAGTTTGATAGAGTTTATGTCGTGGGGGATGCCTCCAATCTGCCAACCTCAAAGGCAGCCTCCAGCGCCCACTTTCAGGCAGAGGTGGCAGCTGAGAACATCTCAAGAGAGATTTATGGAATTGAGTCTCTGAAGGAGTACAATGGTAGAGCTATCTGCTATGTAATTACTGGCTTCAATGAAGCTATAATGCTGGAGCTGGACTACAGTGGTTTAGTGAAGAAAGCTAAGTTTCCCCTTCCTCTGCTGGGCCCTCTAACTCCAGGAAAAGTTTCAAGAGCCAGCTACCTGGCAAAGCTGATGTCAAGATGGTTTTACTGGCATTCATGGCTGAAAGGTAAGAATTTTCCACTCCCCGAGGAGGGTTTGCAGTGAATGATAAGGAAAGGATAGAGCTGGCAGTGCGCCTCACTGGTGCACTATCTACGCTGGACGAGAAGGACTGGAGTAACCTTGAAAGGCTTATAGGTAAAGCTGCTCGCAACTCTGAAAGCCTTGAAAAAGGTCTCGATTACTTTCTGGCTCTTATTGACCTGATAGAGGAGTTCCTTCCTTTAGCGGAGGAATTTTACAGAGAGTTTATTGGAATTCTTGAGGGTGCCGAAGGTATAGTGGAACCCAGGGAAGTTGTAGGTGAAATTAAGAAATATCTGGATGAAAGTGACTACTGAACCCTCAAGCAGGTGCTCACTCTTTAAGCCTCCCATCTCCCATACAAAGCTCTCAGATACATTATAGAATTACGCCTCAGTGTATATTTAGGAACAATATACATAAAAAAGCGTCAGATTCCTGCCAGGGCAGGAAAGCTTTAGAAATTGTACTTATGAATGCAGTCTTCAGCCTTAATCAGGTCATAATCCCTTGCCATTTCAGGAGAAAGCCAGGGCTTAACCTTTTCCATAGCCTTCAGGAGGTCTTCCATCTCAACAACAAGCTCTGAACCCTTGCTCCTTTCAATGGCCATTAGCTTGGCCTTTCTGCACAGAGCTTCAAGGTCCCAGCCAATATAGTACTCCGCCTTCTTTGCGAGAGTCTCAATATCAACATCACTGCTTAGCTTCACATCCCTGAGGTAGTACTTAAGAATCTCAATTCTATCCTCAAGACTCGGCCTGGGCACATATATCTTCCTACCCAGCATGGAGGTTCTTGTAAAAGCCTGATCAAGCACATCAATGCGGTAGCTGCTGGCTGCAACAATAATCTCAGGGTCGTAGGCAACCCTGGCTACTTCCTCATGCACAGCCTTATGAACCTCAGGAGTGCCGAACTTATCTGGTTTCCCTGTCGTGGTGCCATCGCTCCACTCATAGACTGCATCCTTTCTCGGACAGAGCCAGTCAATATCCATAAGGTGGATTAGAACTGGCTTATTTTTGCGAGCCCACTCAAAACCCTTTCTTATAACTTCAGGATGGTCTGTGCATTCCCTGCCGCGAATAATAATATAGTTGCAGCCCACTTCCTTTGCCGAGGCTTCTATCATGTGTCCCTTTCCAACGCCAAGGGGACCCCAGACTATAACTCCTGTGGGAGGATTAATTCCTGCCCTCTTTAGAGCCTCGGGGAACTTCATGGGGTAAACTATCATCTCCCTGAACTTTTCCTTCACCTCTTCATAACCAGCAATCTGGTCAAAGGAAAAGCGGGGCTCAAGAATATCGAGATAAACATTGTTATAGTCCTCAATGTCCTTCTCCGGTGAAGCCTCTATGTCCTCATAGCTTATCTTCTTCTCTGCCATGGTATCGCCTTAGTACATATAGCGGTGCTTGCACTCCTCCTTGTAAATCTCATCATACTTTCTAATAAGCTCAGGGGTTAGCTCAGGTTCAAGGCGCTTAAGAGCATCCTGAATATGCTTTAACCTTACCTCCTTGAAGTTGGCTTTTTCATCCTTAATTCCCATGAGGGTGGCCTCTCTGGGCAGAGTTATGAGCTGCCAGGGCACATAGTAAGCTGTAAGCTCAGCAATTTTTTCCAGTGTAACATCTTCAGCAAGAGGAACGCCTTTGAAGGCAATCTTAAGAATCTCAAGGCGATCTTCAAACTCAGGGTGAGGAACATAAATCTTTCTGTCTATCCTGCCATTTCTCAGAAGGGCAGGCTCAAGAATATCAGGCCTTGAAGAGGACACAAGAACTCTAACGTCATCCCTCTCAACAATCTTGTCAACCTCCTTGAAGAGAAGCCTTGTGGCAGAACTTGGTGCAATCTCACTGGGAGGTGGAATAAGTCTTGATTCCAGCTCTTTCCTTGGAGCAAGAATCTCTATATCGCTTATAAAAATAATTGATGGAGAATTGATTACCCCTGCCTCAAAAACATGAGTAATCTGGTGCTCATCTTCTAAAAGCTTCTCAGCCTGGGCGGAAATCAGAGTGACACCAGCTTCCTTGGCTGCTGCCTCTGCAAAGGTGGCATAGCTGTTGGGAGGTCCCCAGAGAAGAACACCCCTGGGCGGGTTTAATCCCGCTTTCTTAAAGGTTTCAGGATGTTTAAGAGGAAGAACAATCATTTCCTCTATTCTCTGCTTTACCTCCTGATAGCCTCCTATGTCTGAGAATCCAGTCTCAGGCTCCTTAATTTTAAAATACTGCCCCGGCTCAAGTACCTCGCACATCTCAACAACTCCTATCTTCCTAACTTTTTACTAAATTCAACCATAGTCTTAAGATTTTTTATGGGTGTGCCTGAATGAAGACCGCAGCTTGAAGAGACTATATATCCCTCTTTTCCTGCAGTGGTCAGGCATTTCTCCACATTTGCCTTAATCTGCTCCTGTGTTCCCTGATAGATTGTATCTACACTAACATTACCAAAGAGAGCAACCTTATTGCCCACTCTGCGCTTGGCATCAGCAAGATTTACACTTTCATCAACACTTAAAACCTTCGCACCAGTTTTTGCCAGATCTTCAAGTATTGGCGTAGTATCACCACATATATGAATAATAACCTCTCCACCATATTTCTCCAGAGCCTTCACCACCTTCTTCTCATAGGGGTAGGCAAATTCTCTGTAGTGCTGGGGAGAAATTACCTGAGAGGCAGCACTGGGATCCTCCATCATTATTCCGTGGGTACCAAGGTCTATCTGACGCTTTCCAATCTCTATGGCAATGTCTGCCATTATATCTAGAAGTTTGTGAACCTCCTTTGGCCTTGTAAGCATATCAATCATAAAGTTCTCCATGCCCACTATCCATTCCGCTGCATAGTGAAAAGGTGCTGGAACCTTGCTGCATATATAAACCTCATCCTTTGTGCGCCTGAGAAGCTCCTTCAGTGGCTCCCATCTTTCAGGGTTGTCCCAGTCTACCTCCTTCAGCCTGTCAATTTCATCATAACTTTTTATGGCAGGCTTTTTGACTGCTGGGCCATTTTCAAGAGGAATATACAGGGTGGTACCCAGCTCAGTGGGAAGAACCATAAATTTGCCCTCAACATGCATAGCCTTTCTTTCCTCTTTTGTAACGCCCTGAATGGGCTGATGATTGAAAATCCAGTCGTATTTATAGAGATTCAGAGCCTTAAGCTGTCCTTCAACATACAGCTTATTATTAGAAACATACTCCCAGGGCCTAACTCCAAGAACCTTTGAAGCATGGGGTACATTCACCATGGGTGCTACGGGCACCCTGTCTCCAGAGTCACCCTCAATTGCAAGCCTAAACCTTTTGAGGGAGTTCATTTTTCTTCCTCTTCATCAGGGCTTCACAGAGCCTCACAGCCTTTGTAGCATCTTTAGCATAGCCGTCAGCCCCTATTCTTTTGGCAAAGTCATCGCTGGCTGCAGCTCCGCCTATAACAAAGTAGTAATCCTTCCTTACACCAACCTTTTCAAACTCCTCAATAACTTCCCCCATTTTAATTACAGTTGTGGAGAGCATAGCTGACATGGCAACTATATCAGGCTTTAATTCAAGAGCCTTCTCAAGGAACACTTCTGCTGTTATATCTCTTCCAAGATTGTGAACCTCAAAGCCTGCACCCTCAAGAAACATGGCAACAAGGTTCTTGCCTATATCATGGACATCGCCCTGAACTGTTCCTATAATCACCTTCCCCTTGGCTTCCACAGTATCATAAACGAGAAGAGGCTTAAGAATATCAAGGGCCTTCTGCATGGCATAGGCACTTAGAAGAGTCTCAGGGACATAGTATTCATGTCTTTCAAAAAGATCAGCAACCACATCCATGCCAGCAATTAATTCTTTTAAAATATTGTTAGGGGAGTCACCATTTGAAAGGGCATTGTTGACAAGCTCCTCAATTTCATTCACTTTGCCTTTTACCACAGCTTCACTGATTTGAGACAGTTCCATGCACTAATTGAAAATTTTTCTAACCTCAAAAAACATTATTTTAAATCTTTTGAATTAATTTTAAAATATATTATTCTGAAGCTTTATCTTTTTTTGCCGCCCTTACCATAGCTTTAATGTTTTCAGCCTTTGCATTGGCAGGAACAACACAGCCAGAGCTTAGAATAACATTTTTTCTCAATTCAACAATCTCTGAGCTAAGTTTTTCAATTTCTTCAGGCGAGCCGCTGACAAGAAGGGAAGGCGCCACATTGCCCCATACAGGTATTTTGTTGTGAAGCTCAAAAATGTCCATATTCTCGTCTATACTCAGATAAGTGATACCCAGGCTGAGAATGTCCTCTATTATTGGAGAGATATTGCCGCATATATGGAATATTACAGGAACATGCTTTGTTATCTCCTTTATAAGCTTCTTCTGATAAGGATAGGCAAACTCTCTATAGTCTTGAGGCGAAATAAGGTTGCTGGAGGCACTGGGGTCTTCAAGGTATATTGCGCCTGCCCCATTCTCTATTAAAGCTGTTGCCAGCTCCAGGTCATAGCGGTAGGCAAAATCTATAAGCTTATGGGCAAATTCTTTATCCACTTTAGTCTCAATAAGGAAGTTTTCGAGATTGTAAAGAAGAGTTGAGGCAAAGGTGAAAGGAAGTCTTAAGTTCCCTGCCACAAAATCTTCTTTTTCCAGTAGAAGCTTTAAGTGGCTCATCTTCTCAGGCGTATTTAGCTCAGGCACCTCAAGAGTGTCTATATCCTCCTTGTTCTTCACAGCAGGCTCTAAAGTTGAAGCAGGGCCTTTAAGGGGGAGCTTTATCCTGGCTCCAAAGTCCAGTGTTACTACGGCATAATCACTGTAAACTTTCAGAGATTCCCTCTCTCTTCTACTTGGGCCCTGAAAAAACTGGTGGGCCCATACCCAGTCATAGTCATAAAAGCTCTTGCAGTAAAGCTGAGTTTTAACATAAACCTCAGGGTTGAGAGCATATTCCCAGGGCTTGACTTTTGCAATTCTGGAAGCGTGACCTATGGCAATTAAGGGTGCCACAGGCACTCTCTCAACTTCCTCAAGGGCAAGGGCTCTCTCTATAAGCGACATATACTCAGATGCCATAATAGCAATAAAAAAATTTTTTATTTTTACATATGTTATTTTCAACTTCTAGGTAAGGGCATCTGCCCAGGTTTAACCCTCTAAAACTGGAGGAATACCCTTGAAAGGCGAAAAGGGAGCATATTTCAAAATTAAGGAGCCCAGATGGAACTGGAATAGGATTGGTGGTCTCAAGGAGGTAAAAGAAAGGCTTGAAGAGATGGTAATTTTACCTCTAAGATACCTTAATAAGTTTAAAGAGGTGGGACTGAAACCTCCCTCTGGAATTCTCCTGTGGGGACCCCCGGGCGGCGGTAAAACAGTCCTTGCAGAAGCTGCTGCCTATCATGCTGGCGTAAACTACATAGCTGTTAAAGCTATTGAGATAATGTCAGAACCTGAAGAGATTACTGCCATGTACGATAAGGCTATTGAGCTTGCCCCCTGTGTTGTTTTTATTAATGAAGTGGATGCTCTGGCTCCCAAGAGGGGAGCTAAGAGCCAGTGGGTATATGGAATAACAAGAGATGCTCCTGTGAGAATAGCTCCTCCCGAGGTTACTGAGATTTTCTACAAGAATCTGGACAGGGTTGCAGATAGGGAGGATATTATAACCATAGGCGGAACTTATAGACCTGACGTGCTGGATGAGCAGGCAAAAAAGAAGGGCAGGCTGGAAAGAAAAATTTATGTACCTGCTCCTGATTTTGAAGACCGCCTTGAAATATTTAAGATTCATCTGGGAGAAACGCCTATTGCTGAGGACGTTGATCTGGAAAAGCTTGCTGAGTATACCGAATACTATGTTGGTGCTGACATAAGAGGAGTGGTGAGAGAGGCCAAAATTATTGCTATAAGAGAAAAGGGGCCAGATTTTGATAAAATTGAGATGCGACACTTTGAGGAAGCTCTGAAAAGAGTACCTCCCTATCTCTCGCCCCAGGCGGCCCAGAAGTATGAGGAGACTCTCAGAGAGGACTGCACACACTGCTACCTTTTCTGAAGGGGTAGAGTGAACCAGAAAACTGAGCCCTTACCGGGCTCACTCTCAACATACAGCTTGCCTGAGTGAAGCTCCACTATTCTTTTTGCGACAGCCAAACCTAAACCAGTGCCTCCATATTTTCTTTTTATACTGGCATCAAGCTGGGTTAGGGGCTTGAACATATCATTAATTCTGTCCATAGGTATTCCAATGCCAGTATCCTCTATTTTTACTATAACTTCATCACCATCGGAATAGACGTTTATTCTAACTTCCCCCCCAATTTTATTGAATTTTATGGAGTTGTCAAGAAGATTTAAAATCACCTTTTTTAAATTTGTTGCATCAGCTCTTATTTCAGGAAGATTTTTATCTATTCTTACTTTAATTTTAATGTCCTTCTCTTCAGCGAAGTCTTCTTTCTCAGCCACAGCACTTTCAATAAGTTCTGCCAGATTAACAATCTCCATATTAAGATGAGTTGTTCCCCGGTAGAAACTACTAACAGAAACAAGATTATCCACAATATCCATTAGCTTTCTTATGTACCTCTTCGAGGTGTGTATAAGCTTCTTACTTTCCTCACTGGTGACTTCGTCCTCAAGAACTTCTAAAATCCCCTTTATAACTGTTACAGGGGTTAAAAGTTCGTGGCGAACATTGGCAATTATATTGGTCTTAATTTCATCAACCTTTCTAAGGTCCTCATAGGCAGTTTTCAGCTTATTGTAAAGAATAGAGTTTTCAAGAGCTATTGCAAGTTGTATTGAAAGTTCTTCAACAAGGGGAATAATCTCATGAGAAAATGCCCTTTCCTTTGTACTTGCAAGACAGAGTAAACCAATAACTTTATTTTTAATTTTAAGTGGTACAATAATATAGCTATTTATTCCTTCTCTTATTAATATCTCATCCTCATAGAATTCTCCCTCAATTTTTTCTTTTATAAAGGTATTTCCATCTTTGAAAACTTTCCAGGCAATAGAACTCTTATCAGGAGTTATTATTTTACCAATTTTAATCTTACCATGTACATTACCTTTGTTGGCCATTACCCTGAGCACACCATCTGTATGAGCCAGAACACAGATATTATCAAAATCCACCAGCTCTCTCATACCCTCAGTAAAAGCATCATATACCTCTGTTATGTCGAGGGATGAGCTTATCACTCTATCGAGAGTGTTTATAACTGAAATCTTCTTAAGGGTTTCCCTGAGCTCTTCCTTAGTTTCTATTCTCTTTATTGAAAGGGCTATAATATAAGCAGCACCCTTGAGAAAATAAATTTCATCATTATTTAAAGAGTATCCCTCAGGTAAATATAGATTAAGAATTCCAAAGACTTCTCCTTTATATTTAAGTGGAATTACAACATGCCCATGTTCTTTAACTCCTTCACATCTTATGCTATGATTTTCATCGAGATGTGTTGAATAAACTGGTTCTTTCTCAAGTGCAGCTTTTCCACAAAGACATTCACCAAGATTAACCCTATCACATCTTTTTTTTATATAATTTGATAAATTAACCTGAGCTTTTAGCTTGAGATGATTATTATTTCTTATAAAGACTGAGCCTTTAGATTCTAAAGATAGCCAGTCCAGGGAAATTAGAACTCTGAGAGCCTTTTCAAGAAAAGGCCTGAGTTCTACCTCTTCAAGACTAATACTCAAAAGTGAGACATAAGCTTTATTCATATCCATTATTTTTTTTAGCTTGAACTCCTTTTCTTTTCTCCTCCTTATATCTCTGGCAATAACAACAACTCCTGCTGTACTATTTCCATTTTTAAGAGTTGACGTAGAGATTTCCAGTGGTATTCTGGTACCATCTTTTCCAATAATGTCCAGCTCAAAGAAAGACTTACCATCATGGTCAGGCTGTAGGTTTTCAAGCCGCTTTCTAACAAAATTAGCATATTCAGGAGCAACAATGTCAAAAACACTCTTTTTTAAAAGTTCTTCTATTGAGTATCCAGTCAGGTGTTCTGCAGCATTATTTGCAAATTTTATTCTCCCAGATAAGTCTATAAAAATAATTCCATCATTTGCTGTTTCTACTATTTTCAAGAGAACTTCTTCCATATCACTCATAAAT
>CAZCRG010000015.1:0-24942 GCA_964501105.1 Candidatus Hydrothermarchaeota archaeon | reverse complement strand
ATTTAAATCATATTTACTTTTTGTTTACTTTTTATGCTTAATTTAATAAAACTTGATGAAGAATATGGAGATTCTATAGAGTATGGAAAATATGGAAAGTATCTAGAAGATTACAGAGAATTGGTTAAGAGTCATTTAAACAATGAATATTACTATCTCTACAAACTAAAAGAAATGGACAAGGGTATAGAACTCTCTGTTGAAGAGATAGATGATTTAATAATGTTTGAAAACAAGTATTGTCAATACATCGACGAATTGTCAGGCGATTGGCGAGTAAAATATTTCTATCAAGTAAATCCCCATGACAAAATAGTCATAGAGTTAGTAAACAATATAACAGAGGGGCTTACTAGTGAAAAAGAAATAAAAATGGCCTTGAAGAATTGGATTGCCTACAACCTTAAATATAATAGAGACCCCAATTGGAAGTCAGACTACGTCTTTCCACCTTCTCTGACAGTACTATTAGGTGGCGGGGACTGTGACGATTTGTCTGTCTTGTTAGCATCTATGTTTATGAGGGCCGGAATTAGCGACGTATATCTCTTATTTGTAGATACAAATCAAGATGGTGATATTGACCATTTAAGTGTTGGTGTACTAGAAGATGGCAGAATGGTAATATGGGAACCTCAATATAAAGGAATGAAGTCAGCTGGAGATGAAATATACGATTGGAAAATTGTCAACGCTTTTGATGTAACGTCTTTTGTATCAAATCCCCCTCCAAACATTGACTTTACTGTTGAAAATATTGAAGTTGAGGGGTGGTGGGTTGAAATTACTTTAAAAATAATGAACCTTGGACTTGGCGATGGGGATGTAAAAGTTGATGTGCATACTGATGTATATGGTAAAGAAGAAGGGTGGATATACACTCACAAAGAAGCACGAATACATTTAGATTCTGGAGATGAGCATAAAGTTACATTATCCATTAGATTACCACGCAATGTGAGGACAAGATACCACTTAGTGGTCTATACTTATTATAATGGTGAAGTGTGGGATGTATATGAAAGTTATAATGATTGGTTTGATACCTGAGGTGATATAAGTTAGAACCAGTACCAAAGTGGGATTGAAAGAGTCCCAGCTACTTGAGCTTCACATTCCTCATAGAATTTATGAGTTCCATAACAACTGATTTCCCTGAAGTTTTCTCTTGCTAAAGTCTTTATATTTTATATACTGATATTAATCTGGAAATAGCAGATATGGAAGTTGGAGAAAAAGCTCTCAGAGAATTTATCAGTATAATAAGCCAGAAGTTTTCCTCCAGGGTGGAGGAGATAATAGTCTTTGGCAGCCATGCTAGAGGAGAGGCTGAAGCAAAGAGCGATGTTGATGTGCTTGTTGTCGGGTATGTGAGCCTTGAGGAACTTATTGACGAAACCATCCAAATTTGCTGAAATATGGAGTTGTGATTTCACCCTATGACATCACTCCCGAGAGATTTGAATATCTCAAAAGGGAGGGCACAGGCTTTATAAGGAATGTGGAGAGGGAAGGAGTTATCTATGCCTGAGTGGGAGAAGTATTTTGAAAGGGCTGGGGAAAGTTTATCTTCTGCCAAGCTTCTGTTTGAGGCTGGAAAATACAACCATGCAGTAAGCGAAGCATACTATGCTCAGTACTATGCTGCAAAGGCACTGCTATCAGTGAGATATATCCAGGCTAAAAAACATAAAGGTGTGCTCGCAATGCTTACGCTTGAGTTTGTAAATAAAAATTTACTCTCGCTTACCCGAAACAAAAAGCAAAGCACTACAAGAGACTTGTAGAGTTTGGTGTAGTGTTTTATGAGTAATTTGATAGAGGTATTAAAAAATAAAAAGAGAAAAATAGGGAAGCTTATTTCATCTCCAGCTTACCCTGCTTCCACATTCCCACTTCTACAAACTTGCCGTTCTCTGCCTTGAGTATTACAAAGTCCTGGTAGATTATGTCGCCATTTTCATCCATGGTTTTATCGCCAGTTGCACCCTTGTAGCCCTTGCTTATCTCATACATGGCATCCTTGATTTTTTCACCGTCGTAGCTTCCTGCAGCCTCTATAGCTTTGGCAATCATCATCAGAGCATCGTAGGTGGAGTCTGCATAAATACCTGGTTCCTCATCTGGGTACATCTCTTTAAACAGATTGTAGAAGTGCTTATACTCCTCGCTATCAGTTGAGCTGGCTGGCTTTGTTAAGAGCATGCCTTCCATGGCTTCCTTCATACCCTCATAGTTGAACATCTCTTCACTGGCTATACCCTCGGCTGCAATCCACTTCTGGGTCAAGCCAAGCTCCACAGCCTGCTTGAGTATAACTGAGGCATCCTCTGGATAGGAAACAAACATTATCATCTCAGCTCCAGAGTCCTTAATCTGCTGGAGCTCAGTTCTGTAGTCACCCTTACCTGGGTCATACTGAATCTGAATCACAACGTCTCCACCTTTTTCCTTGAAGGTATTTGTGAAAACATCCTGAAGTCCTATGCCGTAGTCGTTATTTATAACAAAAGTTGCAGCCTTTTTATAACCCTCGCCTATGCTCAAATCAGCCAAAACCTTGCCCTGAAGAGTATCACTGGGCACAACTCTGAAGATATAGTCTCCAGCGTTTGTAACCTCCGGACTTGTGGAAGCTGGCGACACCAGAACAACCTTGTTCTCCTCGCATATAGGAGCCACTGCAAGGGTTGAAGAGCTGGCTGCTGCTCCATCTATAGCCTGAACCTTGTCTATATTAACAAGCTTTCTTGCTGCCTCAACAGCTTTGGCTGGTTCAGTGCCAGTATCTTCCACTACAAGTTTAACTTTACTACCAAGAACACCTCCAGCATCGTTGAGTTCCTTCTCTGCCACTTTGGCTCCCTTTAGCATTCCCTGACCAAAAGGTGCTAAGTTGCCAGTTAACGGCAGAAGTACTCCTATTTTTATTTCTTCTGGAGCCTTCTGCACCTCTCCTGTTTCTTTTTTAGCTTCTGGAGCTTTTTCCGCCTGCTGTGCACATCCGGCAAAAATTGCCATAATGGCAAGAATTACTCCAACCAGTAAGAGACTCTTTTTCATTTTATCACCTCCTTAAAATATTGGTATAAAGAGATATAAAAAAATTTTTAAAAATTTATTAGCAGTGAAGTTCAGCTATGTGATATGGTTTGATGTGCTGCAGCAGCTTTATTTTTATCTTCAGGGGTTTACCGTAGCACCTGTGCTCTTTATCAGTATAACCCTTTTCAGGAGGTACTTCAACAACCTTCTCCTCACCCTCTCTCATTCCAATTAAAGCATCCTCTATACCCCAGAGAAACCTTCCCGCCCCTGCAATACTCCACCAGGACTTGTAGTGCTTCTCAGGTTCATAAATTCCACCCTTCTTTGCCTCCTCCTCGTCAGTGGTCTCCACCATTTTATCTTCACAGAAAATAGTATAGTGAATTAAGACATGGTCACCCTTAGCTACCTTCCTTTCAAAATCCATTATGGCACTTTCCATGCAACTGATGAAAAAAGATAACATGTGTAAAAATGTTCATCGTTAAAGAACATATAGTGCAGAATAATCCATAAATTCTTCCAGTTGAAAACTGAAAAGAGATAAAAATAAAGAAATAGAGAAAAAGGGGAAAATTTAATTACTCTTCCTCTTCTCCTTTATTCTTCATAAAACCCCTCAGAAGGTCAATAGGCACAGGTATCACAAAGGTTGAAGCCTTCTCGCTGGCAGCTTCCTTTATTGTCTGCAGAAACCTTAGCTGAATAGACGCAGGGTGTTTGCTCATTATCTCGGCTGCCATGGCAAGCTTCTCAGCCGCCTGGTACTCGCCTTCTGCTGAGATAATCTTTGCCCTTCTCTCTCTTTCTGCTTCTGCCTGAGCAGCCATGGCGCGCTGCATCCCCTGAGGAATCTCTACATCTTTAATCTCAACAGCAGAAACCTTGATGCCCCAGGAATCTGTCTGGCTGTCTATAACCTTCTGAAGCTTCTCATTCAGCTTCTCCCTCTCACTGAGAAGCTCATCAAGCTCAGCCTCCCCGAGAATACTTCTGAGTGTAGTCTGGGAAATCATACTTGTGGCAGCAAGAAAATTCTCCACCTCATTTATTGCCTTGCCCGGGTCAATAACCCTGAAGTAAACCACAGCATTTACTCTGACAGGCACATTATCTCGAGTTATAATCTCCTGCGATGGCACATCCATTGTTATTGTTCTGAGGTCAACCTTGACCATTCTGTCCACTATGGGTATAAGAATAAAGATTCCTGGACCTCTTGGGCCAACATACCTGCCCAGCCTGTAGACAACACCACGCTCGTACTCACTAACCACCTTGATGGCTGAGGCTATTATCGCAACAACTATCAACAATACAGGTATACTTTCAAAAAATACCATTTATTCCACCTCCTCTACTATTAAAGTTAGATTTTCCATTCCTACTACTTTAACCTTTCTATTCTTCTCAATTCTCCCCTCTTTTGCCCTTGCCTGCCAGACTTCGCTGCGAATAAAAACAGTACCCTCAGGAGAGAGATCAGTTCTTGCCACACCCGTTAACCCAAGCATGCCCTCCTTCCCTGTCACAGGCTTTCTTTTCATAGCCCTTACAACCTCAGCAACTACAAAAGTAAAGAACAGGGCAGTTATTAAAGCCACTGAACCAATACTCCAGTAGGATATCCTTATAAAGGGCTCCTTCTCCACATCTATGAGCATGAGAGAACCCAGCACAAGGGAAATTATTCCCCCAATGCTGAGAAGACCCTGGGAAGTAACTTTAATTTCAAGAAGGAAAAGCAAAATTCCAAAGATTATTAAAATTAAACCTGCAGAACTTATACTTATAGCCTGGAAGCTCCACAGCGCCATTAAGAGGCATATAACCCCCACAATTCCTGGGAGAAGAGCTCCTGGATTGGAGAGTTCAAATATTATCCCATAAATTCCTGCCATAAAAAGGAGGTAGGCAATATTCGGGTCAGAAATTTTGTGAAGAAAATTCTCCCTGGAGCTAAGAGGCACATAGACAACTCTTGCTCCTGAAGTTTCAAGAGTAACCTTCCCGGACTCCAGCTCCACCATCCTGCCATCAATACTCTCAAGTAAACCTTCAAGAGTATCAGCAATTACATCTATTCCTCCACCTTCTAAAGCTTCTTCCTCAGTTATAGATCTTGATTCCAGAACAAAGCTCTCGGCCAGGCTTATATTTCTTCCTCTCAACTGAGCTATAGTACGCATGTAGGCTGCTGCATCCTGAGTAACTTTTTCCTCAACTGCCGATGCTTCGCCAGTAATTGAGATACCAACAGGATGAGCAGCCCCAAGGTTTGTGCCTGGACTCATGGCAGCTATGTGCGTGGAAAGAAGAATAAAGCTCCCTGCAGAAGCTGCCCTCGCCCCCTTGGGATAAACATAGCCAACAACAGGCACTTCAGAGCTAAGAATCCTCTGAATCATAGTGCGCATACTTGTGTCCAGACCGCCTGGAGTGTCTATAATTAAAACTACAGCACTTGCGCCATGAGTTTCTGCCTGGGAGATGGTCTTGGATACATACTCTGCCAGAACTGGGTCTATAACTCCACTGACTTCTGCCACATAGATCTCTGAGGCTGAGCAGAGCGCAGAATTTATAAGTAGGAAGAGAACTATAATTAACCATCTCATAATAATAACTATATCAGAGGGGTATAAAAAGGCTATGAGCAATATAGAAGCTGTCTGGGTGGAGAAGTACAGGCCAAAGAAGCTAATCGAAATAGTAGGCCAGAAAGAAGTTGTTGAGAGGCTCAAGGGCTATCTTGCTTCGGGCAATCTCCCCAATCTGCTCTTCGCAGGCCCACCTGGCACGGGTAAGACCACTGCAGCTCTGGCTCTTGCAAGAGAGTTCTTCGGTCCTGCCTGGAGAAACAACTTCCTTGAGCTGAATGCCAGTGATGAAAGGGGAATTGACATAGTGAGGGGGAAAATCAAGAGCTTTGCAAGAACTAAGCCCATAGGCGGAGACTTCAAAATTATATTTCTTGATGAGGCTGATGCTCTCACAAAGGATGCCCAGCATGCTCTGAGAAGAACTATGGAGATGTACACCTCCACCTGCAGATTTATTCTGAGCTGCAACTACTCCAGCAAGATTATAGAGCCCATTCAATCGAGATGCGCCCTCTTCAGGTTCAGACCTCTTTCAAATGAGGATGTCACTTCTATGGTCAAGAAGATTGCCCTGCGCGAGGGGCTTGAGCTCACTCATGAAGCTCTTGAAGCTATACTTTACAACGCTGGAGGAGACCTCAGGAGAGCAATCAATCTGCTTCAGTCTGCTGCAGCCTTCGGAAGAGAGATTGACGAGGATTTAATTTTCTCCATAGTGGGAAGAGCAAAGCCAGAAGACGTGAGAAAAATGCTCGAAAAGGCTCTCAAGGGTGATTTTCTTGGTGCCAGAGAAATGCTCAGAGACCTTGTTATTACCCAGGGAATAAGCGGCGAGGATTTAGTGGGGCAGATACACAGGGAAATTTTTTATCTAAATATTCCAGATGATATAAAAGTGAAACTTGTAGATACAGTTGGAGAATACGATTTTAGAATAAGGGAAGGTGCATCAGAACTAATACAACTTGAAGCTCTTATTGCTCAATTTATTGGAAAGGGGTGATAACATAGACTGCAATAGCTACATGAGGGAAATAGAGGATTTAAAGCTTAAAGTAGGAAAAAAGTATGAAGGTCTGTTTGTTACCTCAAGAGATGATGTCTTGAGGTTAATAGATGAAATAAAAAAGCAGGTTGGGGATAGTTTTTCAGAAGAAATAGTAAAATGTTATGTCTATGAATACCTCAGTCTAGGTGAGTTAACCCCTCTTATTATAGATGACAATCTCGAGGAAATTATGGTGGTTGCAAAGGGCCAGCCAGTATTTGTATATGATAGAATGAAGGGCATGATGCCAACAAAGATTTATATTGAAGAGGAAAAGGTTAGAAGAATAATAAAAAGAATAGCTGATTTTTCAGGGCGAAAAGTAAGTAGCACCTCGCCTCTACTCGATGCAAGATTGCCAGATGGTTCAAGAGTAAATGCTACATTGCCGAGTGTGTCGCCCAGGGGCTCAACTATAACAATCAGAAAATTCAAGAGAGAGCCACTAACAATTGCAGATTTAATAAGATATGGGACATTAACCTCTTACAGTGCAGCCTTTCTGTGGTTTGCAGTGGAAGGTCTTCACGTCCAGCCTGCAAATATGGTGGTAATAGGAGGTACAGCAAGTGGAAAAACCACAACATTAAATGCTCTTTCAAGCTTTATTCCTGAAAATGAGAGGATTATCAGTATAGAAGATGTACTTGAAGTTAATATAATGCACGAGCACTGGATTCCCATGGAGACAAGGCCGCCCGATAGTGAAGGTAACGAGATAACAATGGATGACCTTCTTAAAAATGCTTTAAGGATGCGTCCTGACAGGATAATAGTTGGCGAAGTTAGAGCCAGGGAAGCCTTAACTCTTTTTACTGCCATGAATACAGGGCACGATGGCTGTATGGCAACACTTCATGCAAACTCTGCAAGAGAAACTCTCAGTAGACTTAAGTCACACCCCATGAATGTTCCGAGTATAATGATACCTGCTCTCAATTTTATTGTGGCCCAGAAGAGACAGGTAGAAAAAGGAAA
Organism: Candidatus Hydrothermarchaeota archaeon; assembly: GCA_964501105.1. GTDB lineage: Archaea > Hydrothermarchaeota > Hydrothermarchaeia > Hydrothermarchaeales > BMS3B > BMS3B. The sequence goes on along the minus strand of CAZCRG010000015.1, from coordinate 17,265 downwards.
AGTAAGAAGAAGAGTTTTTGAGATTGTTGAAATCTCTGGTACTGAAGGGGATAATATTCTAACCAACACACTATTTAAATTTGACAGTAAAGCAGGTGAATTAAAGGAAGTACTCCTTAGCGGAAGATATATAGAAGCTATAAGTTCTCTTGCAAATATGAGTTTGAAAGAAATTAAAGAAGAAATTAAGAAAAGACAGACACTTCTGGAAGCAATAGTTGATAAAAATCTGAGATATCAGGAGATTCACAATATTATTCAGCTTTATTATAGAAACCCTGAGAGAGCGTTAAACAAAGTAACTCATAGTAGTTTCGAGCCCACTAATAGCTTTTTAAATGGAGACTTTAATAAAAGAAAAGGACTGCTGGGGATATAATTAAATTTTTTACTATACCCCCAGCTCCTCGCACAGCTTCTCAAGGTACTCAATCCACAGCTCCTCAGTGATGGAGGGGAAGGAGTAGGTGGCATTTATCATAAAGTATCTGTCTATACAGATGCTCTTTACATCAGAGTAGTTCTTAAGGCTTTCAAAGGTAGCGTTCTCCAAATCTAGGTTTATTCCCATCACCAGAAGCAGGTCAGGCTTCCCCTTTCCATCGAAGCCCTCCCAGGTAGGGTCAGTTAAGAGGTTGGTAACTTCCACAACGCCTGCCTTATAGGCAGGTATACCACGCTGGGAGGTGTACTTTATGCTGTGAGCTGTAGCAACAATAGAAATTCCAGCCTTGCTGAGCCTCTCCACAAACTCCATTAGTCTTTCATGTTCGATTATTCTTGCTCCAATAGCCAGGGCAGGGCGCTCTGCTCTTTTAATTATCTTTGCTGCACCATCAGGCTTAACTGGTATGGCCTTCTTGGGCCCTGCCTCCATTGTCGGTCTCCAGGAAGTTAAGGGTATGTAGTTCATGCCCCAGCCTCCTTCTTCTTCATTATGAGGCGCTCAAGCATTGTCGGGTCAGGAATCTTCTTGGGCTCCCAGCCCTTCTCCTTGAGGCGCTCAAGAATCTCCTCCTTGGCATTTATGGGTATGTCAGCCTCTGTTCTCACGAAGAGATGGATGTCATCCGGGAAGGTGCCCATGTAGCGCTGATGCAGATCTATATAATGAGCAAGCTTTATCTGTCTGCCCTTGGTGGTGTCATTAGGACGCATCACAAGCTTGGCTATCATCAGCATTGCTTCCTCCATACTCTCAGCCACATAGGCAAGGTGCTCTGGAGCAGGCTCTGCAGTAAGCTTTTCACCAGTTTTGGCATCGTAGATTTCCCATTTTTCTGGCTTATCCTTTCTGCCCAGATAGAGCCTTCTGTACTTGGTGCCTGTTGGACCCATAATTACTGGGACGCCCCACCTGTTCAAACCTGTGCCAATGCTGAGAGCTTTCTGACTCATGGCACCCCAGACAACACCTACTGCACCAACTCTATTGAGGATATAATCTGAAATCTCCTCGAGGTTGGCTCTAAGGTTGCGCCTTGCGAAGATGGCTGGAATCTTTATGGCAGCACCAAGGATATGAGCGTTGGCAACACAGGAGCCTACATTCACCAGGCCACCGGCATCAAATATGCCAGGATACTTCTCATAGAGGGTCTGGCCTTCCTCATCCTTGTACTCTGCTATAGCCATGGCAGCGCAGCCACTGGCAACCACTATGAAGTTCCTCTTGAGGAACTCTTCTGCCATCTTGGCAACCTCTTCAGCACCATTGGAAAAGTTGGTGCAGCCAGCAAAAGCTACTACGCCAGGTATCTCGCCAAAGACTATAGGAGCACCCACATTTCTTATCTCTGTGTCAAGTATAGGCCCTCTGCCAATTCTAATCTTGTAGGTTCCACTGTAGGTCTTGGCTTCAGCAGCCTTTTCCATTAGCGATAGTACCTTAATATCCCTTGGACAGGCACTCTCGCAGCGCGTGCAGCCGACGCACTCCGCTCTGAGCTTTGCAAGAGGTTCAAAGTTGCCTTTGGCAGCCTCCTTGAGGGTGACTGAGATGTGGAGATTAACAGGACAGGCGCGCTGGCACTTCTCGCAGCTCACACATCTTGCTGCCTCGCTCTTCACCTCTTCCTCAGAGGGTAGAGAGCCCTTCTTGTACTTTGCTCTCAGGGGAGCAATCCTCTCAGCCAGCTTAACAGCAACCTCACCAACCTTCTCAGGTTTCCATATCAGGGCACCTGGCGCCTTGCCTGTAGCAAGATCTTCCACTATCTCATCAGGGTTGTCGAGAGTCCTGTCGGGAAGATTTAAGCCCATCTTGTCATTTGTGGCGATTACTGGAGTTCCAACCTTCTGAGCCTCTTCGAGAACATCAGTTCTGACGCACTGCTCATCCACTACAACAACATCGGCTATACCGGAGCGTATAAATCTTATCTGCTCACTCAGAGGACCTATAATCTTGGCAGAATCTCTCCTCCTCTGTAGGTCATGGGCTGTGCAGCAGATGCCAGCTACCTCTATATCGTCAATCTTGTTATTAACTTCAGCGTAGGTTATGACCTCAGCACCTGGTGCTACATTGTGGCCTATAAAGAGTATTACAGGCTTCTTCCTGTCAACACTTCCATAGCCCAGGTCGGCGAGGGGTGCATCAGGATCGCCCTTGGGAAAGTCATAGCCAACTATCTGGGCTATATCTGCAATCTCCTTAACAAGATTGTCAATCATACCAACGTGGAGAGCCTTACTTTCAAGGTCTCTATAGCTGCCCTCCTGACCCATGTGAACTGAAGAGAGAATATTCTGAAGCTCCTTCTCGGCATAGTCCATACCCTCTTTGAGGTCTCCAAGGGTTTCAGGCTTCTTGCCAATAATTGTTCTGTAGATGGGAGCTTCAACTGCCACATTCATTCCAAGGTCTATTTTGTAGTCACTGCCCAGGCGCTCTATAAGATGCTCCAGCATATGTCTGGCATGGGCACCGTGAGCTGCAGTACCTATGGCGCATTCAAGGGTCACCATTCTTGCCTGCTGGGTTTTTGAGTCTATACCGCAGGCACCCTTCTTGCCGTGAGTCAGGTCACATTTACCATAGCTGCACAGACAGCACATGTCGCAGTTGGGAGAATAAAAGGGCTCATATCTATCAAGAATTTTGTGGTCCCAGCTTCTCAGGTCAACCCACTCTGGCTTGGGCGTTGGACCAAGAGGCTCATCCCAGGTGTCCTCCTCCACCTCGCCAATTTCTATGAGCAGGTCACCTATCTTTATTGAAGGGGACTCAGCCTTTTCAATTTTTATTTTTTTGGATTTATAGGCCATTTATACCACCTAGAATTTCATATTCTTAAAGGGTAATGGAAGAACCTCTCTTATCTTCTTCCTTATAACCTTCTTTGCATTTTTCTCCTTCCTCTCCTGGAGGAAGTTTGCCACTGCCAGACCTGGCTTGCCTTCACTGAGCTCAACAACATCAAATAAGCCTTCAGCCACCATTTCATCAAGGAGCTTTGCTGCCTCTTCTGTTCTCGCAAGCACTGTGTTGTAGCCATCTGGAGCACCAACGCTCCCTGTGGCGAAGTCCGCCAGCCTTCCAGTGAAGTCAGTGCAAACCTTGCAGCCATCTCTCTTGTACTTGTAGGCCTCCTTGAGGGGAACCTCTACCTTCCCATCTTTGGTGAAAACAAGCACATTCTTGCCCTTTATATCCATCTTCACTATATCCTCTATCTTCACACCATAGGTATCTCTCACTAGATTGTGCATTAGGCCCTGATATTTGAAGTTGGAAGTGCAGAAGATAGAGATGGTATAATTTATGAGATTACCCAGATCTATATCCTCAAAGGGGTAGTACTGGAGCTTTCTTGCTGCCTCAATCTGGCAGGGTAACCCCACAAGAGCAAGCTTTTTAAGTCCCTTCTCCTTCGCCTCTTTGAGTACTGAAAGATTGGCTGAATTTGAATATCTTGTGCCTGCAGTTTCTGGAAGCTCATCAACCTTTGTTACAAGCTTTGGCTCAGGATACCACTTATTATCAGCCTTAACTCCTGAAACCACAGCCCCATCTATATAGCCCTTCTCAAGAGCATACTTGAGGAAGGTAGTTACAAAGCCGCCGTCCTGAATTACAGGATGAAGTTCTTCAACTTTTGTTCTCACGCCAATTTTCTTCACAACTCTTCCCAGAGTATCTTCGCTTACCTCTCCGAAGAGCTTTTTCTCCACTTCTTCGGCAGAGAAATAGCTTCTGGGACAGCTCATCAAGCAGTAACCGCATTCAGTGCATTTTCCAGTGAGCTCAGGAAGCTCATCAACCTCAACTACCTTTTCAGGGCAGACAGCAGAGCAATTGCCGCAACCGCTACATAGATCTCTGAATATTACCTCCTGCTCAAGAGCATCAAAGCCCTCCTCTCTCCCTAACCAAGCAAAAGCAAGCAGCTCATCTTCAGCCATAGCCATGATGTAGCCTCCAATTTTATCATTATTTATAATGACCTTTCCAGTTTCTTTATGGGTAACCCTGAACATTAACAAAGTTTTCAAAATTTAGATAGGAACCTCTCCAGCAGTTATCCCTGCCTGAAGTGCCTGTGGAGAAGCTCCCAGAGTCTTGTTGTTTTGTAGTACTTGTGGTGGGTTCTTGTCTCCTTTTTGGGTTTTGCCTTTCTGTGCTTCTTTTTTATAACCTTGCCCCTGCACTCTGCAATGAGCTCCAGCTCTATAAGCTCAGAGATTAAAGCTTTTGTCTTATCATGAGGAAGGGATAGCCTTTTGGCAAGGGTTATGGAATTCTCGCATCCTGCTTTGTGAAGAAAGTTCAGCAGAGAAAAGCTCTCATTACTTCCAGAGTATATTCTGAAGTATTCCTCCAGCCCCCTCTTTATGAGTTCTCTCATGAGAAGCTCCCCTTCCCTGCTGAGTTTAAAATAGAGGTGGTGCTTCCTCACTTCAAGAGTGAGCTTCATTTTCGCCTCAGTTCTTTTTATAGAGGAGCCAGAGCTTCTCTCTATTAAGCCAAGCTCTTCAAGCTGCCTGAGGAGCCACGAGACTTCTTCTGTGGGCACCTTCAGCCTTCTCGCTATAGACTTGGCATAGTCTGTCTTCGCTACCCTAAGATGAATGAGAACATAAAGAGCTCTTGGCGATACTTCTCTGAGCTTTTCCATACTACCCTGCCTTTGATTTTCTTTTTACACCAATTAAATAAGCTCCATAAAGAAGGCCGAGAGATAGCCAGAAGATTAGAGGCGAAATCCTGCCAAAGCCGAAGAGCACCAGGTTTACAACCAGCAGCAGCGCAATAATAAAAGCTGCCGCCTTCCTCATGGCTAACATGTCCTTTGAGTTCAGAGTAACATTGATAAAAGAGGTGTTGCCGAAAAAAAACTGGAAATTATATATGAGTGGGCGCTCCGTGATATGATTCATAAATTTCTTTCAACAATTCTTCAAGTGTTTTACCCTTTCCGGTACTTCTAATATCCTTTTTTAGTTCTTCTATTTCTTCATCTATCAGGTCGGAAAGTCCCATAAAGTCCTCTATCTTAGAATCAATCTTTTCAAGTCTATAGTTTTTTAAAAAGTTTAGAAATTAAAACAGATAATAGAGGCAAGAATTGACACTACTAATTTAAAAATCAAGAATTATTATTATTAAAATAATTTCTACAGAATATATATACAAACTACAAACATGAATAAAGATGATTTAGAATGGTTACAAAATAGCTTAAGGCATAGTCTGGAATTTATAGTTAAAAAGTATCCTAATGATAAGAGAATCTGAGGTGCAGGAGTGTAAAAATGAAGGGAGAGTATAATTTAGAGTTTACAAAATTATTTGTCAAACAATTTGAAAAATTAGACACAGCGAATCAAAAGAGGATTTATGCAAAAATAGTTGAGCTAAAGAAAAACCCATTCAGACACAAGGCGCTTACAGGTCCTTTCAGGGGTTGTCATAGAATGCATGTGGGAAAATATAGGGTCATATATTTACCCAAGAAAAACATAAAAAAAGTGTTCCTTATCTATGTTGACCTGAGGTCAAGGGTGTACCAGAGAGATATTTCAAAAATTATAGCCCAAATTTCTGAACAAACTCTTTCTCTGAAATAGTTTCTCCCCTTTCTACCTGAGCAATAGATTCAAGTATCCTAATAGCTGTCTTTGTATCTGAAAGAATCTCAAGAGTCTCCTTCATGGCTTCATATTCCCTTCTTGGAATTTTTATCAATTCTTCTTTTGCAGACATAATAATACCTGGTATTCAGCACTTACTATTGTCATTTTATATCTTAACGAAGGATATTGTTGTTGCAACTCTTAATTATTGATAAAAGGGGAAACTTTTTAATCTATCTTTTTCAATATTTATATGTGGCAGAAGAATTCTCAGCAGGTGAAGGAGTTAAGTATATAGTGGTAATACTAACAGCAGGGTTATTAATCGTTATAGCTTCTCTTCTGGTATATTTCGGGAAGATAAGTCCATTAATTGGTACCCTTCCAGTTCTAGTTTCCTATGCGGCTCTTTATATAATTATAAGAAACTTCAAGAAAAGGTTTCTTATATAAATACAGCCTGCACTTTCACAATATGAATGTATTATCAATAATAAAGAGGGTCAGTTTTCATAAACTCCCTCAGCACAGTTGTTGCATAGCTGCCTGGAGGGAGGGAAAAGCTGAAGACCACTTTTACAAGTCCAGGGTTAACCTCATCCTCACCAACTTCAAAGCTAATCTCAGTGCTTATACTCGCTTTCCTTTCCTCCCCGGCAACAGAAAGTTCTGGCATACTTTTAACCCTGAACTGCTCAAGAGTTATGCCCTCTCTCTCAAGAACCTCCCTCTCAATCTCGCCAATCTCATCCTGAGAAAAACCACTTCTGTAGCCAAGGAGCTTTATACTCTTCTCCCTGATATCAATCCCTCTGGCTATAGCCTCGCTCAGCACCTCATTGAAGAGATAACTCTGGTAGGCATGGACAAGCATTCTTCTCAACTTTTTGGGCAGCCTTCGCAGAGCTCCTGCGAAGTCCCTGGGATTCTTGACAAGAGCATCAAGCATACTCCTCTCATAATTCAGCCTCGGGGGATACTCCTCTAAAGCTCTCCTGAAGTCTCCAGTTTCAGAGAGCATCTTCCTTGCCTCTCTTGCATCCTCCCTCTCTTTTGGATAAGGATGGGCAAGATACTGCATAACAGCACCCTCAAGGTCGCCCTGAAGAATCTTTTTCCCTACCAGGTGGGTATTTGGCCTTACAGTACCAAACCTCTGATAGCCAAAGTAGTTGGGCACGCCTCCAAGAGAAAGCTGGTTCAGAGTTTCCTGAAGAATATCTTTAACCTCATTTATTTTGCCCTCAACCTTCCTAAGAGTAATTTTGAACCTGTTTCCCAGAAGATCCCCAAGATTTACCCTTTCGCTGCTCCTTACAAAGTCGTAAAGTCTAATATCCTTTAAGGTGAGAGCTTCAAGAGTCTCCCTTTCAATACCCCAGGCTGAGACTCTCTGCTTTGTAACTGCCCTCTTGTCCTTCGTTCCTGCATAGCCAAAGCGCTTTCTGGAGACACCCAGGGCCCTGGAGATTGCATCTATAGCTCTTATAGTGTCCCAGTCCCTCTTCTCCATAATAAAATGGAGATACTCACCTTCCTCCTCCTGCCTTGAAGCCTCAAAAGTCTCCTCCACAACAAAATCCTCTGTAAGCTGCCTCAGTTTCCCTTTTACTCCGGGAGTATTGCTAATAAAATACCTCAACCCGAGAAGCTGGTCAAGCTCAAAAGGACTCTTCATCTCTCCTCTCCTTAGATTTCCATATTTACAAGCTAACACCTGAAACATTAGTTAACTTTATTTATTATTGCGGGAATTAAACTCCCCATGAAGTATTACGATGTGGTTATTGCTGGAGCAGGCCCCGCTGGCCTGACTGCTGCTATCTACACCACAAGAAGCGGATTGAGAACCCTTGTGATTGAGAAAATGATATCTGGAGGCCAGCCTGCTCTCGCCCAGATGGTGGAGAATTATCCTGGCTTCGAAAGTATAGACGGCTGGGAACTCACAAGGCTTTTCTACAAGCAGGCTATGGAAAATGGTGCCGAGATAAAGGAGGAGGAGGAAGTTTTAAGAGTCTACCCTGCCGAGGACTTAAAGGTTTTAGAAACTAATAACAATAAATACCAGGCTGGAGCAGTAATTATTGCCTCTGGAGGTACTCCAAAGAGGCTGAGAGTGGCCGGAGAGAAGGAGTACCTTCGAAGGGGAGTGCACTACTGTGCCCAGTGCGCGGGCTATGCCTATAAAGATAAAAAGATTGCTGTTATTGGCGGAGGCGACTCCGCTTTAAGTGCTGCTCTTTTTCTCAGCGACATTGGTGAGAAGATTTATTTAATTGCCAGAAGCCCAGAACTTAGAGGAGAGAAGGTACTTGTTGATAGGGTTAATAGTAAGGACAATATTGAAATCCTCTTAAAGGAGGAGGTCGCCTACTTCGCAGGAGATGGAAACAAACTGAATAGAATTATGCTGGAAAGCGGAAAGGACATAAAAGCTGAGGCTGCCTTTATTTATATCGGATTTTATCCCAACTCTGGCATTGTCGATGTAGATAAGGATTCTCAGGGTTATATTAAGGTTGACCTGAATATGAGAACTTCTGAAGAGGGAATATTTGCCTGCGGCAATGTTGTAAGGAGAAATGCTCAGATTATTTCAAGTGCAGGCGAAGGTGCCATAGCAGCCCTCTCAGCACTGGAGTATCTCAGGGGGAAGGACAACAGATAACTCAAACAACTCCCTCATATCTCGCCACAGCTTCCACATCTTTATCGCCCCTGCCAGAGAGGTTGATTATTACCACATCATCCTTATCAAACTGATTGCTGTTTTTAAGAAGCCAGGCAACAGCATGAGCACTCTCAAGAGCAGGTATTATACCCTCCTTTTCACTGAGATAGTGGAAGGCTTCAAGAGCCTCGTCATCTGTAGCATAGTAGTACTCAGCCCTTTCAACCTCTCTGAGAAGAGAATGTTCAGGCCCAACAGCAGGGTAGTCCAATCCAGCGCTTATACTGTGGGTTTCTGTAATCTGGCCGTATTCATCCTGAAGCACATAGGTATAAGTGCCATGAAGCACGCCCTCTCTTCCGGCAGCAAATCTTGCAGCATGCTTACCTGAAGCTATGCCCTTACCTCCAGCTTCTACTCCTATGAGCCTGACATCTTTGTCGTTTAGAAACTCATAGAAAATCCCTATGGCATTGCTTCCTCCACCCACGCAGGCAACTATGGCTGAGGGAAGCCTATCTTCCTTCCTCAGAATCTGCCTCTTAGCTTCCCTGCCGATAACACTCTGGAAATCTCTAATCATAGCTGGATAGGGATGTGGCCCAAGAACAGAGCCCAGGAGGTAGTGAGTGGTTCTAACATTGGTTAACCAGTCGCGGAGAGCTTCATTTATGGCATCCTTCAAGGTTCTTGAACCTGAGCTCACAGGATTAACTCTGGCTCCAAGAAGCTTCATCCTGAAGACATTCATCTTCTGTCTCTCAATGTCTTCAGTACCCATGTAAATCTCACATTCTAACCCCAGGGCTGCTGCCGCTGTAGCAGTAGCAACGCCGTGCTGTCCTGCACCAGTCTCAGCTATTATCCTCTTCTTACCCATTCTCTTGGCTAAAAGAGCCTGACCTAAGGTATTGTTTATTTTGTGGGCACCAGTATGTGCCATATCTTCACGCTTGAGGTAAACTTTAAAGCCCAGCTCTCTGCTCATATTCTCGCAGAAAGTTAAAGGCGTGGGCCTGCCCACATACTCCTTGAGATAATAATCCAGCTCCTTCTGGAAGCTTTTATCCTTTTTAGCCTTATTGTAGGCCTCTTTAAGCTCCTCAACAGCAGGCATTAGTACTTCTGGAATGTAAATGCCGCCGTATCTTCCAAATCTGCCTCTTGCGCTTGGATACCTGCCCTTCATTGCTCTATCCTTCACTCCCGAGGCTTATAAATATTGTGCACACTGTCTATAGCCTGCTGGTAGAGAAAGGCAAAAAGAAGGAAGCCCATGGAAGAGCAGAGGGAGTAGTATAATAATCCAGTAAAACTCTCAATCCCGTATTGGGACGACAGAAAGGAGGTGAGGTTAATTGTTGTGAATAAAAGCACCATGGGTATAAACATATCATTTATAAACTTCTGGCGGTAGTTCTGAGGAATAATCAGCTTTCTCTCCTTTATCATCCTCTCCCTCATAGACTCAGGCAGTGGAGTTCTCAGCCTTTCCTTTTCTGACAATGAGAAGTACTTGGAATAAAACTCCTTTTCCCCCATAACCTTTCTTCTCGTTATCCACCAGGCAGGCACTCCAGTCAGAAAACCGTACAAAAAAAACTTCAGCCCCTGGATATCCTGAGTAATAAGCAGGAAAAATAAAGTAACAAGAGAAGCAGTACTCAGCCACAGAAAAATCTTTTTACTTACCTTCCAGCGAAGTGTCATCTCCTCACCCTATCTTCTTCAAATATCCTGAGATAAACCTCTCAACCACCTCTGGTTCCTCCACTGGATACTTAAAACTGCCGTTCCATCTGCCCTTAAACTTTAAAATCAGTGCCTTTTTATCCCTGTCAATTCTGTAACCTTCGAATTGACTCCAGTAAATAAAAATTCCTCTGAAGGAAATTCCCTTAGTTGTGAGCTCCACCTTCCTGTCTCTGAGAAAATACACCACAAGAATCAGGAGAAGCAGAATAAACACAATCTCAAACCACAACCTGTTTAAACCCGAGAAAGCTCCGGAATCTTCAGCAGGAAGGTTGTAAATTCTCCAGAGGTTTATAACAAGAAAAGCAGGGATAACATAAAAGATAAAGGGATTTACTCTGAATTCCTCCTTCCAGGAGTATTTCCATGTGTAGAGCACCTCTCCTTTATTTATACTCCCTGTTGCCCTCATTAGAAGAACTAAAAAAACTGAAGAAAAAATCAGTAAAGTGGCTATTAGAAAGTGCTCAGGTTGCATCATAGCCCTGCCTCCCGACATTTTCAGAGATTAGATTTAGTGCCCTGCCTGTTTTATCCATGGGAAGTCTGAAGGTTCTTCCTGACTTCTCCTTCAGGAGTATTGAATCACCCTCCAGAGAATAATCCACAATCTCACTCCATCTCCTGAAATTTAAACCATACCACAGTATCCCCTTTTCTCTGACCTCATACTCAACAGGAAACAGTACAATATAAGCCCCCAGTATAAAAAATGAGATGGCAATCACAGGAATTTTTGAAAAAAACAGGACAATTACTGTGAAGATAACAAGGAGTATAATCTCAAGGGTTTCTGCATTGTATCCCGGGAATATTCTACCCCTCCAGGAGTAAATTAATTCACCTGCCTCGTTTCTTATTCTTGATATATAAATAAAGAGTCCGAAGAATAAAATAAAATACAATATGAAGATGGCTGAGAGAATCCAGACCTTCTCCATATCAACACTACCCGAGCTTTACAGCAGTGCCATAGGCAAGAATCTCAGCAGCGCCCTGCACCACCTGCGAGGTGGCAAAGCGCACATTTACTACAGCATCTGCACCAAGAAGCTCTGCCTCCTTAATCATTCTATCTACAGCCTGCTCCCTTGCCTCTATGAGCATCTCACTGTACTCCTTGAGCTCTCCTCCCACAATATTTCTGAGCCCTGCAAGAATATCCTTGCCGAACCACTTGGCTCTAACAGTATTTCCCTTCACAATGCCAAGAATCTCCTTTACTTCCTTTCCCGGAATCTCCTCTGTTGTTGTCACAATCACAACAGCACCTCCTTCCTTTGATTATTAAATGAATTAGCACTTTATTAAACTTCCCATTATCACCCCATGAAGTAACTCCACAACAGATTTATATTCCAGAACAATAGAGAATAGTCAGAGAAAAAAGGTGAATACCATGCTTTTCATAGCCTTTGAGGGTATAGACGGCTCAGGAAAGGGAACCCAGGCAAAGCTGCTCTGTTCATGGCTCAGAGATAAGGGTTACTCCTGTCATTTAACTGCAGAGCCAACTGGCAGCGATGTGGGAAAGCTCATAAGGAGTTACCTCATGGTTGAGGATGCTGACGCCAGAGCCATAGCTTTACTCTTCGCTGCCGACAGAAGCCTGCACCTCAGAGAGCTTCTTCCAAAACTACACTCAGGAAGTATGGTCATCACTGAGCGCTATTTCTACTCCTCTCTGGCTTATCAGGGAGCCCTGGGAATAGACTTCAAATGGCTTGAGAGTATAAACTCCTTTGCTCCAGAAGCAGATGTGGTTTTTTATCTTGATCTTGAGCCAGAAGAGGCACTGGACAGAATAACTTCTCCCAACTCCTTCAGAAGGAGCAGGGAAAAAGAGAGCTATGAAAAGGAGGAATTTCTCCATAAGGTAAGAGAAATCTACCTGAGGCTTGCAGAAGAAAGAGAGAACTTTGAGGTTATAGATGCTTCCAGGAGCATCAAGGAAGTTCAGACTGACATAAGGCGTCGTCTTGGGAGAATTTTAAGCTTTATGGAGGAGGAGAAAGAAAAGGGAAGGCAGACTAAGCTGGAGGAGTTGATTTGAAGGAGCTTCTTAAAGAGGTCTGGATTCTGAGCTTCAAAAATGGTAGAGCAGACCATAAGGAGATTATAGAAAAATTTGGGAGAGAGGAGATTGAGAAAGCTAAAAGCAGGGGCTTGATAGAAATTGCTGGAGAGGAGGTGAGACTAACAGAAAAGGGCAGGGAAAAAATTAATGTTGTGCTTGCTGGTGGGGTCTTTGATATTCTCCACCCGGGCCATGTTTTCTTCCTCTCCAAGGCGAAGGAGCTGGGGGACATTCTAATTGTGGTGGTTGCCAGAGATTCAACTGTTGAGAAGAGGAAGAGGATACCCATAGTGCCCGGGAAGCAAAGAGTGGAAATGGTTAAGGCTCTGAAGCCAGTTGATCTGGCAGTTCTTGGAAAAAGTGAGAATATCTTCAACATTCTGGAGGATATAAAGCCAGATGTGATAGCTCTCGGTCAGGATCAGCACCACATAGAGAAAGAGGTGGAAGATGAGGCTGAGAAAAGGGGGCTAAAAGTCAAGGCTGTAAGAATAAAAGAGTTCAGAGAGTGTGAGCTCAGCTCAACGAGGGCAATACTCCAGAAGATAATCGACAGGAACTTTCCAATCAACCGCCAGAGACGGGAGGAAAAATAGCTACCTCGTCGCTGTCTTTAACTTTTGTGCTGTTCTCAGCCAGCTCATGGTTTACTGCAACAAAATAGTTCTTCTCCTTAAGGACCTCTTCAAGCTCTGGAACTTTCTCTCTGAGTAGTTCGAGAACCTCAGCCACTGTTGCCTCATTTTCAAGGCTGAAGTCAACTTCACTTGCTTTTGCCTTCTCCCTGAACCATGCAAAGAGCTTTATTTTAACCATAGCCATTACCCGAGAATTAACATGGGAATCAGGATTATTATAATCCTGTAAAAATGTCTTCAACCTCTTTTAAGAAGTTTACAAAGGACATTTCTTCTCTATTAATGTGCTCTTGTGGGTTATCAATTGGATGCACATGCCAGCCACCTGTGTTGTCGGCTCCAAATATTCTTTTGTTGTTCATTATGAGAGCGTAAGCAATTCTATCTGTATCGCTGTTAAAAAATACATCTATAAAAACATTCTTTTTCTTAAGAAAAATTCTCACTTTCAGAACAACATTATCAAAAACTTGTGTTTTAATTTCTGATACGATTCTTGATTTTTCGCATGCGTCAAGAACATCTTTGAGAAATGTGCTTATATCAGGCACTTTATAGCCCCTTCAAGTTTTTTCTTTCGTGATATTAAAGCTTCCCATTCCCAGAAGTCCTTCTCCACTTCATAGCTGAACCTGTTATCAATCTCCCCTCTTTCCCATCTGTCCTTGAACTCCTCAAATTTCATTCCATACTTTTCCTCAAACTTCTTAATCTGCTTATTGAGCTTCTTAATTCTGTTTTCAATAGCTTCCTTTGACAGGGTTTTAAGGGCGGAGTTTAAATCCGGCTGCCCCGTTATCTCTATAAAAACCCTCGCTTCAGCAGGCGATAGCATTGGGATTCCTCCTATACCCTGATAAGGGATTAACCTCAGAAAGCCACTTATAGGGACGTCTAAATTGTTACTGGGCATAGCCGGCTTCTGCACAGAAAAATTCCAGAGAGATACTCCCGTCCCCTTGGCCCTACGGGAATAGGCCCTGAAAATCAAATGCCAACCTCTCAATGCAAAATCATGCTCCAGGGTTTCTTTTATTTATAACTTCTTGTAACTCTTTTTTCCTGTGTATAATATCAAAAATTACATTTTTATTTCCTTCTATTTCAAATAGAACTCTCTAACGCCAATCCTATAATAATATTTGTTTGTATCGGTAGAGCTTTTAGTATCCTATTTTTAGTTTTTGAATCAAGTTTTTCTATCTTTTTAAGTGCTCTATTTTCTATGAATATCTGAAATCCCATTAAATCCCTTCTAATGGTGTAAATTCAACGTCTCCACTCTTCTCTTTCGCCTCTCGTAGTCCTCTATGGATGCTACCTCATCTTCCTCTGGCTGAACCTCAGGAATAAGCATATCCTTAAGCTCACGTATTTCCTTCCGGAGCAATCTAACCTCATTCAAAATCTCGTTTAAGGTTGTGCTCATTTTCACACCTATTTAACCCATAAAGCTTAACATTTGTAATGCGTTCAGATTACAGGCTGCCATACTCAGTATCCTCAATAATCTCCTCTATCTCTTTATGTTCAGGAGAAGTAACACAGGAAGTTCTGTCAGCTACTCCCTTCTTTATCTCTATCTCCAATTCTTCCCCCTCTTTCAGGTCAATCTTCCCAGGAGGTTTTAAAATGCTAACAAGAAGTGAGCTTATACTCGGCATTTCATTTTCTTTTTTGTTCTTTAAATTTTAGTTTTCTGATTTCATCAATAAGTTTTTGCATATTTTTTTCATAGGATTTTATTTGCTTTTGAGTAAGCTCTTCTTGTTTCTTAGATTGTTGAGTCTGTAAACACCACTGTATTACACCTGATCCGATAATTGATCCGATAATAATTGTTATTATGGCTATTATCCAAGAATTTTTCAACTGCTTGGCAACACCCTCCCTTTGTAATGCCGCCGAATATATAGCTACAGTTATATCAAATAAATCCTGCCTTTGATTCTCTAACATATTGTATTTTTCATATAAATCGTTCACTTGCTTGTTTCGGTTAATATTTTCATTAATAATAAGACCGAAAAGAACGTCTAACCATTCTGCATGTGGTCTATTTTCTATTTCTTTAGAAATTTTGACGAAATAGTCAGCAGATTTTATATCCGTAATTAACCTGTGAAGTTTTTGTTCAACTGTACCATTCTTAGACATTGAAATATTCTCAAGAATTGAAAAAGCTTCTGTGGAATTAATATCACCCTCTAAGTTGCTTCTAATATTGTTCAGAGCCATGCCAACATCTTCTAATTCTTTATTAATTCTTTTGATTTCAGCATAGTTATAGTTTGAATAAGCTATAAATTCGTACCAACGCAGTATTGGAGGACTACTTGGTCCGATACATATAACATCACCAATTCTTTCCCAGTTGCTTCCATTTTTAAATAGTATGGTCATATTACGTTGTTGATCTATGACATTACCATAATTTATACTATTCATGAGTTTTGAGTAAGTTTCGTTACTTTCGTTGCTAATTTTTATAATCAGGGTGTATGAAAAACCTGACTTAAAATCACAGTAAGCACACCAGTACTCAGTTTCCAGATCAAGTTTTCGAAGTATCCATAAATCTCTGAGTCGTTCAGTAGTTTCGTTCAGAAATTTTATTTTTTCTCTTTTAAATTCTTCTATAGTCAGCTTTTTTCCTTGAGGAATTACATATACAACGAGAATTCCCCAAGGTCTTATAAAATAATGATAATCTGGTTGGTCTTTGAATCTGAAAAATATGTTAGTATTATAAGGTTTGAGTTCTTCCTCTAAATCTTCACCGATTATTCTATTATCTTTCAATAGCAGAGACTTTATTTCATTTACTTTGGTAATATTGATTTTTTCGTGCGAATTAATATAACCGGCAAGGGATTCTCCTCTTATTGTTGGTTGAGAAACTATAGTAAAATATACCTGAGAATAATCAATTTCACCAACTAAGACAGGATGAGAAGCAAGCAGAATGTTATAGAAGATAACACCGTTTATATAAACTGATTGATTGTCGTCCAATGCATATACAGGAAATAATAATAACAGCAGGATAATTATGAAAATACTGCCCCTTCTCATTGCGTTTACTTTAGAACAACTAGTTTTTATAATTTTTGCTATCTTTGAGTATGTTTCCCAATTAAAAATTGAATTTTAATTTAAAGATGTCTGTTTAATATTTTATATAGTAGTCATCTATGAAAACAATTGATTGAATACTTATTTTTACTCTTTTAATATGATGCTCAGTAGTTATTCAACATGCTTGCTACTTTATATTCACAACAACCTGCTTGTGCTATCCTGAAATTATTTCCTCTGCCTTTCTTCAAGCTTTCACCTCCTGTAGCATCCACATTGAAGCGTATCCAAGTATTCTCTCTGAAGGAAGTTTTCTGTAGAAAGCCTGTTTTGGAGTTTCCAGTTCATCTAGTGCCCTACCAATAAAATTTCTTCCGCAACTTATATATCACTACCGATTAATTTTTCTTTATTCAGTGAGTAGAGCAGTATATTTGCGAAATCATAGTCTCTCGTTACCAGCACAGCTTTTTCCCTTTTTGCGAGTTCTGAGACATCTCTATCTTTAGCACCCTTTGGAACATAAAAAGCCTTGTATCCCTTTATCTTCAGAAATTTAAAAACAGAGCTGGGGATGTTCTCATCAAGCAGAAACTTCAATGACATATTCCCTCTTCACCAGCATTGCAGCATACTCAATGGCTTCCCTTACCATATCCTCATTTAGCTGGGGATACTCCCGCAGTATTTCATCCACTTCCCTTCCAGCGGCGAGCAGATCCAGAACATCAGAGACAAGAACTCTGGTGCCCTTGAAAACAGGCTTCCCATGGCAGATTTCTGTGTCTGAGACTATATATCTGAGTTTCCTCATACAAAGCAGCCCAAAACCTAACGTTGATAATACTACAATGATTTTGTTGCGGCGTTATTTAAAAAATGGAAAGGTGTACTTTTATCTTTGCTGTGATTTCACTTTTGTTTAGCTTAAAAGAAAACCTGCATAGGCTTGCTGAGGTGTAAGT
>CAZCRG010000014.1:0-25534 GCA_964501105.1 Candidatus Hydrothermarchaeota archaeon | reverse complement strand
AACCAGAGTAGCAGACCCCAGGCTGAAAGCCCTGCTTGAAATAATGAACATGAGATAATTGAGGGGGTGATTCTTATGCAGATCTACAAATTTCACTGGGATGAAGATAGTTTCCTGATGGAGATTGATGCTGACGAGACTACAGTGATAAAGCTTCTAGAAGAGTACAAGAGTGAAGATGAGTTCTACTGTGACTATGGCTGGGCTGAATTCCTTAAAAAGAGAGGGATAAAGGCCAGATTCATAAAACCTGACCACAGCATCTACTTCTGAGGTGATTCTTATGGTGGCGAACGGATGGGCTAAGGAGGGTTTCCTCCAGAGATTTGCCCAGAAGAGCACAGTCATAGTCTTTGAGACTTTTGACCCTCAGAGGGTCAGAGAGCTCAAGCTTGCCGTGCTCAAGAAGAGCTTCAGATTCGGTAGCAGCGAGGAAAAGAGGTTTGATGCAGTCTACTACTACGAGCCCTGGAAAGGGCTTCAGCAGCTCAGCCTTGACGGTGATACCGTTACAGAGATTCCAGTCACAGGGAGCATGGGCGAGATAAAGCGCCTGGATGCTGCCCTTCTCCAGGTGGACAGGCGTCTCAGAGAGAACTTCACCTGCCTCATAGTAGATGGGCTCTTCAAGCCAAGTGATGCTCTAACCGCTGCTGTGAGGAGCTGGACTGCAGATGAGCAGATATATCAGAGCCAGGGTGTTGTGTTCATAATAGCAGAGTCCGCCTCGCAACTCTTCGACCAGACCACGCTCAGGTTTGTGGAGCGTGTAGAGGTTCCGCTGAGCACAGAGGAGGAGAGGAAAGAGATTCTCACAAGGATTTCCAGAGAGGCTTTAGGCAGGAAAAATGTGAAGCCAGAGGTGATAAGAGCGGCGGCAGGGCTGAATCTGCACCAGGTGGAAAGTGCTGCCCTGGAGAGCATCTTCAGGCATCAGAAGATAGCAGTGGATACAATATCAGCAATAAAGACGAAGATAATCAGGGACAGCGGTGTGCTTGAGCCTGTTGAAGTTAGCAGGGGCTTCAGAGCCTGGGGCGGCTACGATGCTGTGAAGCAGTACATCAGAGAAGCCTTCATAGAGCCTCTTTCTGTGAAGAGGAAGCTTGCAGAGAGACTGGGGATGGAGCTGCCCAGAGGTCTGCTCTTCTTAGGCCCACCGGGCACTGGAAAAACAGTCGCCATGGAGGCAATAGCCTCCGAGCTTAAGCTTCCGGTGTTCAGGCTTGGCAGTGTCTTCAGCAAGTGGGTAGGTGAGAGCGAGAGGAACATTAAGCTTGCGATACGCATAGCTGAAGCTGCTGCCCCGGCGATACTCTACATTGACGAGATTGACAGGTACGGAAGAGCAAGAAGCCAGGGAGATCACGAGGTAACCAGAAGAGTGTTCTCAGAGCTGCTGGAGTGGCTTGGTAGCAGGACAAGGAGAACCATCGTCATCGGGGCAACCAATATGCCAGAGGAGCTGGATCCTGCCTTTGTCCGCCCGGGAAGGCTGGACATCAAGATTCCAGTGCTTTACCCTGATGAGAATGCCAGAGAGGAGATTCTAAGAGTGCACACCAGCGTGGTGAGAAAAGTGCCGCTTAAGGACGTTGACTTGGCGGAGATAGCAGCCAGTACTGAGACGTTCTCAGGGGCAGAGCTTGAGAGGCTTGTGAAGGCGGCACAGCTTGAAGCTTTCAGGGCTGGTGAGAAGGTAGTGAAGCAGGAGCACTTTGAAGCAGCCCTCAGCGATATCGAGATAGACAAAGACGCCAGAAAGAGAGAGGTGCAGAGGTACATAGAAGCCGCAAGATCTCTGGGCTGCGAGAGGAGATTCCTGCAGAGAGTTCAGAGTACCAGCCACACAGGTGACAGAGTGAAAGCCTTCATAGAGGCGGGAAGAATCTTCTCCTCCTGAGCCTCTCTCACATTTTTGTGAAGGAGGTAACAAAATGAACTATTACTGCTATTTAACTGACGCTAAATGGGACGAAAATATGAATAAATTCCATGTACCGTATGTATTTTACGAAGGAAAGTGGTATGAAGATTTAATGTACCTTACACCTGATGAATTCTTGGAAATTCTGTGGAACAAAAAAACTGTAAGAAAATTCGGAAAAAAAGCCTGGGTAATTACTAATTAAGACTCCTCCTACTTCTGCCAGTGATTCTTTTATAAGCTCACTTTTGCCCATAGCTGGTGTAAAAATCAGGAGGAGGTAGAAGTGGCTGGACTGTTATACCTATCAGGGATAGGTCTGATAGTAGGTGTATTCCTAATAGGTGCTGGAATATACAGATATATGTATGCGGACGAATGGTGAAAGATAAACCTTTTGTCCGCTTCTCTCATATTATGTGGGATGCAGGTAAACTTCATAAGACCTATCCATAAACCCTGCTCCCCGGATAATCTTTTTTTTGGTGGACAGGTGGAAAAAGATTGACAGGTGGTGAATATGTGCGGGCACCTCATTCTCATGACTGAAGGTTTCCGCAACCTTCCCGAGGAGCTTCAGAACAGAATATTGAAAGCAACCCTTGATAAAATATCTTCCAGTACAGACCTGATAGTGTTCGACCCATACGTAGACCCTGATGCACCTTTGAAAGAGACCTACGAAGACGAGGGGAGGACTCTGAGAATCCCTGTGAGAGGTCTGGAAAGAAAAGTCTATGGAAAGCTTGATGATTTCGGCTCTGCGGAGGCTTTGAGCAGGGAAGCTGGATTCCCCGTGCAAACCAGGTACGCTCTGACTCTAATGCTAGCTGACGAGTACTGAGAGCAACTCCTCTGATTCCTTTTTCCGCCTCTTCTACTTCTTTTTAGATGGTGGTAAAAATGAGTCTGAAGGATGAGATTCTGGGATACATAACTAGAAAAGGAGAAGCTTCTCTAACCGAGCTCTACAGCAACTTCCAGGGACATTCTCCTTCTTCTGTGAGGGGTGTGGTGTACAAGCTGATGAGGCAGGAGCTTGTCGTGAAAACATCCACGGGCAAGTATGCAGTGCCAGAGGCTAAAAAGAAAGTAGTGGCTACTACTAGCAAAGAAAGTGCACCTGCCGGAGAAAGTGCAGAGAGTGAGAATCCCGCCGGCGGAGAGTATGCACAGAACCCACAGGGGAGTGAGGCAGAGCTTCAGAATGAAGAATCCAGCAGGGCTGATAAAGAGGTAAAATCCTGCTTTTATAAGAACATCTGTGAGGAATACGGGTTGAGAAATGTGTGTGAAGCTAACAACTCTGTTATTTGCGAGTAGAGAGAGGTGGTGAGGATGAGGTATGAGTGTGAGAATTGCGGTATGGCTTTTGAAATAAAATTTGAGAAGGGGTCTGAGAAGGCGGTTCCGCCTGAGGTTGAGTTCTGCCCTGCCTGTGCTCAGCCTTCTTTGATTGAAATTTTCAGCTAAAAGTGGTGATTGTCATGGGTGAGAAAACCTACACTGTTGCCCAGACCTTTGTGGTTACTGTGAAGGCAGCAGATGATATGGAAGCTGGAGATAGAGCGAGGGAGGAGTTTGAGGAGGTGGAGAGGCACGCCGGGCTATTTGACGGGGCTCTGAACGAGGGAGTCTCAGAGTTCGGCGAGAGAGAGCTGGACAACGAGTTCACTAGAGCCATACATACAGTAGATGCCCTGCTCAGGGCGGAGGGCTTCAAGCCATACAACGAGCAGTATCTCCAGGGTGAACAGTCGATCAACTACAGCAGGGGTAAGATACGGGTTCACGTGACTGTCTGGAGCGAAGGGTGATTCCATTTTGGAGGTGGTGGTATGCTCCAGTTTGATATTCTATTCTCCCACATAGAAGAGAGTGATGTGGAAACACGTATCATTAGCGCTTTAGAAGATAGAAAAGAAATGATACAGGACATTGTTAGTTATCTGAAAGAGCAAAAGAAGAAGAATCCAGGAGAACAACTCAGCATTCGGATATACTCTTTAACCGACTATATTACCGAGGATTACTTTGCAGAGGTGTATGACGACACAATAAAAGTATATTCTGCCTTGTATATGGAGGATCAAACCATAGAAGAGTATGCCAGAAAAGTGATGGAAATCTCCATATCCTGAGTAAGGGTGGAGCACTCTTTTTTTGGAAACTCAAGCTGCGGAGATTTTGGAGAGCTTCTCGGCAGCCACTTCCACGACCTCGTAGATAGAGTAACCAGAGGAGACGTGTTCCCCGGGGATTAGGTGAACTATATGACTGTTAAAATTCTAAAATGCGAGCTTCAAATAGTTGACCCTCTAAACGCCAAAGAGGTTCTCAGCAAGCTCAGCTACCTCAAGTTCAGACGAGTAGGCAGCTACCTTGCTTCTGAGGTTGAAGAAATAAAGTGGAGTGGTGTCATAGAGCTGGAAATGCTGATGCTCTCCAGTGTTGTGAAAGGACACATTACCTTCAGAGGAGAAGAGGTGGACTTCAGGCTCAGAATAGCCGGGAAGGGAAAGCTGGAATGGCAGAGGGTTGTATACAGGTACGAAACCACACACGTTATTACAGCTTCGAGGGATGTTCAGCAGGGATGCATAGATGGCATAAGGTATTCCCTGTGTGCTGAGAATGGAATGCTGGTCTTAAAAGACAAAACCAGTGGAAGAAAATACAGAGTATCTATTCCAGACATTGGTATGCTCCTCCTGCTCATCCAGAAAGACCAGAGTGACAGAGTACTTCAGGCTCTTGAGTCGTATATAGAGCCACTGGAATAGGGAGGTGGTGTAGTGTTCAGCAGCAGAATCTGGAGGAGGGCAGACTCTCTCCCTTGTGGCTCTACTGCACAAGTAGCAGAGCCTGTGGAAGCACTGGAAAGAGCGCTGAGGGATGCACTCACTGAGCTGGAAGGCATCTCCAGCTTTTCTCTGGCTGAAATCAAGGAGAGGCTCATCCAGGCTGGCTGGCGATCAACAAAGAATCCTGTGGTGCTGTGCCACTACGGCTACAGCGACAGCTACAGGGTGTGCTTCGATGTGCAGCAGCTCATTCTGAGAAAGAGATCACCTGTGTTTGCATCTAACAAAAGGGTGCGGGGAGACCTACACAGCCTACCCGGAGAGGTCTGGGAGAGGATATTGCAAGAGCATGGTTTCTGAAGAAAAGTAGTAGCTGCTACAACTCTCATGAGTTGGAGAGGGCAAGGTGGTGTGAAAATGGCAGAGAATGTAATGAAAGTTGAGGCAGAGTACGTGATGAAGAAAAAAAGTCCGCAAGAGAGGTAACGTTGCTGGTGTTTACCTGCCAAGAGATTGGGCAGGAAGAGAAGTGATGGTTATCCTGCTGCCTGAGCAAGACAAAGTGAGGGGATGCAGCAGGGGAGGTGGGAGGGCTGCTTTCTGATTCCTTTATAAGCCGTGTGTGGCTTCAGGTGGGTGATGGCTGTGAGCTATAAGTTTCGCATCTACCCATCGAAGACCGTTCAGGCAAGGCTTCAGGAGCAGCTTGAGCTGTGCCGCTGGCTGTACAATCGCCTGCTTGAGGAGCCGAACAGGGCAAGTTCTCTCCGTGAAGCAGGAAGCCCCCTGCGTGAGCGGGGGTAGTTCACATATATCTCTTTTGTATTGGCAGGAGGTGGTATAGGTGGTATATATGAAAAGACACACGGCATATAAGCTAACAATACCACATATTTTGAATTTTCCTATTTTAAAAGATGAAGTAGGGAAGCACCTTCTCTCACCAGAAGGCAAGAAGATAAGGAGGGTGCACACCTGCGGAAGAGTTGCAAGAGTCTTTCTTGACACTGAGCAGCAGCTTGGATTCTTCGATGTTGAGGATATAGATGATAGTGGTGCTAAAGTCTCAGTGAGATTCTTCGGCGACAGCATAGTAAGAGCTATGGGAGTGCAAGAGGGTGACATTGTAAGAGTGGTAGGAAAGCCCAGAGTCTATAAAGAGGAACGCTTCATTCAGGGGGAAGTATTACACCCTATATCTATACTTGAAGTTGAGTTGACCAGAGCAGAAGCAGTAATCCCTTTTGGCGAACCACCTGCAGTTTCTATAAAAGATGAACACAGTCAGAATATTGAAAAAAAATCTGAAGAACTATCGGAAGATGAACAGAAAGTTCTTGAATTCATAAAAAAGCATCAGAGCGAGGAAGGAGGGGTCAGGTATCTAGCACTGATTAAGGAGCTGGGCTTTGAGGGCGATGAGGACACCTTTGACGAGATTCTATCCTCCCTGATGGAAAAGGGAGAGATATACGAGCCAAAGATTGGCAGGTTCAAAACTGTTGAGTAGGAGGTGATGGTTGTGCTTGATGCTGAAGCTGTTATAAAGAAAATAGTTGAAAAAACCGAACTCTCCGAGGAGGAGGTGACAGAAAAGGTAAAAGCGAAAGTTGAGGAGTTCAGCGGACTTATCACTGCAGCCACAGCTGCTGTGCTTGTGGCGAAGGAGCTCGGTGTTGATGTGGAGGTTGAGCAGCCCAGAGTTAAGAGCGAGCTCACAGTGAAGGATCTTTTTCCCGACCTCAACAGCGTAAACATCAGCCTCAGAGTGATAAGGTGCTTCAGGGTCAGGGAGTTCGGCGAGGGAAAAAATGCAGGCAGGGTGGCGAGCTGCATCGCCGGCGATTCTACAGGTGTGATAAGAGTGGTGCTCTGGAGGAATCATGCAGAGCTCGCTGAAAGGCTCAAGCACGGGGATATGATAAGGATAACCAGAGGCTACACCAGGCTGAACAACAGAGGTGAGCTTGAGCTGCACGCTGGCAAGAATACAGTGATTGAAGTGAACCCGGAGGATGTTGAAATCAGCGACGTGAAAGCACCGCTCTGCACAGTTGAGGGTGCTAAGGATTCTGAGGAGTACTTCAGCCTCAGGGGCAGAATCTTCAGAGCTGAGGACACGGTTGTAATAGCAGATGAGACAGGTGTAGCTGTGCTCAGCTTACCGCCCTGGGCAGAGCCTCCAGAAGATGGAGTCGCAGTGCTTGTTCCAGTGGCATCAGCGGGAAGGAACAGCACAATAATCGCACATACTGAGCCTGTGCCTGTGGGGAGAGACATAAAGGTCAACGAGAGGGAAGTCGAAAAGTTTCTTGCAAGGCTCAAGCCCAAGAGGAAACTCGTAGCAGAGGTTCAAGAAGAGGGTGAGTTTGTAGAAGTAAGAGGCACAGTAGTTGAGGTCTACACACCCAGGTTCTTCACTACAGACAAGGGTGAGAGCATTGTCGTGGCAGCAGCTATAGACGATGGAACAGCAAGCCTAAGAGCCACGTTCTTCGGCGAGAAGGCTGAGAAACTCCTCGGCAGGGGCTTTGAAGAGATCGCGGAGCTCACAGATGATGAGAGCGCTCTCAAAGCCATAGTGAGACCGCTGAGAGGCAGGGAACTTGTCATCCAGGGCAGAGTTGGCAGAAATCCAAACACAAAGGCTCTGGAGGTTGCCGTGAGAAGCTTCAGAGACGTAGACCCTGCAGAGGAGCTGAAGATGCTTATAGCCATGAAGGAGAGATTCAGGGCTGAGGTAGGGGTATGAGCTCAGAGATGCTCACCGCCCTCCAGCTTTTCGAGAGAAGGAAGAGGCTCAGAAGAGTAACCACCTGCAGCCCTTCTCTTGACGATCTCCTTGGTGGCGGTGTTGAGACTCAGGCAATTACCGAGCTTGCAGGAGAGTTCGGCACAGGCAAGACCCTTCTCTGCCACCAGCTTGTCGCAAGTGTTCACCTTCCACCAGAGAGAGGTGGCTTAGGAAAGGGTGCAGTCTTCATAGACACCGAGAGTACCTTCAGAGCTCAGAGAGTTTATGAGATGGCAGAAGCTCTTGAGCTCAATCCTGAGGAGGTGCTGGAGAGCACAGTTGTTGTAAGAGCTATGGACAGCCACCATCAGATGCTCGCTGTGGAGAAGGCTGAGGAGAAGATCCTGAGCGGTGGCGACTTCGGGCTGCTGGTGGTGGATTCACTCACAGCACACTTCAGGGCGGAGTACACAGGCAGAGACGCCCTGCCGGAGAGACAATCTCTGCTCAACAGACACCTCAGCAGACTCAGAGAGATTGCCGATAAGCACAACATGGCTGTTGTGGTGACGAATCAGGTTGTCTCTCAGCCGGGCTTTATAAGGATAAATATACCTGCAGGTGGGCATGTAGTTGCACACAGCACCACCTACAGAATCTTCCTGAGAAAGGGAAGAGGGAGCAGGAGAATTGCAAGACTCATAGACTCTCCAGCATATCCGGATGGAGAGGCAATCTTCGAGCTCAGGAGCGAGGGTGTGAGATGACACTCTTTGAGATTCTCAGGTTATGCTTCTTTACATACCCTTCAATTATACACTGTAAAAGGGTCTGTCCACATTTCAGTGAATGTTCTATCTTCAATAACTTCAGATTCAGAAGATAACGAGGTGGTTGAATGAGAAGAGTTGATTTTCTGGAATCTGCTATAGATACTGCCGAGGAGGAGGGAGTTCTTGTCTTTGAGAGGCTGACATTCAGGCTGAGAAAAAGCGATGCTAATGCCCTGAAGCTGATAAGGTATGCCGTTCGCAACTCTGGCAGCGCTAAGATGAGCTGTTTCTTGGAAGCGCTGTACCTGGCACTGTGCCATGAGCTCAGGAAAGGAAAATCTGAGTGTGAGAGATCTGCAACGGAGGAATTAACAAAGGAGATTCTGCAGTTCCTGAAGGATCTGGAAGTTAGCAGCACCATTGACACAATAAGAGACACACTCATCTGGCTAATAATACTCAGCGGCAGAGCTAAAAAGGTGACAGTTAGCCCCTCACTGGATTCCTACTCGGAAGGCGATAAGTGAACTGCTCTACCCCTACAAGTGGTTAAATGCCTGAAAATGTAAAACCTTGCTTAGAAAAACTTGCTGACAAAACTACTACATTCAAAGGCCCGAAAGGAATTAGAAACCTATACTCTCTTTTTCCCCATCTTTTTGATTCCTTTAAATAAAGAGTAGCTTCTGTTTTTCCAGTGCTTAGGTGATTATTATGATGGTGTACACACATGCAACTTTTGCTCTGCTTCTTGCCATACTACTTGAGAACCTCCATATTGCCAGCTTCTCAGGTGTGCAGATAGTTGCATGTCTGATAGGCTCTACAATACCTGATATTGACTCTGAGTACAGCTACATAGGCAGAAAATTCCCTATTCTCCCTGCTGTGATCAGGACTCTGGGCTTGAGGCATAGAACCGCAACTCACAGCCTGCTCGCCATCGCTATTGCAGGAGCTCTCAGCTATAGTATAGACAGCCTCAGCAGCTGGAGCATCACCCTGGCTTTCACCCTAGGCTATGCCAGCCACATTATCGCTGACTTGCTCAACGACGCAGGTGTTGCCCTGCTGTACCCCATCAGCACAAAGAGATACCACGTGCTGAACATAAGAACAAAGAGCTTCGCAGAAAGCCTGTTCTTTATATGTATCCTAATTGGAATCTACCTGACATTATGAATTAGACCTAATGGAGGTGGTCTGGGGTGATTGAATATCTTTTGATCTGGATGATCTTCATTGTCTTAGCATTACCCTACATTGGGTTGCCAGCAGGCATCCTTTATCTACTTTCAAAGAAGCAGTACAAAATAGTGTTGGCAATCCTTGCCACAGTAGTTCTTTTTTACCCATACTTCGAGGAGTGTGACTATCATGACTACCACGTCTGGGAATGCAAACAGGCACATGCCCAGAATAAGAGCTTTGCAATATGCTCTGGTTTCTTTGTCGAGCCTTCACCGGAGGATTTGAAAGAACCTATGATAGTGCACCCGAGTGAGAACTGCGAGGAAGAGATACCACATGGCTCGTGCACAGGGCAAGGTCGGTGGAGATTTGGATTATTCTCCAAGATAACAGGCATCTGATTCCTTTAAATGCTCTTTTTTGTTATATCTCCTGAGGTGGTGAGATTGGCTGAGATGGTTGTGTTCCTGAACAGAATCTTTTGCCCCAAGTGCGGAATGGTGTTCTATGCACCTCGTCCACCCGCGTGCTTTGCTGGAGAGGCTCCACAGCCAAAACAGTGCCCGTACTGCTCCAGCAGTGAGATTCTGCCCTTTGAAGTCACAAGAACAGTGGTTCAGAAGCCCCTCCCCGAGAGGGCGACTTAGACATGTTCAGGAAGGGCTACAGAGCTTGGAAGCTCAACAGAGCTGCCGCCCAGAGTGATTCTTTTATAAGGATGGTAGGACACCACCAAACATGCCTGCGATAAACTTCACCATGCTAACAGAGAGAGTAGTCTCTGGAGAGAAAAAGCAGACAATAAGACCTGCAAGGTGCACAAGGGTTAGAATATGCAGCAAATCCTGCCATGCCCGATGTCCTGAGTTTGCCTACCGCATAAACCCAGGGGATACTCTCTGGCTGTACACGGACATGAGACGGAAAGGTAGAGCAAAGCAGCTCGCCAGAGGTGTGTGCACTGCCGTTGAGTTCAGGAGTTACGGGGAACTTAGCCAGGAAGATGCTCTGAGAGATGGGTTCTCTGACGGCTATCAGGAGGATGCTTGCAGCATGCTTCCCTGTCATGCAGAGAGGGAGAGCTGTGAGTCCTGCAGAGCCATAGACAAGCTGAGAATTTTCCTCAGGAGCCACTACAGGAAAGCTGAACGCATGAGGTTTGCTGTCATCCAGTGGAAGGTGGCTTGAGTGGTTGAGTGGAGGAAGATGACCCACGGGGCAAGACAAAAGAAAGCGAAGAGGCCAGATGCTCTGAAGCAGAGCGAAATAGCCAGACAAAGATGCAGCAGATTGAAGAGAGAATATGAGGCATTGAAAGAGCAGGTGAAAAGAGGTATGGTGAGAATGAGGCTTGATACTCTTATTAAGGTTCTGAATAGATACCCCGAGTCTGAAGTAGTGCTGAGAGTTCAGGAGGCTGTTGCCAGTGGGAAAGCAAGAATCACCTCTGTTCAAGAAAATCCTTGAGTATATGTCTTTTTTTGCAGGTTGTATTGCTATTTTTATTGCAATCCTGTACTACTATAGATGATGGTAAAAAGCTACTCTTTTTTTTTTTGTTCATAGATGAGAAAAGAGAAGCTACTCTTTTCTGTACTACTATAGATGATGGTAAAAAGCTACTCTTTTTTTTTTGTTCATAGATGAGAAAAGAGAAGCTACTCTTTTTTTATAGTGTAACTCTATCCAGGGGCTTTACAAATATCTCGCCACACTTCTTACAGCGGTAGTCCTGTGTTTTTACTCTCTTCCATATGTTTACAGAACCGCAGGAGGGACAGCCATAACGCCATTTTTTTCTGGGAGTTCCACACATGTATACCACCTCTTGGCTCTACCTCTGGTGGGTAGAGAGACAGACTCAGACCTCAAGAGACCTTTAAGTTCAAGCTCTTTAAGCCGTAGTTCTATTGTTCTGAGGCAGCACTCTTTGAAGTGAAGATTGTGAAGCTCTTTTAGCTCTCTTGTGGTTATCCCTGGACTTTTAACAATTTCTTTCAGCATGAACAAGTCCCTCTTGCTAAGGCTACTGAGAAATATCTCCATATTGGGGGGCACAGACTGAAGAGCCCGCTCTACATCTTCCTCTGCTATTTTTGTATCTCTTCTCTGGTCTGCGAGCTTGCCTGCCTTCATCAGCACGCCAAGGGCATGTCTGAGGTCAGAACTTTTGGCTGAAACAGTCTTGATTAATTCATCATCTATTACGCCTCTGCCGAAGCCCTGCAAACAGCGAAGCTTCAGGATGTCATACTTCTGCTGTGTAGAGTACTCGCTGAATCTCTTGGTAATTGGCGACAATCTGCTGTACATGCCTGTAGACAGAAAATTCGGCTCTCCTGAGGCAATTGCTATTACCATTGTGCGAATCTTCTCATAGGCAGGAGAAAACGACCTCGGGTTCAGGAAGAGGTAGAGCACGTCATTAATTTTTTTCGGAGGCATTGCATGTATCTCATCCACCACCAGCACAAAAGGCTGTAGTTCCTCTCTTGCACGCCTGCTCAGGTTTGAGAATATTCTATCTACAAGAGTTGTGAGCCACTGATCACTGCCTCCTGGAATTATGCCAAGCTGCCTTGCAATAGCCTGGGCGAACTTAACTCCAGTCCTTGCGGCTCTAGCATCGACATATGCAAAAGCAGGAGTTGTCAGGCCACTGGATCTTTCAAACTCCGCAATTCTTCTGAGCACAGCTCTAACAAGCATTGTTTTTCCTGTTGCAGGCGGCCCCTCGATGTAAAGGTTTGCCGGTGGGAAACCTGCCAGAAAGCTTTTAATTTCATGCACAATCTCCGCAAACTCCCTATCCCTATGAGGGATCATCTCCTCCGGTGGTATATACTCAGGGTCGAAGACAGTAGGGTCTTTGAATATGCTCAAAAGCATTCACCTACCTCCTTCTTATAATCTGAATCAATGGGGAAAAAACTCTAGCCAAGAGCAGCAGAAAAGTGAAAACTATACTATAACCTCCTTCTCCATCATTTCAAAAACTCTCTCTCTGAGCCTCTCATCTTTCAGTACAGCCACAACTATTCTGTCTACCTGCTTCATTGCATCTCTGGCTTCAGGAGTAAGGGGCTCTGAGCACCGCCTGCAGAAGTGGTCTCCTGTAGAGGGTAGGCCACAACGAGGGCACTTGCCCAGCGCTGTTTTGTTAACGAGCACATCCTTCACGTCTTTTCCTGAGATTGCCGCATACAGCTCTGGCATGGTAGAACTTGGAGACCAGCCCCTCTGCCTCTTTATTATGCTGGGTTGTAACCCTCTTTTTATATCTCTTCTTGTGGCAATGTTCCTGAATGTCCTCGGGGATATTTTTATCTCGGGGAGGTGTCTGAGTCTTGCCCATTCGTTGTACTTTCTTACCACACGTTTGAGGTTCTGATAGAAACCGCCATAAGACAGAGGTTTGGAAGGATTTCGAGAAGACGGGAAAAGTGGTGCGTCTGCTCTATCTGCATGTGGATGAGCATCAAGCCACTCAAGGAGATAGGGCACCGCCTCCACGAAGATAATCAGCTCCCCCTGGAGAGTCTTATCATGAATGTAGACCTCAGCAACACCATCTGCAATAACCACGTCCCCAACTCTGAGATTAAGCAGACCATCTGGTCTGTTGCCATTCTCAGCGAACATGGCAATAAGGGCCTGATCTCTTTTTGAATTAGCGAACTTCACCAGTTCCCACGTTACAGAGTCGTCTCTGGGCAGCTTTTTGATGTTCTTGGCAACTCTCTGTCTTAAAGGTGTGCGTTTCGCTTTTAGTTGGGTAACCTCCTGTGGTGTGTCTGTTAGCATGAAGAACGTCTCTACCCTTTCACGGTCAGGGTAGTTCTCAGGGTAGCCATACTCCCTCCTCAACCACTTGAAGAAAGGTTTAAGAAAACCGACAAAGGTGGCTGTGGAGTCTCTCGCATGCCTGAGCCTGTATTCCCTTACGGCCTTCTTCAAATCTCTCGCCGTGCACATCAGAAAACTCTTGTTTATATTTGGCAAAAGGTGAACTCCAAGGAACTTATAGACATTATGTGCCGTATTGGGCCTTATCTCACCACTCATCAGTCTGTCTTCAATGTGCTCAAAAAGAAGTGCTCTGTTTTCCTCGAGACAGTGAATATTCTCAAGTTTGTTCTTTATTATGGAGAGTAACTCCTGTAGCTCCTCCCTGCTCAATTCCATATATCCACCTCCATAGAAGCTATATTTAAAGAAAAATTAGCTGATTTCGAGTATTCGACTGAACAATAAGATTTCGTGTAAATTTCGACTGAAGTATACCCCCTCGCAGGTATTCCAGAATGTTTTAATTTAGTAACCTTTATAAATCCGTAAAGGTTAACCAGAATAAATCTATTCTGGTTAGGTGGTCTAATTGCAGAGAGCACTGGAAATTCTCAAAATGGATGCAAGGAAATTTTTAGAACTTCCTAGACCCAAGCTTGAGTCAAGATTAACATTCTCAAAAAATCTCTTTATCCCTGTTACCAATGCCTGCAGGAATGCCTGTTCCTACTGCGGCTTCAGACTTGGCGAGACTTATCTGCTGAGCAAAAGTAAAGTTGAGGAGTTGCTGAAAAAGGGAAAAAAACTGGGGTGTAAGGAAGCACTCTTCACTCTCGGCGAGAAGCCAGAGACCAATGAAGAGATATTGGAGAAGCTAAGGAAAGAGGGCTACTCAGGTATTGCCGAGTATCTCTATGACCTCTGCGAAATAGCTCTGAAGCTGGAGCTTCTGCCCCACACCAACTTGGGCTCAGCGAGCTATGAGGAACTTGAGATGCTGAGAGAGGTCAATGCAAGTATGGGCATGATGCTTGAGAATGCCAGCCCCAGGCTTGCAGAGCAGGGGATGCCTCATGAGAAGAGCCCTGGAAAGCATCCCGAGGAGAGACTTAAAGTTCTTGAAGCTGCAGGAAAACTTAAGATACCCTTCACCACAGGTATTCTTGTTGGAATAGGCGAGACCATGGAAGAAATTGCTCTCTCGCTGGAGGTTATTGAAAAATTGAACAGAAAATATGACCATATACAGGAGGTTATTGTTCAGAACTTTAAGCCAAAGAAAGGGACTCCCATGGAAGGCTACAAGGAACCCAGTCTTTTTAAAATGATTAAAGTTGTTCGTGCTGCAAGAGAGGTTCTAACATCTCCAGTTCAGGTACCTCCAAATCTCAACAGCTACACCTATCCCATCTTTGTGCTATATGGCGCTTCAGACCTAGGAGGCGTTTCTCCACTCACAAAGGACTATATAAATCCTGAGGCTGCCTGGCCGAAGCTTGAGGAGCTTTTTGAAGCTGCAGGAGAACTTGAACTCGTGCTGAGAGAAAGGCTACCCATCTACCCCAAATATATAAAAGAAAAGTGGTACTCAGATAGAGTTGGTGAAGTAATAAAGTTGTATGCTGATGATGAGGGTCTGGTAAGAGATGACTGAAACTTCAGGTGTTGATGAAATACTTGAGAAGGCTCTTAATGGCAGGAGACTAAGCCAGGAGGATGCTCTTGCCCTTCTTAACCTTTCACCTCAGGAAGTTTTTGAGGCTGGGAGAGTTGCTGATAAAATCAGGGAAAGAAAAACAGGAAACTTTGCTACTTATGTGGTGAACAGAAATATAAATTTCACCAACATCTGTGTTGGAAGCTGCACCTTCTGTGCCTTCCGGAGAAGCAAGAATAGTAGTGATGCTTACTTTTATCCTGTTGAAAGGATTGTGGAGAAGGCTAGAGAAGCTGAGGCTCTTGGTGCCACTGAGGTGTGCATCCAGGGCGGTTTGCATCCAGAGCTTGATCTGGAGCACTATATTGGCATACTTAAGGAGATAAAAAGGAATACCAGATTACATATTCATGCTTTTTCTCCCATGGAGGTTTTATATGCCTCTGAGAAGAGCGGCCTCGGGATTAAGGAGACTCTTAGGTATCTAAAGGAGAGCGGACTGGACTCTATTCCCGGGACTGCTGCTGAGATCCTTGTGGATGAAGTTAGAAAAGAGATATGTCCTTCAAAGCTTTCAACAGAGGAATGGGTTGGTGTGGTTAAAACAGCTCATTCTCTTGGTATTCCCAGCACAGCAACAATACTCTATGGCCATGTTGAGGAAAAGGAGCATATTGTGAAGCACCTTAGTATAATAAGGGAGATTCAGGATGAAACAGGCGGTTTCACAGAGTTTGTCCCTCTCTCTTTCATTCATCCCAATACTGATGTTTTCAGAAAGAAGAAAAGCAGAGCAGGTGCTACAGGCTTTGAGGATCTGAAGGTATATATAACCTCCCGCCTATTTCTTGACAATTTTGACAATCTTCAGGCTTCCTGGGTGAAGCTGGGCAAGAAGTTTTCCCAGCTGATGCTGCGCTTTGGAGCCAATGACCTTGGAGGAACTCTTATGGAGGAGAGCATATCAAAGAGTGCAGGGGCTGAGTATGAGATGCTCTCCAGGGAGGAAATGGAGAGGCTCATAAGGGATGCAGGTCTGGAGCCAAGACAGAGGGATACTCTTTATAATTTTGTGGAGTGAGAAGAGTCAGTAATTGTATAATCTATCAGAGATTTAAGCTACCTTTGCTTCGATAGGTATAATTAAAAATGAAAAACAACGTTAATTGCAATATCTACTAACAGCAGGTGATAAATTATGGACTTTTTACCTGTAGAACTGGAGAGAAAATTGACAAAACTGGATGAGGAATTGCACATCATTCTAAGCACTGTGAGAAATTTCGCAACAAAGTCAGAAAATGTTGAACAGGAACTTAAGGATTTTCAAAAGCTTGTAGAGCGTATAGGGAAAAATAGAATATCTGAAGAAGATACCACAGAAGTAATAAGAGAAATGCGGGACAGAAGTTATGAGTTATAAAAGATTACCCGTCAGGCTAACTGTGGATTCCAGTGTGCTCGTAAAGGCTCTGGCTCCCCCCAGGAGAAGGAAAAGGGACAACCTATACCAGCATCAACTTGCCATTCACCGTGGAGCACTGGCAATCTTTGAAGATATAATTAGAAAAAACAGAAAGATGTTCATACCTTCTATTGTTCTCATTGAAGTAGCTGCTGTAATCTCAAGAATTACAAATAACAGAGAAGACGCTTATGAATCTGTTGAAAAGATACGTAAGCATGCCAGTAGGATTCTATATGACTCTGATATCCTTGACAGTGCAGTTGCCAGTGCAGTAGAGACAAAGGCAAGCGGTTTTGATAATATTGTCCTTGCATGTGCCAGACTTACAGGAAGTGCACTTATAACCGACGACCTTAAGTTGCACAGAATTGCAGAAAAACACAGAATTGAGAGCTATCTTTTGAGAGAACTTTTATAATGACCGTGGCGGTCGTTATAAACCTCCTGCTACACATCTGTCAAAAATAATAAAAAAAGAGAAGCCATCAGGTAGAGTCATTTATCCTTCAGGATGCAATTGAATCATAATAGCAAATTCTTTATACTCAGGTAGAGAGATAGAAACTCATGCTGGATAAGGTCTTCAAGGAAACACTGGGCATAAAAGACAAAGAAGAAGTACTTATAGTCAGCGATTATCAGAGCCTTGAAGTGGCTGAGATTATTAAGAGGGAGGTTGAAAAGCTCAGCAGCGAGATAATTTCAATCTCAATGAAGCCCAGAGATAGGCATGGGCAGGAGCCGCCCAGAATTGTTGCTGAAGCTATGAAGGCAGCTGATGTTGTTATAGCTCCTACATCAAAATCACTCTCCCATACAGAGGCAAGGAAAAGAGCCTGTGAGGCTGGGGCAAGGGTTGCCACACTGCCAGGGATTACTAAAGAGATGCTCACTTCAGGGGCCATGACAGCAGATTACAGAGAGGTTAAGAAAATTTCTGAGTTTATTGCCGGGAAGCTCACAGAAGCTGAAGAGGTTAGAATTAAAACTGAGCGTGGTACAGACTTTAGAGCAAGCCTTGAAGGTAGAAAAGCTCTTGCTGACTCGGGAGACTTGAAAGAGAAGGGAGCCTTTGGAAATCTGCCTGCTGGAGAGGCCTTTATAGCACCCATCGAGGACTCAGCTCAGGGCAGGCTGGTCTTTGATGCCTCTCTCGGCGGCATTAGTACGATTGTAGAGCCTGTAGTTGTTGAGGTGAGAGAGGGCAGGGCAGTTAAGGTGAGCAGCTCAAAACTGGAGGAGCTTTTCAATAGTGTTGAAAATTCAAGGGTTGTGGCGGAGATTGGAGTAGGCTGTAATCCTGAGGCTAGAGTTATAGGGAATGTGCTGGAAGATGAGAAGGCTTTTAAGACAGTACATGTAGCCTTTGGAGACAACCACACCTTTGGAGGCAAAAATAGATCAAGTCTGCACATAGATGGGATAATACTCAACCCCAGCTTATGGCTGGATGGCGAAAAAATAATGGAGGAAGGAAACTTCCTATGCTTCCCGTAATTTTAAATCTTAGCCACAGGAAATGCCTGGTTTTTGGCGGCGGAAAAGTTGCAGAAAGAAGAATTAAAAAACTCCTTAGAGCTGGTGCTAAAGTTACTGTAATAAGTGAGAGTTTTACCCCAGGTATAGAGGCTTTATCAGGAGTGGAAAGAATAAAAAGGCGAGTTGAGCTCGGAGATGTGAGGAGCTATATTGATGATTATTACTTTGTTCTTGCCCTGACCAGCTCGGAGGAGCTGAACACTGCTATAGAGAAGGAAGCAAAAAGGCAGGGTAAACTTGTTAATAGAGCCGATAAGCCAAGTGACATAATATTTCCAGCCGCTATTGAGCGGGAGGATTTGGTAGTAGCTGTCTCAACTCTCGGTAATGCTCCAGCGGCTGCGAGGCTCATAAAAGAAAAGATTAAAAAAAGTTTAACACAAGAAGATATTCTCTTGATAAAATTCAATAAATTTCTTAGAGATAAACTGATGGATTGTATAACTCTCCAGGAGGAAAGGCAAAAGCTAATGTGGGAGATAATTAATAGAGAGGAAATATCTGAGAATATCAGAAAGGGAAATATTACTGAGGCTCAAAAGATAGCAATTAAGATTCTGGAGGAGCTTGAATGCACACACTGAATATAAGAGTAACCCACCATACTGCAGATGTTGAGACATTGGAAGCCTTCGCCTTCCCTGACATGAAGAAAGCTCTCAGGGATATACATTCTCTGCGTTCTGTTAAAGAAGTGGTAATAATCCAGACCTGCAACAGAGTTGAAATTTTTGCTGCGGCAGAGGATGTTCAGCTAGCCTACCACGACATAACAGACTATATAATGAATGATGTCATACAGAGAATGAAGATTAAGCGCAGAGATATGCACAGCCATGAGGTTAAACAGGATGAACTTCCTGACCTTCTGGTAAAGCATCTGGTTGACTTTTCTGCAAAGCTTCATGATGCAATGCAGGTGGATTACCATATTGATGCTCTTGTTCATCTCCTGAGGCTTACCTCAGGGATAGAGAGTATGATTATTGGTGAGGATCAGATTCTTGGGCAGGTTAGAGATTCCTTCAGATTTGCAAAGGCTCTTGGAACTGTTGGACCCTTCTTTGAAAATATTTTCACAAAGGCTCTTCACGTAGGCAAAGTGGTAAGGCAGAGGACAAATATAAATAAGGGTGCAGTTTCCATAGGCAGTGCTGCAGTAGAGCTTGGCAGTGAGGTTCTATGCGGGCTTGAGGATAAAGTTGCTATGCTCATAGGCGCTGGAGAGATGGGCACTCTTGTTGCCAAAGCTCTTGCAGAGCACAACCTCAGAAAGCTAATAGTTGCAAATAGAACCTACCTGAAAGCTGTTAAAATTGCAAAAGAACTCAATGGAGAGGCATTAAAATTTGAAAATCTTGAAGAGGGAATAAGGGAGAGTGACCTTATAGTCACTGCCACAAGTTCACCTGAACCAATAATTACAAAGGAACTGCTTGAAAAGGCTGTAGGGGAGAGAGATGACCCCCTTGTAATTATAGATGTTGCCATTCCCAGAGATGTTAGCGAGGATGTTGAGGAACTAAACTTTGTTAAAGCCTTCAATATAGATGGGCTCAGAGCGATTGCAGATAAGAACAGAAGGGAGAGAGAGAAGGAGATTGTGAAGGTTGAGGAGATAATCGATGAGGAGCTCAAGCTTCTTGTTAAGCAGATTTACAGAATTGATGTGGAAGACCTGGTGAGCAAGATTTTCATGGATGCCGAAGAGATAAGAAGCAGAGAGGTTGAAAAGGCTCTTAAAATGCTGGGTAATGTGGGAGAGAGGGAAAGAAAGATAATAGAAGATTTAACAAAGGTTATAGTAAAGAGAACTCTCACTCCCATTGCTACAAACATAAGGAAATCTGCAGAGGCTGGAGACCAGGAGGCTATAAAGGTAGCAGAAAACTGGTTCGGGTTAGGACTCAATGGAAAGGTGTAGAATTATGTTTCCTGAAATTATGTTTCCTAAAAGAAGAATGCGCAGGCTGAGGAAGACAGAGAAGATTAGAAGTATGGTGAGGGAGACAAGTCTCAGCAAGGAAGACTTAATTTATCCCATATTTGTTGATGAGAATGCCAGAAGCAGAGTGGAAATCTCAGCCATGCCTGGGCAGTACCGTCTTCCTCTCCAGGAGGTGAGGGATGAGGCTCTGGAGATAGTAAGCCTTGGTATCCCTGCAATTATTCTCTTTGGAATTCCCAAGCATAAAGATGAAGTGGGAAGTGAAGCTTACAATCCCAGTGGAGTTATCCAGAAGGCTGTTGAGGAAATTAAGGATGAAGTTGGCAATGAGCTTGTGGTTATAACAGATGTGTGCTTGTGCGAGTACACTTCCCATGGGCACTGTGGCATAGTTAAGGATGGGGAGATACTCAATGACCCAACACTGGAGCTTCTGGCAAAAGAGGCTTTAACTCATGCTGAGGCGGGCGCTGACATAGTTGCACCCAGCGACATGATGGACGGCAGGGTTAAGGCGATAAGAGAAACTCTGGATGATGCAGGATATCAGGATACAATTATAATGAGCTACTCAGCCAAATATGCTTCCTCCTTCTATGGGCCCTTCAGAGAGGCAGCAGAATCAACACCCAGCTTTGGGGACAGGAGAAGCTACCAGATGGACTCGGCTAATTTCAATGAGGCCCTCCAGGAGGTTTATCTTGACCTTCAGGAAGGTGCAGACATAGTTATGGTGAAGCCAGCTTTAAGCTACCTGGATATTATAACAAGGGTCAAGGAGCGCTTCAAGGTTCCTACAGCAGCTTACAATGTAAGTGGTGAGTACTCAATGGTAAAGGCAGCTTCAAATCTGGGCTATGTAGATGAAAAAAGTATAGTTTTTGAGATTCTTACCTCCATAAAGAGGGCAGGAGCAGATTTGATACTAACCTATCATGCCAAAGATGTGGCTAAGTGGCTTAATGAAGGTGATTGAATGGAGAAGTCAGAGGAGCTTTTTAATGAGGCAAAAAATTATCTTGTTGGAGGAGTTAACTCTCCTGTCAGAGCTATGAAGCCCTACCCCTTTTTCACAGCTCGCGGAGAGGGCTCAAGGCTCTATGATGTTGATGGGAGAAGCTACATAGACTACTGTCTTGCCTATGGACCTTTAATTCTCGGGCATGCTTATCCCAAGGTGGTTGAGGCTGTCAAGGAGCAGATGGAGAGAGGCTCAGCCTATGGTACACCCACAGAACTGGAGCTTGAGTTTGCCAAGAAGATAACAGAAGCTGTGCCCAGTGCCGAGATGGTCCGCTTTGTAAATACTGGCACTGAGGCTACCATGGGAGCCATAAGACTGGCTAGAGGATACACCGGGAGAAAGAAGATAATTAAATTTGAAGGAGCCTTCCATGGAGCCCATGATTATGTTCTTGTGAAGGCAGGAAGCGGTGCCACAACCCATGGTGTACCAACAAGCGCTGGGATACCTGAGGAAACCACAAAGAACACTCTTCTGGCACCTTTTAACAATGAAGAGGCCATTGAAAGGCTTGTTAAGGAGAATAAAGATGAGATTGCAGCCATAATTCTTGAGCCAGTAATCGGGAATGCTGGCTGCATTTTACCAAGAGAGGGCTATCTTGAATTCCTCAGGGAGATAACCTCTGAGAATGGCATAATGCTCATCTTCGATGAGGTCATAACTGGCTTCAGGCTCAGCTATGGAGGTGCCCAGGAGTACTACAATGTGAAACCTGACATAACAACTCTCGGCAAGATAGCTGGCGGCGGTCTGCCCCTGGGGATTATAACAGCTTCAAGGGAGGTCATGGAGAATCTCTCGCCTGTAGGTAAGGTCTATCAGGCAGGAACCTTCAATGGAAATCCTCTCAGCATGGCTGCAGGTTTAGCAGCCCTCTCTGAGCTGGAAGATGGGAAGGTTTACAGCAAGATAAATTCCTTAGCTGAGAAGCTCACCTCTGGCCTTTGGGAGATAACTTCTGATCTCGGTA
Organism: Candidatus Hydrothermarchaeota archaeon; assembly: GCA_964501105.1. Classification (GTDB taxonomy): domain Archaea; phylum Hydrothermarchaeota; class Hydrothermarchaeia; order Hydrothermarchaeales; family BMS3B; genus BMS3B. Next base: position 3,707 of record CAZCRG010000014.1, on the reverse strand, counting down.
TTGATGCAAAGATTTACAGAGTGGCAAGTATGTACCAGATGTACCTTACAGCCGAGGAGGTTTATGATTACACCACAGCCTTGAAGGCTAAAGCTGACCTCTTCTTAGACTACCAGAAGGAGATGCTCGGGAAGGGAATCTTTATTCCTCCCTCCCAGTATGAGTGCAACTTCATCAGCTATGCACATAATGAAGAGGATATTGAGGAAACTCTTGAGAAGGCAGAAGAGGCTCTGAAGGCGTTAAAATGAAGCTAAAAGTTGGTACCAGAGGAAGCAAGCTTGCCCTGTGGCAGACTGATTATATAATAGGGCTCCTGAAGGAGAAGTTTCCAGAGCTGGAGCTGGAAAAGAAGATTATCAAGACCACAGGAGATAAGATAAGAGATGTGCCCTTAGCAAAAGTTGGAGGAAAGGGAATTTTTGTCAAGGAGATAGATGAGGCAGTAAGAGACGGCAGGGTTGACTTCGCTGTGCACAGCATGAAGGATGTTCCAACTGAACTCTTACCTGAACTTCATATTGCTGCAACGCCTGTGAGAGAAGAAGTGGCGGACGCTTTAATCTCCAGAGATGGCAAAACCATAGAGGAGCTTCCTGAGGGTGCTGTAATCGGTACAAGCAGTATGAGAAGGATAGCTGAGGTGAAGAGCTTTAGAGGTGACCTTGAAATAAAGGACCTTCGTGGGAATGTTGATACAAGGCTAAAGAAGCTGAGAGATGGAGAGTATGATGCCATTGTTATGGCAGTGGCAGGGCTGAAAAGGCTGGGTTTTGAAGGAGAGATTACCCAGAAGCTTCCAGAGGAGATATTTGTGCCCAGTATAGGGCAGGGTGCCATTGCTGTGGTTGCAAGGAGAGATAGTAAGGTGAATGAGTATCTCGGAGCTATAAACCACAGCGAGAGCATGGCGAGAGTTTTAGCTGAAAGAAGCCTTCTCAGTGAGATGGGTGGAGGCTGTCAGGTGCCCCTGGGTGCCTTTTCCAGAGTAAATGGAGATAAGCTGGAGATTCTTGCTACAATACTTTCGCCAGACGGCTCGAGGAGGATTGATGTCAGAGCATCAGGAAACCTTTCCAGAGCAGAAGAGCTTGGAAAAGAGGTGGCTGAGAAGCTTAAGGCAGAGGGCGCAGAGGAGATAATGGAAGAGGTCTACTCTCTGGAGTAAGGCTGATAAAACCATTTTTCATCATCATCCCGGAGCTTACTAAATCGTCTCTCCCGAAATAACACCTATTCAAAAAATATTACTCTGGGGAAGCTTCAGGATGAAGTCGAAAGCTTCATTTAGAAAGTGAGGTGCAATTATGAGTAAAGGTACGCCATCAATGGGCAAGAGGAACAAGAGACTTCACATCCGCTGCAGAAGATGCGGCAGGAATTCCTTCCATTCCAAGAAGAAAGTGTGTTCAGCTTGCGGTTTTGGTAGCAGCAAGAGAATAAGAAGATTTGCTTGGCAGAACAAGAAAGTTAATAAAGAAAGGCTTCTATAGCTGGGTCGGGGTATCCTATTGAAAGATAAATGTGGAGTAGTAGGGGTATGTTATAAGGATAGCCCTAATAAGGCTTCTTATTCAATATACTACTCCCTTTTATCCCTCCAGCACCGTGGTCAGGAGTCCGCAGGTATTGTTACTAAGAAGAAAGAGGATTTTTTTTCTGAAAAGGGGATGGGGCTTGTAAATGAAATATTTACCTTTGATTCTCTGGATGCTCTGGAGGGTAATATAGGTATAGGCCATGTGAGATACTCTACCACAGGAGAATCAAAAATTGAAAATGCCCAGCCTTTTGTTTTGCGCCATTCTAAAGGCACTCTTGCCATAGCGCATAACGGCAATATTGTGAATGCTGAAGAGTTAAGGCGAGCTTTAGAGGCGAGTGGCTCTGTCTTTATCTCAACTAGCGACACTGAAGTTATTGCCCACCTTATAATCAGAGAGTACCTTAAGGGAAATAATTTCATCAAAAGTATTGAAGAAGTGATGAAGAAGCTTGAGGGTTCCTATTCCCTTGTAATTCTCACCAATGATGCTATCTATGCAGTTAGAGACCCTCTTGGAATAAGACCTCTCGTGCTGGGAAGTCTTGAGGGAGGCGGCTATGTTGTTGCCTCTGAAACAGTTGCACTGGATGTTATTGGAGCTGAGTATGTAAGGGATGTCAAACCAGGGGAGATTCTCGAAATAAACCAGTGCAGTTTGAAATCCTACAGAGTTGCAAAGCTTCCCAGAAAAGCTTACTGTATGTTTGAGTATGTTTATTTTGCTAGACCAGATTCTGTGCTCAACGGAATTCTTGTTTACAGGGTGAGGGAGAAAATAGGTGAGCTCATTGCTTCGAGGGATGATATTGAGGCAGACATAGTATCGCCCATACCAGACTCTGCCATACCCTCTGCTCTGGGCTACTCAAGAGCCTCAGGCATACCCTACAGGGAGACCCTTATAAGAAACCGCTATGTGGGCAGGACCTTTATTCTGCCTGAGCAGAAGGCAAGAGAGCTGGCAGTCAAGCTAAAGCTCAATCCTATAGCAAGAGAGGTTAAGGGAAAGAAGGTTGTGCTCTTTGATGACAGTATAGTTAGAGGGACAACTTCAGGGAGGATTATCAAACTTCTCAGAGAGGCAGGAGCCAAGGAGGTTCATATGCGTGTTGGCTGTCCGCCCATAAAGTCAAAGTGTAAGCTTGGAATAGATATGCCCACCGATGAAGAACTTATAGCCAGCAATAAGACTGTTGAGGAAATAAGAAAAGCTATAGGTGCAGATTCACTGAAGTACCTTTCCATTGAAGATCTGATTGAAGCTATAGGTCTTGAAGAGAGCAACCTCTGCATGGGCTGCCTCACAGGTAAATACCCCATTGATATTTCAAAGTATGTACAGGTGAAGCTTCCTGCCTATATGAGGGAGTAATTTTTTGTTTTATTCAATAAATTCAGGTTCAAAATATCTATCAATAATCCCTGCCTCATATCAATTCTTCAATAAAAGCTTTTTTAGTCTCATATCTTTAAAGGTCACCAAATTGGTGATAATTGAGATAAAGCAATAAATAAAATGAGAGGAATATAATCGCAAAGCTAAGTTTTGACATAATATAATTAAGTATCTGCTGCTCGGAAGCTTTTTCATAACTATTTTTGCTATATTTTCATTCAAGTACTTCAAAGTGCTGAGATAATTTTTTTATATCCCTGGGCTAAGTTTTGTTTATGCGGAGTTTAATCGTAGTTGGTTTGGTGGCTTTTTTTGCAATGTGTATATCAATCAACATAGAGGCACCTCAGGAAAACCCTCCTAAACCAGTAGTTCAGGAAGAGAAACATATTATTAAAGAAAAGAACCAAGTACCTCCAGAAGTAGAAAATATACCTGCTCCTGAAAAATCAGAAGAGAAAGCAAAAGAGGAAAAAGTAATACTAAACACTTTTACAACCTACTATGAACCTCTACCTCTGGCACTAAGGAAAAGTTTGGTTGCTTCTGGAAATTACCAGGATATATCAGTGGATATTGAGAACATTGGTAATATCCCGGCAAAGGTAAGGATTACTGGGGAATTTCCGGGTTACAGCAGCAAAGCAGTAGTTATGGAGATGATCAATCCTGGTGAGGAGAAATTTGTAAACCTCACAATACCACTATCGGAGAACATTTACTCTATAAAATCAAAGACTAAAATTAGCATCTACTGGACAATAG
>CAZCRG010000013.1:0-26766 GCA_964501105.1 Candidatus Hydrothermarchaeota archaeon | reverse complement strand
CAGCACGCCTGATATAGTCTACTACTGTATCAAGAAGAGAAGCTGACATAGCAAGATCGTCAAGTACTACAATTACTGGATTAACTTCATACTCCCTCTCTTCATTCATTTGCACCACAGTTTATTATAGTGATGGTACATATATAAACCTTTTACCCCAAAATATTTTAAGTTCCTATGTCAATAAAGATTGGGATGTTTAAAGGTAGAGATATAATTTCCATAAGAGACTTTAGTGTTGAGGAGATAGAATACCTTCTCGAGACAGCTTCAATGCTGGAAAGCAGAAAACCCGAGCCCCTGCTCGAGGGGAAAATTCTCGCCACTCTCTTCTTTGAGCCCAGCACAAGAACAAGGCTGAGCTTTGAATCAGCCATGCGACGCTTGGGAGGCGAGGTGATAGGCTTTTCAAGACCTTCAGGCACATCAGTGGCAAAGGGCGAAAGCCTTGTTGACACAATAAGAACTGTGGAAAGTTATGCAGATATTATAGTAATTAGACATCCCAGAGAGGGCTCGGCTCGCCTTGCTGGAGAAGTCTCTTCAAAGCCAATAATAAATGCAGGCGACGGCTCAAACCAGCATCCCACTCAAACCCTTCTTGACCTCTATACAATAAAGAAGGAAAAGGGCAGGCTGAATGTGAAGGTGGCACTGCTTGGTGACCTGAAGTATGGAAGGACTGTTCACTCTCTGGCCTATGCCCTTGCACTATTCGGAGCAGAACTCTTTCTGGTTTCACCCCGAAGCTTAGAAATGCCAGCTGAAGTACTTGAAGACCTGAAAAACCTTGAGGCGAAGGTTAATGAGACTCAGAGTCTTGAAGAGGTTCTGGATGAAGTGGATGTGCTCTATGTGACAAGAATACAGAAGGAGAGATTCCCTGATCCGGAGGAGTATGAGAAGGTAAAGGGTGCCTATAAAGTTGACAGGAGCACAATTGAAAATGCAAGAGAAGACTTAATTATCCTTCACCCTCTGCCCAGAATTGATGAGATTTCACCTGAGATAGATGAGCTTCCTCAGGCTAAATACTTCCAGCAGGTCAGAAATGGAATACCTGTTAGAATGGCAGCCCTCGCTCTTGTCATGGGGGTAATATAAGTGGAGAAGGATATAAGAGTTAAAAAAATCATCAGAGGCACAGTTATAGACCACATTTCAGCAGGTCAGGCTCTGAATGTGCTCAAAATCCTTGGAATAACACAGGAGCATCCCAAGACCACCCTGACTGTTGCAATAAATGTACCCTCCAAGAGAATTGGAGTTAAGGACATAGTAAAGGTCGAAGGCCTCGAGCTTCGAGGTGAAGATATTGACAAGATTTCCTTAATAGCTCCAGAGGCAACAATAAATATAATAAGAGATTATAAGGTTATTGAGAAGAAGAAAGTTGAAATCCCTGAAAAAATTGAAGGAATGCTCAAATGCGCCAACCCCAACTGCATTACAAATTTTGAAAGTGTGAAAACCAAGTTTATAGTTGAAAAAAAGCATCCAATAAGGCTGAGGTGCTTCCACTGCGAGAGAGTAATGAGGGAAAAGGATATAGTGAGGCAGTTTTAAGGCTCCAGAGCCCTGAGATGGAAGCAGTCGCCATAGGTTATTCTGACTCTTCCTTTAGGTGTTAAGAGCACAAGAGCACCCTCATCATCAATCTCAACGGCTTTGCCTTTAATCTCCCTGTCCTGCTGCACCACCCTGACTTCTTTTCCGAGGGTGCTGCAGAGGTCTATATAATCCTGAAGTAGAGGTTCAAAGCCGTGAACAGTAAAGGATTTATAGTTCTCCTCCAGCTCAGCCAGAACCTCTGCAAGTAGCTTGGCTCTGTCAACATCTTTCCTGAGCTCTACCCTAAGGGTTGTGGCTATCTCTCTAACCTCCTCGGGAAAATTCTCTATGCTCAGATTTGCGTCTAAACCAACGCCTACAACTGCAAAATGCAGTATATCCATCTCTGCCTCAACTTCCACAAGCACGCCGCAGACCTTCTTACCCCCTATGAGAATATCATTTGGCCATTTAAGTCTTGCGTCAAGCCCATAGAGCCTTCTCAGAGCTCTTGCCACACCAAGACTTGTGATAAATCCAAGCTTGGGTGCTTCACCTGGAGATATAGAAGGCCTCAGAATAACTGAAAACCAGAGACCGCCCATAGGAGAAATCCACTCCCTGCCCAGCCGTCCCCTTCCAGCCTTCTGCTCCTCACATATAACAAGAGTTCCCTCCTTCAAACCCTCTCTTGCAAGCCTCTTGGCAATATCATTGGTGGAGCCGCAATGATCAAAATACTCAATATGCCTCCCCAGAATTTTAGTTCTGATATATCCCCTTAGTCTTGAGGGGAGCAGGAGATCAGGTTCTTCTACCATTCTGTACCCCCTTCTCGATGAAACTATATTAAAACCTTTGTCTCTCAGTGTATTTATATGCTTCCATACTGAGGTCCTTGAGATTCCAAGCCTTGTGGCGATTTCCTCTCCAGAAACCTCCTCCTCACCTCTGAGGATCTCTATAATTTTTGAACTGGTGTCCATAATATAATTTTATACTTCTGTAAATAAAAAAACTAACTACTCCTTCTCATACTCCTCCTTCTTTTTCTTTGCCATGTCCATATAGCTACCCACGGCAGCACTTATGGCAACAACCTTCTTGTCCTCCTTGAAACTCTCTATAAGCCTTGTCTCCCTAACCATACTCTCCTTCATTATCCCGGGTATATAGTCCACAATATTGCTGTCCTCAATGAAGCTCGTTGAGATGTTGCCCTGCCTGTAGGCCTGATTGCGCATTACTGCCTTGTGGAAGGCTATATTTGTCTTTATTCCAGTGATTATATACTCATCAAGAGCTCTCTCCATCCTCGCTATAGCTTCCTCTCTAGTCCTTCCCCAGCATATAAGCTTTGAAATCATAGAATCGTAGTAGGGCGAAATGGTATAGCCCATTCTCACACCTGAATCTATTCTCACCCCGGGGCCGCCAGGAGAGCGGTACCTCTTGATTTTTCCGGGTGAAGGAGAGAAATCGTTGAGGGGGTCTTCAGCATTTATTCTGCACTCTATGGCATGCCCCCAGAGCTTGATATCACTCTGCTCATATTCAATCTCACCGCCAAGAGCTATATTAATCTGCTCCTTCACTATATCAATGCCTGAGGTGCGCTCTGTTATAGGATGCTCCACCTGCAGCCTGGTGTTCATTTCAAGGAAATAAAAGTTGCCATCGCTATAGATAAGTTCAACTGTTCCTGCATTGGTGTATTTTATGCTTTTCACAGCCTCAACTACCTTATTTCCAACCTCTTCTCTTATCTCTGGAGTAACCACAGGTGAGGGGCACTCCTCTATTAACTTCTGATGCCTCCTCTGAATGGAGCACTCCCTCTCATTTATATGAACTACCTTACCTTTAGAATCGCCCAGAACCTGAAACTCTATATGCTTGGGCTTCAGGAGAAATTTTTCTATGAAAATAGTTGGATCGCCAAAGGCACTTTTTGCAACACTCTGAGTTCTCTCAAAGTGCTTCTCAAGCTCTTCCTCATTCCAGGCCACCTTCATTCCAATGCCGCCGCCGCCAGCACTTGCCTTGAGCACTATAGGGTAGCCTATCTCATGGGCAATATCTTTGGCCTTCTCAAGGTCGCTTATTGCACCCTCCGAGCCAGGCACTATGGGTAAACCTGCTTTGCTCATTGTTTTTCTTGCCTCAATTTTGCTGCCCATGAGTTCAATCACTTTGCTGTCAGGACCAATAAAAGTAATGCCATGCCTCTCGCATTCTCTTGCAAATTTTGGGTTCTCAGCAAGAAAACCATAGCCCGGGTGAATAGCCTCTGCACCACTTTTTTCAGCCACATCAATTATGGCATCTATATTAAGATAGCTCTGACTGGGTGGCGCAGGGCCAATTAAATAACTCTCATCAGCATATTTTGCATGAAGAGAGTGCTTATCTGCCTCTGAGTAAACTGCAACTGTAGATATGCCAAGTTCTCTGCAGGCCCTGAAAACTCTTATAGCAATCTCGCCCCTGTTGGCTACAAGTATCTTATTGAACATCGCTATTAGTTGGTTATTCTGATTTATAAGATTTTGCAAGAGTTTATAATGTTAAAGTTACTGAAGGTAAAAAAAGGTGATGCTCATGGGAAATCTGATTAGGACTACAATACTGCTTGCATTTCTTACTGGTCTCCTTGTGATAGTTGGCAGAATAATAGGCGGCTTCAGCGGCATGATCTTTGCCTTCATAATAGCCCTTGTAATGAACTTTGGCACCTACTGGTACAGCGATAAGATAGTCCTCAGAATGTACAGAGCAAGAGAAGTTAGCCCACAGGAGGCTCCAGAGCTTCACAGAATTGTGGAGAATCTTGCGAGAGCTGCTGGAATTCCCAAGCCAAGAGTTTATATAGTGCCCACTGCAACTCCCAATGCCTTTGCTACTGGAAGAGACCCGAAGCATGCAGCAGTTGCTGTGACCAATGGAATTTTAAGCCTCCTGAACTGGGAGGAGCTCGAAGGTGTAATAGCCCATGAACTGGCCCACATTAAAAATAGAGATACCCTGATAAGCACTATAGCTGCCACAATAGCTGGTGTCATTACAATGATAGCCTCCTGGGCAAGGTGGGCAGCCATATTTGGAGGCTTTGGCGGAAGGGACAGAGATAGAGATTCTGGAGAACTTATTGGATATCTCTTTTTAGCCATCCTTGCACCAATTGCAGCCATGATTATTCAGCTGGCAATATCAAGAGCCAGAGAGTATGGCGCAGATGAGACTGGAGCAAAGATATCAAGGAAACCCTGGGCTCTTGCCAGTGCTCTGAAAAAGCTGGAGTATGGAGTTTCAAAGATACCCATGAGCAATGCAAATCCCTCAACTGCCCACATGTTCATAGTAAATCCCCTTAAGGGATACTCCTTTGCCAGCCTCTTCTCCACCCATCCGCCAACTGAAGAGAGAATAAAGAGGCTTCAAAGGATGGTTTTCTGAACATTCCGGCAAGCCTCCAGCCAACTATCTACTTTTTATTGACCCATAACTTTTTTATGCCGGAACAGAATTATTATATTAGAACTTATATTTGCGTAAAATAAAGTTTATTTTTTTGTGGAGGGATAATATGGAGCATAGTGAAATGAAACATCAGCGGGGGGAAAAAGGTCATAGCCAGCATGCACATCATATAGAGGAATTCAAAAAGAAATTCTGGGTCTCCCTTATAATTACTATACCCATTCTCCTACTTTCTGAAATGATTCAGGCTTGGTTTGGCTTCAGAATAAAGATACCCTTCCAGAAGGAAGTTTTATTCCTTCTTTCATCAATTATCTACTTCTATGGCGGTTCGCCCTTCCTGAGAGGAAGCCTGAGAGAACTGGAGGAGAGATCCCCTGGCATGATGACATTGATAAGCAGTGCAATTTCTGTTGCCTTTATTTATTCCTCAGCTACTGTTTTTTTCATTACAGGAAAGGATTTCTTCTGGGAGCTTGCAACTCTTATTGATGTCATGCTCCTGGGACACTGGATAGAAGCCAAGAGTATCCTCGGCGCCTCTCGTGCACTGGAGGAGCTTGTCAAAATAATGCCCAGAGAGGCACACGTAGTTAAAGACAACGAGACTGTAGATGTTCCTGTGTCCCACTTAAAAGCTGGGGATGTCGTTCTGATTAAGCCTGGTGAGAAGGTGCCCTCAGACGGCCTGGTTGTAGAGGGAGAATCCTTTGTCAATGAAGCTTTACTTACAGGAGAATCAAAGCCAGTCCATAAAAAGGCTGGAGATAAAGTTATAGGGGGAGCTATAAATGGAGAAGGCTTTCTTAAGGTGAGAGTAGAGCGAACAGGCGAAGAGACCTACCTGGCCCAGGTTATAAAGCTTGTAGAACAGGCTCAGGAAAGCAGATCAAAAACTCAGGATTTGGCTAATAGAGCAGCAGCTTTACTGTTTTATGTTGCTCTTGGAACTGGAATACTAACCTATATCACCTGGTTCTACCTAGGTAAACCAGAGTATGCTCTTGAGAGAGCTGTCACAGTCCTTGTTATAGCCTGTCCTCATGCTCTCGGCCTTGCCATTCCCCTTGTGGTTGCTATATCAACTTCCATTACAGCAAAGAGTGGAATTCTAATCAGAGATAGGAGAGCTTTTGAACTTGCAAAGGATTTAAATGCAGTGGTTTTTGATAAAACTGGTACGCTAACAGCAGGTAAGTTTGGCGTCAGCGATGTTGTCTCCTTTATTCCTGAAGATGAACTTCTCAGCCTGACAGCAAGTGTTGAGAGCAACTCAGAGCACATAATAGCAAAAGCTATTGTGGAGTATGCAGAGGGCAAAGGTGTGGAGATTCCTGAGGCAGAGCAGTTTAAAGCAATCCCTGGGAAAGGAGCCAGAGCTAAGGTTGCTGGTAAGGATGTATATGTTGGGAGTCCAGGCCTTATGAAAGAGTTAAAAATTGAGTTAAAGGATGAGAGAATAAAAAAGCTTCAGGAACTGGGCAAAACTATTGTGTTTACCGTTGTGGAGGGAGAGCTTGCAGGAGCCTTTGCTCTCTCAGATATTATAAGAAAAGAGTCCTATGAAGCTGTTAAAAAGCTTAAAGAGGCTGGAATTAAGATTTATATGCTTACAGGTGATGCAGAGGAAGTAGCAAGAGCTGTGTCAGAAGAGCTAAAGATTGACGACTACTTTGCTCAGGTTTTGCCCCACGAGAAGGCTGAAAAGGTGAAGCTTCTCAAAAGTAAAGGCTACAGGGTTGCCATGGTGGGCGATGGAATAAATGACGCTCCTGCCCTTGTTTCTGCAGACGTTGGTATAGCTATTGGCGCTGGCACTGATGTGGCAGTGGAGAGTGCAGACATAATCCTTGTTAAAAATGACCCGAGAGATGTTCACAAGGTTATTGACCTATCAGGTAAAACCTACTCCAAGATGGTTCAGAACCTCTGGTGGGCAGCAGGTTACAATATCTTCGCCATACCTCTTGCTGCTGGAGTTCTTTACAGCTACGGTATAGTTGTAAATCCTGCTGTTGGGGCCCTGCTCATGTCCATGAGCACAGTTATAGTTGCAATGAACAGTCAGACCTTGAGGAAGTATGAGCCAGAGAGGGTAGATACTGAAGAGAAAATGCCTGAGATGGAGGAACACATAGGGCATATGCACCATTAGATGAACTTACCAATTTTTCTGAGTTTTGCTGCTGTTTAACTGACAAAGGGGTAAAGTGCAAAGAGCAGAGCAGTAAACCAGAAAAGAGGTACTGAAACCCTCAAATTTTTCCTGTAAATTTTTATATAATCCTTAACTTTTAAGAAGACATAGGCCTCGGCAGCAATCTCCCAGAAGAAGAAAAAACCAAGTATTGCAGGGATTAAATCTTCAGCACTGCCAAGTTTTACCATTAGATAGAGAGGAAGAAAATAGATAAATACCACAGGAAAAGCCTGAACATGCCCAAATTCATGCAGAATCTGCATCTCATCGCCAATTCTTCTGCTGAGCCCTCGCCTTATTATTAAATTCACCAGCTGAGGGTGAGGCGGAAGAAATCCAAGCCTTGCCCATTTCCCATTAACAATCTCAATCTCAAACACTAAGCCATGCCATGAGCGAACCTTTTCTGTTGTCACTTAAAATAAAATTTTTATAACCTCTGGACTACTTTTAGAAATTCTATATCGGACTTAATATAGAAGTTGTGTAAAAAATCCCAATCAAAATTTTTCATTTTAAAAAACATAAACTATAAATAGTTATTACATCAAATAATAGTAATTGAGGAGGTGAGAGAGTGAGGTTTATAAAAAATTTAGCTATAGTAGCCTTTATAATATTAACCTTTAATGGTGTAAGTGCCCAGATGATGGGTGGATATGGGGGAAAATACAGCTACTATGGAATGATGGAAGAACCAAATATAAGCTATCCCGGTGAATACTATGGATATTACCAGAACTATCCCTATGGTTACAATATGCCCATGATGGGGGGTTATGGTGGTTACGGGGGCTATGGTATGATGGGAGGCGGTATGATGGGCGGCTACGGAATGATGGGAGCCTACCCGGGCTATGGAATGGGCTACACAGGAGGCTTTGGCTTTCTATTTCTACTCATTATAATAGCAGTTGTGGTTATAGTATACTACTCCTCCAAGGGTAAAAAGCCAGTTTCTAGTGCTAAGGAGGTACTGAACATGAGGCTGGCAAAGGGCGAAATAACAATGGAAGAGTATAAGGAGCTTCTGGAGGCTGTTGAAAAATGAAAAGGGGACCGGCAATTATTATAGCCATTATACTTGTTTTCCTTCTGGTTGGAGTCTACAACTACTACTCCTACTACAGGAGTATCTCCACCTATGGCTATGGTGGGATGATGGGCACTCCATACTATGGAGCCCAGCAGCCTTTTATACAGCCTTCACCAGAGATGCAGTTCTCCTCAAATGGTGAAATGATTTACTATACAGGTGTTAATATCAATGGCCAGCCTATTGTTCCCAAGTATGCAGGACCAATGTGGCTTTACAGGCATGGTGGAAGCTGTGTTTCCTGCCACGGAGAAGACGGAAGAGGAGGGAGACCTGTTATGATGTGCAACGAGATTCCTCCCGATATAAGGTATAGTTCCCTTACAAGTGAGGAGATGGAACATGAAGAAGAGGAGGAGCATCATCCCCCATACAACGACACAACAATAAAAAGGGCAATAACAGAGGGTATAGACCCCGCTGGTGGAGAGCTTGACCCCTGTATGCCCCGATGGGCAATAGATGACAGAGACCTGAATGACATTATACTTTACCTTAAAGAGCTTGACAGGAGGTGAGAACTATGGGTGAGAAAAATGATAAGCTTATAGCAGGAATTATTCTGATGGTAATAGGGCTTCTCGGCCTTTCCTCCGGGGGAGGCTATGGAATGATGGGAGCCGGTATGATGGGCGGTTATGGTGGCTATGGCATGATGGGAGGCTTTGGTCTATTACCACTTCTGCTCAGTGCAGTTTTCCTCGGAATAACTCTCTTTGGAGTTTACCTCATCTATGAAGCTGTGAAGTGAGAGCTTAGGTAGCGTCTGGCTCGGAGAAAGGCTCATCGCAAGCTCTCATAATTCCTTTTATTTCGTTAACCATACCTTAAGTTAGGGTTGACGAGGTGGTACTATGTTTATGAGTGAAGAAGCAAGACTGAGGATTTTCAGATGGAGGTATAACCTGGCTTTTTACTATAAGGTTGTTTTAGCTTTTGTATTTGCAGGCCTGACAGGTCTTGGGGCTCAGCTCAGCTTTTATCTTCCCTTTACCCCTGTGCCAGTGACAATGCAGGTTTTGCCTGTGCTGCTCAGCGGTGTGATCTTAGGAAAACACTATGGCGCTTTAAGTCAGGTTATCTACGCCAGCCTGGGTGCTTTGGGCTTAGCATGGTTTGCAGGCCATAAGGCAGGATTGGAGGTTTTGATGGGTGCCACTGGAGGCTATATAATCGCCTTTATAGTTGCCGCCTGGGTTATAGGCTACTTCACAGACACCTACAGAGAGGCAAGGTCAAAGGTTTCTCAGGCTGTCCTGATTTTCACAGGCGTTTTAATAATTTATATTCTGGGAGCTGCCCAGCTTTCTTTTGTCACAGGTATGGGAGCCAAAGAAGCTGTTTTAAAGGGTATAATCCCCTTTATTCCGGGTGACATATTCAAGGCTATCTTAGCAATAGCCATTAGCTCTATTCTTCTACCCAGAGGAAGCTATGTCGAGGAAAAGAAGGGCTTCAATTCAAAGCTTCTTACACTGAGTGCTACTGGAGCAGGGTTAACTCTTGGCCTCTTCTGGCTTAGTATTGCCCAGATCAGTGCCCTTGAAGCTTTCGCCCTTGTTTCCACTGTGGCAATGTACTCCATGGCCATTGTAGCCTTCGGCTTTGGAGTTGTGAGAGCCCTCAGGGGCTGAAGCTTTCAGAAGGGGTTGGTACTAAATAACTGAACCCCCTTCTACCCCTGCTTCCAGCTTCCTGAATTCATATCTTCAGACACTCCTCACCGGCAGAATCACAGCCTCAGGGTCAACCAGCACCTCAACAAGAGCTGGCTTCTTTGAAGAAAAGGCTTTCTCCAGAGCACTGTCCAGCTCCTCAGGCTCTTCCACCTTTATACCTAAACCACCGCAGGAACTGGCAAAGGCTGCAAAGTCTGGATTAACAAAATCAGTCCCAAACTCCTTGTAGCCATACATCTCCTGCTCTTTTTTGATATTTTTAAGCCTTCCATCGTTGAAAAGCACAACATTAATATCCAGCTTCTCCTTAACGGCTGTGGTAAAGTCAGCCATTACCATGGCAAAGCCACCATCGCCAGTTACAGCTATTACCTGCTTTTCTGGCATTAAGAACTTCGAAGCTATGGCTGCTGGAAGAGCAAAGCCCATACTGGCAAGGTTGGCGCTGAGAAGAGTCTTTTCTCTTCTGCACAGATAACGCTTGTAGAACCAGTAGGTGTGGTCACCAACGTCAATGCTGATAACTGCATCCTCTTCAGCGTGGGCTCTGATTTTCTGTATTATATAGCCTGGATGAAGAGGCTTAACCTTCTGTATGGCATCAAACTCTATCTCCTTCAGGTACTCCTCCCTCAGCTTTTCAATCTCCCTCAAGAAATCCCTGTCGCCTTCCTTCTCTTCAACTATCTCAAGAAGTTCCATCAGTGTAAGGCGGGAATCTCCAGCAAGAGGAACCTCTACAGGAAAGCTTTTGCCTATCCTTGAAGTATCGATATCGCACTGTATCTTGGGAATCTCAGGTACAAGAGCATTCTGCCTGAAGCCTGTGCCGATAACTATTAGAAGGTCTGCAAGTGTTAAAGCCCTGGCAGCAACATGGGTACCAAGAGCACCGAGAACACCTAAAGCAAGAGGATGCTCCTCGGGCACAATACCCTTTGCTCTTGTTGTTGTTGCTATGGGAGAGGAAAGCTTCTCTGCAAGAGCTAAAAGCTCTTTCTTCGCATGCAAAGCCCCGAAGCCTGCAAAGATTACTGGCCTCCTGCTCTTTCTTATAAGCTCCCTGGCCTTTTCCAGATTCTCCCTTGAAGGCTTCATATCCTGGGTGAACACATGCTTCTCTCTCTTCCAGAGCTTCCCCTCCAGTGGCTCAGCAAGAACATCAGTGGGCATACTTAAGTGGGCAACCCCTCTGTAGGAATAGGCCTTCTTTACAGCAAGAGTTAAAAGTTTTAAAGCCTGGTCTTTCTTTGCTATACTCTCGCTGAAGACACAGAAAGTTCTGAAGAGTTCAATCTGGTCTATCTCCTGAAGACTTTCTGTGCCCACAAGGCTCTGGGAAACCTGGCCAGTTAAGGCAAGGACAGGAACTCTATCAACAGCAGCATCCATTAGCCCTGTTATGAGATTTGTCGCCCCGGGCCCTGCAATGGAAAGACATACACCAAGCTTGCCAGTTAGCTTTGCCTCAGCGCTGGCAGCAAAGGCGGCACTTTCCTCGTGCCTCATAAGGATAAATTTTATTTTCTTCTGCTTTCTGAGAGCCTCCACAAAGGGCAGGTTGGAGTCGCCAGGAATTCCATAAATTCTCTCCACACCAAGCTCAGCCAGCTGTGCAACAAGCTTCTCAGCCACAGTTGAAAAATCTTCTCTTTTTACCTCTTCAAGCTTCTCAAAGGCAGATTTTGAAGCCCCGCATACAGGGCAGCGGTAGCTTTCGGGCAGAGAGGAAAAGCTTTTCTTTTGCTTTTCCTCATCATAAACCCAGCCGCATACCCTGCACCTGTACCTCATCCTATCACTCAAACTCTATTGTGGCTGGTGGCTTATCTGTTATATCATAAAGCACTCTGGTAACCCCGGGTATCTCACGGGTTATCCTCTTCTGAATTGTTTTCAGAACCTCCCAGTGGAGAGTCATAGCTACTGCTGTCATGGCGTCTACACTCTCTACCACTCTTACAGCAATAGTGTGACCATAGTCTCGAATATCTCCCTTAACTCCAACAGTCTTATCCCTCAGGAGGACAGCAAAAGCCTGCCAGGGCTTAATTCCAGCCTTTCTAATCTCTTCCTCCACTATGGCATTGGCCTCCCTCACAACCTCCACTCTTTCAGGAGTAACCTCGCCTATAACTCTAACAGCAAGCCCTGGGCCTGGGAAGGGCATTCTCTCAGATATGCTCTCAGGTAAGCCAAGAGCCCTTGCAACCACCCTCACCTCATCCTTGTAAAGGTCCCTTAAAGGCTCAACAAGCTCAAGGACCATGCCGCTGGGCAATCCAGCCACATTGTGATGGCTTTTAATGCCACCAGAGCTCTCAATCCAGTCAGGTGCTATAGTACCCTGCACAAGATACTTTGCCTCAAACTCCATTGCCTCCTCCTCAAAAACCTCAATAAAAACTCTTCCCACTATCTTTCTCTTCTCCTCAGGGTCCTCTATGCCCTTGAGAGCCTCAAAGAACCTGTCCTGAGCTTTAACAATCTTGAGATTCATTCCCATCTGCTCTTTGAAGATCCTTCTAATTTCCTCCTCTTCGCCCTTGCGCATAAAGCCGTGGTCAACAAAAACAGCCAGAAGCCTTTCACCTAATGCTCTGTGAACGAGAACGGCAGCCACACTTGAATCAACGCCGCCTGAAAGGCCTATTATAGCCTTACCGTCCTTAACCTGCTCCTTTATCTCACTAATAGCCTCTTCTATAAACTTTTCAGCATCAAACATCTTCTTCACCTTTCTTTATTGCAGCATCCACAAAGGAAACAAAGACAGGCGAGGGTTTAAGAGGTCTGGACTTGAACTCAGGATGGAACTGAGTGGCAACAAAATGTACATGGTCTGGAAGCTCAAGAATTTCCATTCTTCTTCCGCCATCACTCTTGGCAGAGAACTTTAAGCCATGCTTTTCAATTTCCTCTATGAATTTGGGATTCACCTCATACCTGTGACGGTGCCTCTCCTTAACTTCTGTGGCTTTATAAATTTTATGAGCAATTGTACCCTCTTCAATCTGCAGAGGTATCTCACCCAGACGCATAGTCCCGCCCATCTGCTCAATTTCCTTCTGCTCTGGCAAAAGGTCTATCACTGGATAGGGCGTTTTAGGATCCAGCTCTGCACTGTTAGCTTTTTTCTTTTTGAGTACATTCCTGGTGAACTCCACCACAGCAAGCTGGAAACCAAAGCATATTCCAAGATAGGGGATATTATTCTCCCTTGCATATTGAATAGCAAGAACCTTACCTTCGCTCCCTCGCTTGCCAAAGCCACCCGGCACAAGAATGCCCTGGGCACCTGAAAGTTCCTTCAGCTTCTCCCTATCTTCCTCAAAGTCCTCAGACTCAAACCAGAGTATATTTACATCTCTTCCAAGACTCCAGGCTGCATGCCTGAGAGCCTCAACTACACTTATATAAGAGTCCCTCAGTTCCACATACTTGCCAACAATGGCAATATTAACCTTCTTATCTATTCCCTTTACCCTCTTGATAAAATTCCTCCACTCCCTCAGGCCCCTCTTTTTCTCCCTTAAGTTGAGCTTAGCCAGGATATTATCTCCCACGCCCTGCTCTTCCATTATCAGAGGAACTTCATAAACAAAACTCACGTCGTGGTTGCTTATTACATCAAGCTTTCCAACATCGCAGAAGAGTGAAATCTTTGCCCTTGTATCATCCTTTAAAGGTTTTTTTGTCCTGCACACTATAATATCTGGCTGAATTCCAAGACTTCTCAACTCCTTAACACTGTGCTGCGTGGGCTTGGTCTTCTGCTCGCCCACAGCTTCCAGAGTTGGAACAAGGGTTACATGTACAAAGAGAACATTCTCCCTGCCAAGTTCCATGCGCATCTGGCGTAAAGCCTCAAGGAAGGGCATACCTTCAATATCGCCAGCAGTACCTCCAATCTCTACCAGAAGGACCTCGGGGTTGTTTATTCTTGCTATCCTCTGAAGCTGCTTTTTTATTTCATCTGTAACATGGGGGATAATCTGTACAGTCTGGCCAAGGTACTCTCCCTTTCTCTCCTTCTCAAGAACAGAAAGATAAACCTTGCCTGTGGTGATATTGTGGTCTCTTGTAATCTCAACATCGAGGAAGCGCTCGTAGTGCCCGAAGTCCAGGTCAGCCTCGTAGCCATCCTTGGTGACCCATACTTCACCATGCTGGTAGGGATTCATGAGCCCCGGGTCAACATTCAGATAGGGATCAATTTTGCAGATATCTACAGCTATCCCCTTGCTTTTGAGAATTAAACCCAGGGCTGCTGTGGTAACGCCTTTACCCAGCCCTGAAAGAACGCCCCCAGTTACAATAATAAACTTGGTCATAGCTTCTCCTCTCTCAGATCTATAGTATCTTCTAAATCAGGCCCTGTGGATATTATAGTAACAGGCACCTTTACTTTCTCCTCAACCTTCTTCACAAACTCTCTGGCCTCTCTGCTCAGCTCATCAAGGCTCCTTGCACCCTTATTCTCCTCACCAAAGTAGTCCACGCAGGTTAAGGCTATCTGCGAGGCACTGTTAATCATGGCAGCATACCTTGCAAGCTCAAAGTCAAAGTGGCCTACTCTCCTTCTCCTCCCAGTAACTGTACCATACTCAATAATGCCCAGCCTTTCAGCATCCTCTTCGGTCATCTCAGTGGGGAAAGGACCTTCGCCCACTCTTGTGGGAAAGCTCTTGAAGACCACAACAACATCTTTAACTCTTCTCGGCCCTATGCCAACATCCACAAGAGCCATACTTGCAGTGGTATCCTTGGAGGTTACATAGGGATAGGTGCCATAGAAAAGGCTCAAACCAAAACCCTGAGAACTCTCCACAAGAACTTTCTTTCCCTCCTCTAAAGCTTCATTAATGGCCTCAGGAACATCAGTGAGATAGGGCTTCAGCTCATCTACATCCTTAGCCTGCTTCAGAACCCTCTTGGCTCTGTCCATATTTGCAGGGCCGCACCCTGTGCCTGTGCTTCCAATCTTACCAGCAAGGTGACCTGAGCTTCTATCTCTGGCTATGTGATCCTCTTCAATAATTCCGCACCTGTAATCTATGCCAATTCTATTGTCCAAGCCGAGAATATTTATCTCCTCAAGCATAACCTTGGGGTTAACAAGAACACCGGCACCTATCAGAAGCTTTGCCTTCTCCTGGAGAAAGCCGCTGGGAGTAAGCCTGAGGGGATACTTTTTGCCCTTATAGACAACAGTATGCCCTGCATTGGGCCCTACTCCTGCTCTCGCAATAACATCATACTCATCCTTCTTGCAGAGATAGCTGATAATCTTTCCCTTACCTTCATCGCCCCATTGACCACCAACAAGAACAGTTACCATATTACCACCTCTTTACAGTTTCCATTTCGAAAATACACCCTACCCCAGAAGTTCTCTCTCCTCAATGTCCTAGTGCAACTGGAGATAATCATAGCAGACAACAGTAAAGAGTGTATATAGCTTATGCTTTATAAGGTTTTCTCAGCTCTTGCTTTGAGGAAATATTCCACTATATCACTGCCCTCAATAAATACAAGAGAGTTCCTCCTTGCATATCTTCTGGCATCTTCATAGGCTAGGGCGTTGTCATCGTCGCCCATCATCTCACATATAGTAGCTGAAGGCAACAGCCCTGCCAGCTCTGTGAGAGCAACACTCAGCTCAGTATGCCCCTGCCTTGCTTTTAATAAACCCTGAGCAGCCTTTAAAAGAACCACATGCCCTGGAGCCCTGAAATTTCTTCCAAAGTCTTCTTTTATATCTCCCCTTTTCTGAAGAAGCTTAGAAAGCTCAGATATAGTGAGAGCTCTATCCCTGTCGGTTATTCCTGTGAAGGTCTTTCTGTGGTTTATTGTAATTGAAAAGGAAGACTTCTCATCGTAGGGTATATCATTGGGGTCAAGAAGCTTAAGCACAGGGAAGTGCTCAGAGGCACTTCTGAAGACATCAGTAATAAAAGGTAAGCCCAGCCTCTCAGCCATATTGTAGCTTAGAGCTGTGCATATAAGTCCGCCTCCATCTTTTCTCATTACTCTTATATGTTCAGGAGAGATAAACTGAGAAGCTATCACCAGGTCAGTTTCCTCTTCTCTGCCATCTCCATCAAATATCAAAACAATTTCTCCCTTTTTTAAAGCTTTTATGGCATCCTCTACTGTCACACTATCACCTAAATCAGAACTTTTAATGTTACAATATCTCCATCCTTGAGCTGGAGGTTTTCCCTGAGCTTTTCAGGAGCTATCACCTCAAGAGTGGTAAGGGTGTGGTGAGTCCTCACAGGGATTACAACAGCACCCTCTCTGCCTTCAATTTCACACCTGAAGCATTTGGCATCGCCAAAGGTTCTTGTCTCATGGACAAAACCCTCAATAGCTATACCCTCAAGTTCAGAAAGAGCCTTCCTCAGCCTTATATCTTCTTCAGTGATAAGTCTAATATTCAAAGTCCCGGGGTAAGGTTCAAAGCCCAGCTTCTCCCTGAACTGCCTCATATACTCCTCACGGGAGACATAGTACTTTCCCTCACCCATGCCTGAGGTTACCTCACCAGAGATAAATAGAGCTGAAGTGTCGCAGATATCAAAAATTTTCCTCAGGCTGGTGTAGAGATTCTTAAGGGTTTCCTTTCCCTTGGCAGTTATTCTTATCTTCTGCCCTCTGGCAGTAACCTCCCTCTCAATATAGCCCTTATCCTCAAGCCTTTTTATCCTTCTGGCTGCACTCTGCTGGCTAACTCCCAGCTTTAAAGAGATACGCTCTGAAGATATGAGGCTCAGAGAGTCACAGGCTCCAGCTTCTGCCAGAGATATTAAAGTCTCTACATCTATGTAGTTACTTGTTTTTTTGTAGCTACTCATTCAGTTTATAGAATACAGCTAACATTATAAAATCTTCTTCAGCCCTGTCTTCTCAGCCTTAGCCAGAGAATGAGCAAGTCTCAGGGGCTCAGGCAGTGCTTTAACTGTTAACCTCTTCACAATTTCCAGAGCCTTCTCAGGCGATATTCTGTGGCCAGGGCTTATATAGAGCTTTCTCTTGCCATACAGAACATATCCAACTTTTCTCCCCTGATAAATAATCTCATTTCCTTTAACACTGCCGCAGAGGAGCCTCCTGGCAACTCCAAGGGTGGGCTTTTCAAGAACAACACCAAGGTGAGAGGCTATTCCAAAAAATCTGGGATGGGCAATCCCGTGACCATTGACAAGAACCAGATCATAGCCAAGGGCAAGCTTTTTAAGGACTTTAATTAAGGCTGGAAGCTCCCTGAAGGCAAAAAAGCCAGGGACATACTTTACCTTTACCTTCTTAACTGCAACAGCCTCCTCCAGTGGCTTCAGAGTTTTAAAATCTACAATAACAGCAGCAGCAATGGCAGTGCTATTAATATAGGTTGCATCAACTCCAGCAACCCTGCTTATCTCACCATATTCATCTTCGAGGGCAACCCTATCTGAAAGTTTCCTTTGCAGAGCCTCAAGTTTTTCAAACATAATAACTTATATATAAGAGGGCTGAGCTAAATAAACTCATGCTATTGAGGAAGTATATATTGTTAGCTGTACTCATTCTCATATTTTTTAGCTCTGGCTATCTAAAAGTGCCCCATGGGATATATGTAGAAAATAAAGACAATTACGCCAGAACTGTTACTCTATATGTAGATGGAAAAGAATCTTCAACTGTTTATGTTCCAGAAAATAGAAATAAAATGATTACCTTTTATTATCTAAGTGAAGGTATTCACAATTTCAGTTTGTTAACTCAGGACAACTGTGGATTTAAAAAATTTGTTTCTCTTCAGAAGTATGTCTCTGGAAGAGAATATATATATTTGCCATTAAATACTGGAAGAACAAAATGTCCGCCCAGGAAGATATCACCTCCCAAGAAGAATATTTTCAGGCTTAAAGTTGACATTAAAAATAGAGACGATGATGGTCTTTTAATAAGACTGGATGCAAGAAGATCATCATATACTTCAACAAAGTTTTTGTATGTTCCTGCAGGTGGCAGCAGGACAGTAAACCTGAGTTTAAAGTCAGGTGAATATATTGTTTCCATATTGTGGAGTGACCCTGACGAAGCTGGTGTAAAAAGGAGTGAAACTCATATTAAACTTGTAGAGGATTCAGAATTAAAACTCGGTACCTATAGAGTGGAGAAATATGCTGGTGTATATAATCCCAAGGGTAAAATATCTGTCATTGTTGAGAATAAGGATGATGATGACCTCTGGGTTGACATGTTTCTCGATGATTACTCAAAAACAAAATATGTCCCCTCAGGTACTAAGAAGTTTTTTGGCGAGTATGGCAGACTTGAGGAAGGTGAACACTCAATAAGATTAAGATGGCTTGACCCTGATACTTATAGGTATACCTTCAGGGACTCCTACACTCAGAAGGTGACTATTATAAATCTGGGGAAAGATGAGAGTAAGCAGGTAACAGTATCCACCGAACTTCTTAAGTAAAATATTTAAAACTCTAAAAGGAGAAAGGGTAGTTGTGCAATGCAGTCTGCATTTAATTATGTGGGTAAAATTTTAAAGTTTTTTTCCTTTATTCTTATCCTTCCATTTACTGAAGCAATTTTGCTTGCCGACACCAGAGTTATTGTGGCTATTGGAGTTGCTATTGAAGTATCCTTTATATCTGGTTTTTTACTGGATAGGATTTTTAAAAAAGAAGAACTTTCTATTAAAAATGCTTTTATAATAGCTTCATTATCATGGATTTTAATATCTATAATAGGTTCAATTCCTTATATCATGGTGTTAAAACTTCCAATTATAGATGCTCTATTTGAGAGTGTGTCTGGATATACCACCACAGGACTGACAGTTGTCACACCCCATGAACTTCCTGCGTCTCTTCTTTTTTATAGAAGCTATACCCAATGGATAGGAGGTACTGGTGTTGTTCTTCTTTTTATTGTTGTTGCAGGTCCTTTAAGTGTCGCCTCAAAGCTGTATATTGCAGAGGGAAGAACTGAAAGGATAGAGCCCAGTATTGTAAATACAGCCAGTAGGATATTCTATCTATATTCTCTGCTGACATTGTCGGGTGCTCTCGCCTTTTATCTATCAGGGTTGAATGTTTTTGATTCAGCTAATTATGTTTTAACAGCTATAGCAACAGGCGGCTTCTCTACAAGAGACACAAGTTTCTCTGATTTCAATTTATATGAAAGACTTGTGGCTATTGTAATTATGTTTATTGGAGCAGTTAGTTTTGCAGTTCATCAGAAACTTTTTTCACTGGATTTTAAAGCTTTTATAAGAAATGTTGAGATAAAGACTATGGTGGTGCTTATTTTAATTTTCACTTTTATCCTTCAGAGTGAAATTGGCTTAATTAATGCTCTTTTTCAGGTTACGTCAAGTATAACATGTACAGGTCTTTCAACAATAAATATTCAGGAGTTAAGTGAATTTGGAAGGTTATGTTTAATTTTTTTGATGTTTACTGGAGGTAGTTATGGCTCTACAGCAGGTGCTCTGAAGATTATTAGGTTTATAGTTGTCTTAAAGAGTATTGAATGGTATATAAAGAAACTTATTTCTCCGAGAGGTACAATTATTCCCTTTAAGATTGGAGGGAAAGTTTTTAAAGAGGAAGAAATTTTCTTCACTTTATCTTATGTACTTCTTTATTTCTGTTTTATTTTTTCAGGAACACTATTATTTGTTAAAATGGGCCATCCTTTAATTGATAGTTTATTTGAAATTGCATCTGCTCAAGGAAATGTCGGGCTTAATTCTATTAGTAGTTATACATCTCTGGAAAAGTCTATACTTATTTTCTTTATGATAATTGGAAGACTTGAAATTATACCTGTACTTGTACTATTTACTTTAATGAAAAAATAATTTGAGATGTCTGTATTAATCCTTACTTCACCATTTTAACCGCCTCAGCGAGACTTTATCTGTGCACTACATTTTGAAACCTACTAAGGAGATAACCTGTTTTTCTTGCTTGGTATTAGGAGTTCATAGCAAGGCTCGGTTATAAAAGTTAGGAAATAATTTTGGGATATTACAATATTAATAATTAAGCAAAAAATTTATATAATATAACATTAAATAGCTATTAATAACATCTCTGGAGGTGAAGTATGAATAGTAAGTCTATTAGCCCTGTTATAGCAACAGTTATACTTGTGGGAGTGGCTATTGGCGCTGCAGCCCTGCTCTATGCCTGGTTCTCAGGTGTTCAGGGGGGTACACAGGAAGTAGGTGGACAGACTGCAGGAAGGACAGCTTTAGCTACAGGTGCAGCCATGAAAATAGAAAAGGTGAGCAGTGAAGGTAATGTTACTATTAAGAACATAGGCTCTGTAAACCTTACTTCAATCACCTGTACAAACAACGATGCTGATTGCGGAGAAACAGTGGCAATATTATCCCCTGGAAGTAAGAATAAGTCAATTCAGTGTTCTCTCAGTTCTGGAATTAATTATATTGAGTGTGTATCTGATGAGGGCGCATTGGCCACATACCAGAAGCTTAAATAGGGTGGCTCTTCTCTTTTTTATTTTTTATTTTCAGAAAAAAATATATACTTATTTTTTCATAGCTAATCATATGACAGCCATGGGAGGAAAGATAATGAAGTTTCTTAAAGGAAAGAAAGCAGTTAGCCCTGTGATAAGTGTTGTTCTGCTGGTGGGTATTAGTGTTGTTGCCAGTGCCCTTGCCTATGGATGGTATATTGGCATACAAAAGGGTTCTGGAGAGGCAACTGGTGAGACCGCAGCAAGAACATCTCAATCTACAGCAGCAGCACTTCTTATTACAAATGTAGATGCAACCAATGGCTTAAGTGTTACAGTAGCAAATATTGGTTCTGTAAATGTAACTGGATTGAAGCTATATGTTGATAATAGTGAAGTGGGATTCACTGGACAGAATTATGTTGAGAAGGATAGTGTTCTGACAATTTCAAATGCAACCTATTCTGTGTCATCTGGAGTCCATACAGTAAAAGTAAGTTCAAAAGAGGGTGCAGAGGCATCTCAGGTTGTTGTCAAGTAAATTCTCTCTATTTTTTTATTTTTAATATTATGTTTGAACAATGATAACTTATATATACTGGATTGTGGAGAGGGTAACTGGTTAGTTTCTTTGATATTCTCTACCGAAAAGTTTATGAAGGTGAGCATAAGTAATAATCTCTCTGTCAGGAGGATGAAGATGCTTCTTCCAGTACCCATGAAAAAGATTGTTGCGGTTGTTCACAAGAGTAGAAAAGATGAAATCCTTAAAGTGCTTAAGGATAAAGGTGTAGTTGAGATTAGAGATGCAGATGAAAGTGACTTATTTGAAAAACTTTCCTTAGATAGAGGGAAGAGTTCCTGGATGAGAATAGAAGCTTCTGAAAACATATCCAAAATAGATGGAATACTGGATGTGCTCAAACAGGTCTCCAAGGTAGACTTAAAATTATCCTCCCTAGGTGAATATGAGGAGTTAATCAAAGGTATACCTTCAAATAAAGATGAAATATCAAAAGCCTTTGAAGAAATTGCTGAAAAGTTATTTTTCCTTGATGAAAAGGTAGGTAATTTAAATAATAATCTCAATAACATTAGAAAGGAAATGGAAGAATTTGAGAGTTATGGTAGCATACTGGAAAAACTTGAGAAGTTTAATTTAGGTCCCAGAGATTTGAGAGGATTTAAGAAAACTTATGCTTTCTTTGGTATTATTCCAAAGGAGCACATTGAATCTGTGAAAGAGGAACTCAATAGGAAACTTCCTGTATATATCCTTGAAAGTAGAGATTACGATAAGAAAAGAGATATAGTTATTTTAATAGTACATTCTGAGCATGAGACCGATGTTACAAGAATACTTAGAATTCACCAGTTTGAAGAGATTGGAATTCCGCTTAGGATTATTCCATATACTCTTGAGGAAGCAAGAGTGAAAATTGAGGAGAATCTTAAGGAACTGAAAGATGAAGAAAAAGAGATATTAAAAGAGCTTGGAGAAATTGCTTCAAAGGAAATAGAAAATCTCTTAAAGTACAGGGAGTTTCTAAGTGCAGTTAGAAAACTTGATGAGATAAATACAAAATTTGCAACAACAAGGGACACCTATATATTTCAGGGATGGGTTCCAGCTGATAAGGTTAATGAAGTAAAAAGGTTAATTGAGGATGTCTCTAATGGTGAATGTATTATTGAAATTAGAGAGCCTTCCCATGGTGATAAACCACCTACTTTAATTAAAAATCCCAAGGTAACCAAGCCTCTTGAAGTGCTTACAAAGAGTTATGGTTATCCAGGATATGACGAGCTTGACCCTACCTCAATAATTGCCATAACCTTCCCAGTTATTTTTGGTTTTATGTTTGGTGATATCGGTCATGGGCTTGTGGTTGCTTTGTTAGGTTATACTCTTGGCTTTAAACTCAATCTTGGCGAAGATGCCAGGAAACTTGGTAGAACACTACTGCTTTGTGGAATTTCAGCCTTTATTGTTGGATGGTTATATGGTAGCCTTTTTGGACTTGAGGGTCATTATATGGCAAAGTATCTCGGTTTTGAATTAGAAACTCTCAGGATGAATCCCATGAGCAATATCCAGTCGGCAGTTATATTCTCCCTGAAATTCGGTGTGGTCTTACTATCCCTTGCTATTTTCCTGAATATAGTAAAGCTCAGCCTTCATAAGGAATATAAGCATGCCTTTGTGCATCCTTTTGGTTTCGCAGGTTTATGGCTATTCCTGGGTGCTGTTGCTTTATTATTTAAATATGGTATTGACTTTGGAGCTATTCTTGGCTCCCAGCTATCCTTCCTCCTCCTCTATCTTCCTCTCCTGATTATAATAACTGGAGAGTGGAAAGTTGGAGGAGAAGGGCTTGGAATGTCCATATTCAATACCTTCTTTGAAGTGGTACTCAAATACCTTGCCAATGGCCTGAGCTTTGTGAGAATCTCAATTTTAGCCCTTGTTCATGGAGGGCTTGCAAGTATGATGGTTATGGGCATGGATATATTTTCAAATCCTGTCTTAATAGGGATAGTTTTCATACTGGGCAATGTGGTAATTATTGTGATGGAAATGTTCATATCCTTCATCCATGATCTGAGGTTGCATTTCTATGAAATATTCTCAAAGTTCTATTCAGGGAATGGTGTTCCATTTAATCCTTTGAAAATCTCTTTCAAATTCCTTGAAAGAGAGTAAATATTAAATAGTATAAAATAAAAAGCAACATGTGAGGTGAACAGAATGAAGGCAGGAATGTATATTATAGCAATTGTGCTATTGGCAGGATTAGGAATGGTATATGCAGCTGAGGAAGCAGGTGCAGCAGATGCTGACAGTGCTACCACAGCAGCAGAAGGAGCTGGACTTTATGCAATAGCTGCAGCTCTTGCAGTAGGTCTGGCAGCAGTAGGTGCTGGTTTTGCTATAGGCCACACTGGTAGTGCAGCTCTTGGTGCTATTGCAGAGAAACCTGAGACTTCCACATGGGGCCTTATCATTGTGGCTCTGGCAGAGGGAATTGCTCTCTATGGACTTATAATATCCTTCATGCTGCTAACAAAGATATAAACTCAGAGAGGCTACAGAATGTCAGCAGGGAGTTATGCCTATGTCAATGCTAAGGTAGGTGCCCTTAGGTCAAAGATGCTAACAAAGAGTGAGTTCAGGTCACTCATAGAAGTACCTACAGCCAAGGATATGCTCTCCCTGCTGAAAAGCACTATTTATGGCAGGGAAATAGCGAAGATCAAGGACTTAAATCTACTTGAAGTTGAAAGAGTACTCAGAGGTTTTCAGCAGGATGAGCATGAGAGGATAATTCATGGAGTTAGAGGTAAACCCAGGCAACTCCTGGAACGCCTCTACTCAAAATTTGATGCCTCTCTTATAAAGGAAGCCTTGACATTAAAGGCTGCGGGGGCTGGGAAAGAGAAGATATCACATCTACTGCCAACGAAGGGTATTTCCAAGGAGTTGCTTGACAGGATTGCAGAGTCCAGAGATATAAGAGAAGCAGTTGAAGTTTTGAAGGATACTGAATATTATTCAGCTTTAAACAAAGGTCTTCAGGGTTATAGTGAGACTGGTACAATATTCACACTGAACCTTGCTCTTGATAGTTATGTATACAAAAAATTGTGGGCATATTCCAATAAGTTGATGGGATTTGATAGGAACTCCGCAAGGGAACTTATAGGCACAGAGATAGATATTATAAATATTATTGGAGCACTCAGACTCAGAGCTTATGAGGGTGATATTAAGAGTTACCTTATTCCGGTGAGGTTCAGAGTTAATGACATCATACTTGATTCTCTCTCGAGAGTAAGGAATCTTTCTCAGTTTAGTTCAGAGGTACCTCAGTTTGCTTACTGGAGTATTATAGAAAATGCAATAAAGAACAGGGATTCAATTCTTCGTGAGTTACCACTTCAGGGTACAGGGGTAGTGAATAATGATAGTCTTCTGCCAGTGGAATATGAACTTGAGAGATTCTTTGTGAAGAAAAACAACAGAATGTTCTATGGCGATAGATTCCATATAGGAGTTCCCATTGCACATATAAACCTTAAGGGAATAGAAATAAAAAATATTGTTTCAGCATTAAAGCTCAAGGAATCCAATGTTGAAAATGAAAAAATAGAAAAATTTTTGATTTTACCTCCGTAGGGAATATCTACTCTCTCCCTCAAGACTTTTCTTTTTCATTAGAGATTTGAATATACAGTACTTTGCTACGTCTCTTGCTGTTACCATGCCTATTATTTCGCCATTCTCCATAACTGGAAGGCGTCTTACATGGTGAATATTGAAAAGCTCGCTGGCTTTTGAGACACTGGCTTGAGAATCTATTGTCACCACAAGCTCTGTCATTATATCCCTGGCCTTAACCTCCTTGCAGTTCACGTCCCTTGCCACAATTTTGGTGATAATATCTCTCTCTGTGACTATGCCCCAGTCAATCTCGTTTAGCTTGACGAGGACTGAACCGATATTTTTATTCCTCATCAATTTTGCAATTTCGAGAATCGAAGTGTCAGGTTCTACAATAGTTACTCCATGCATAATTTCCTTAACTTTCATAGTCTTTGCCTCAGCAGGATTCATGATTTATTGAATTTGTGGGGCATACTTCAACGCAGGAGCAGCATTCAATACATGCATCCATATTAACTGGCTCAGATTTACTATCCACCAGTTTATAAACATGAGCCGGGCAGATATCTGCACACTCTCCACAACCTACACAAGTCTCCTTGTTGATTTCTATTGCTACCATGAGAGACCTCCTTATTTCTGTGATGCGGGCAGCGGGATTCGAACCCGCGCCAGAGGCTTGGGAAGCCCCTGTCCTGACCCCTAGACTATGCCCGCAGCATAGTTTAAAGCTTGAATATCGTCATTATTCATATCTGTAGGCTTATCCTCTCATACTCATAAAAAGAGTTAAGATTATTATTATAACCACAATGGCATAGAGCACCTTTCTTGAGTCTATAGTTGAAAAACTTCCCATTATCCTCTGGGGAAGCGATGGCTCTACAGTTCTGCCTGCCTTTCTCTTGTGCTCCTTTTTGAAGGGGTCATAAATCCACTCTTCCACAGCCTTTGTTCTCTGCTCCTTAAATCTTCTGAGCCCGTCGCATTCATGGTTTTCAGGCAGCCTGTGCTCTCCACAAAATTTTCCTCCGCAGAACTTGCAGGTAAAGGGAAGTGTTTCAGTTTTTCCACAGAAGGTGCACTTTGCCATAGGTCACCTTCTCCTCCTCTCCAGCTCTCTGAATATCTCCTCAGGTTCTATACCCCTGTAGCCGAGATACACCATTGTATGGAAGATTAGGTCTGCACACTCATAAATAATGTCCTCCCTTTTACCGCTCTTGGAAGCAAGAATAAACTCAACTGCCTCCTCGCCAACCTTCTGAAGTATTCTATCCTCACCCCTTTCAAAGAGTTTGCAGACATAACTTCCCTCTCTGGGATTTTCTTTTCTGTCCTTAATCACATTGAAAAGTTCATCAAGAATTTCAGCGCTCACTTTTCTTACCTCCGACTATCCTTGCTATAACTCCTTTGTCGCCTTCATCAACTATCTTGATATCATCAATAGTATTTAATCCCATAGCCTTAGCTGTGCGCTCCATACCAAGCTCTATATCCTTGTCGAGTACTATAATATAAGCATCTATCTCCTCTATGCCCAGCCTTTTTGCTGCCAGCGCTCTGTGATGGCCATCAACAAGAATAAGCCTTTTGCCAACGCTGATTACAACTATAGGCTCAGCAAGACCGCGCTTGATCTCATACTCTCTGCCTCTGAACTCATCAGGCTGAACCTTATTCTGGGTTGGCTTGAGCTCTGAAATCTCAACACTACCAAGGCGTACATAAGAGCCCACGCCATAGAGTTTTTCAAGGGACTCCTGTAGCTTTTTAACCTTGCCAGGAGTTGCCCTCTCTATATGGGACCTTATCACATCAGTATTTGTAACAATGCCTATAAGCTTCCCATCTTTATCCACAACTGGAAGTCTTGAAAAGCCCTTGCGGAACATCACCCTTGCAGCGTCTATAAGATTTGTCTCGGGAAAGGTGACTGTAACTTCGTCTGTCATTACATCCATGACCTTATTGCCACGGCGCATAACTAAATCTCTCGTTGTAATAATACCCACTATATTCCCTCCCTCAACCACTGGAAAGCCGTCATGCTTTGTTTCCCGCATTATCTTGATAATTTCGTCAAGGC
>CAZCRG010000012.1:0-27324 GCA_964501105.1 Candidatus Hydrothermarchaeota archaeon | reverse complement strand
GTGCTGCATCAGTTAAAGATAGTATAAATGCTGTCGAGAAACTATGGATACGGGAGAGATGTCAGTTTTAATAGGAAGGTGCAGGAAGAGCTTAAGGAGAAGACTGGTAGGTTAGGATGAGCAGGATTGTTATTGTTGATGATGACAGGCATACTTCTGAGCTTCTGGAGAAGGCATTGCGAAGGCATGGATTTGAGGTAGTTACTGCAGAGAGCGCCAGCGAGGGATTGAAGAAGGTGGTGGAGTTTGAGCCAGAGCTGGTGCTTCTTGATCTTCTTTTGCCTGATATGAAGGGGATTCTTGCTCTGGGTGAGATCAAGAAGATTTCTCCTGAAACGCAGGTGATTATTGTTACTGCTTTTCCTTCTATTGATGATGTAGTTGAGGCAATGAAGCTTGGAGCCAGTGATTTTATTGTAAAGCCCTTTAAAATTGCCAACCTGGTAGTTGTGATTAAGAAGACTCTTGAGGAGGCAAGGCTGGCAAGGGAGGTGGAGGCTAAGTTCAGTGATGAGGTGATTAAACTGGAGAAATTATAAAGTTTTGTTTAGAAAGTAAAAGCTGAGTTAAAATTTTGTTTTAAACCCCGCCACCTTAAGCCATCTGTCAAAGAATATCTCTGCTCTGGCGTTGAGCTTTTCCACCTTTTCATCAATGTTCCTGAGAATTTCTTCCCTCTTCTCTGGTACCTCTCTAGACCAGTCCATAATCATATCCTTTGTAACTTCAAGATGAAACTGCAATGCATAGCCTTTTCCTATACGAAAAGCCTGGTGGGGATAAAGCTCTGAAGCTGCAAGAAGTTTTGCTCCCTCGGGAAGGTCAAAGGTTTCGCCATGCCACTGGAAGACTTCAAAGCTCTCTGGAAAGTCTGAAAAAGCTTCATCGCTCTTTCCCTCTTCAGTAAGCCTCAGAGGATACCAGCCAAGCTCTTTCTCTTCACCAGGATAAACTCTTTCTCCCAGGGCACTGGCAATAAGCTGGGACCCCAGGCATATGCCCAGGAGGGGCTTATTTTCTGCCAGAGCTTCTTTTATGAACTTCTTCTCCTCAACGAGGTAAGGAAATTCCTCCTCGTCGTTGACACTCATGGGCCCTCCAAGAAGGACTATCAAGTCGTAGCTCAGGGCACCTTCCAGATCTTCGCCCTTCCAGAGACACCTGTACTCAACCTCTATGCCTCTTGCTTCAGCAAAATCTTCAAAGCAGCCTAAATGCTCGCCCTTGGCATTTTCAATGGCTAGAAGCTTTATTTTACCACCTCACTTGATTGATTCAACCTTCTCTCTGAGAATCTCCAGAACCTTGCCCGGGTCAGCCCTTCCTTTAGTTTTTGCCATTACCTTCCCCACAAGGAAGTTGAGAGCCTCAGATTTTCCAGAGAGGTAGTCTTCAACTGCCTTTGGATTCTCCTTCAGAGCCTCCTCGCAGGCCTTCTCAACAAAACCTTCATCCTTTATTTTAATCCAGCCCTTCTCCTCAACAATTGCTCTGGGCGACTTTCTAAGCTCAGGCAGAAGTTCCATAACCTTTTTAGCTGTTTTAACAGTAATCTCGCCTGAGTTGACCATATCTAAAAGCTCAACAAGGTAAGCAGAGGTAATCCCACTCTCCTTGAAGCTTATCCCGTTGTACTCCAGAACCCTCTTAACCTCATCTCTAATCCAGCTGGCAGCCTGCTGAGCAGGTATCTTCTTTGCAACTTCCTCAAAGGCATTCGCAAGCTCCAGTTCGCTGGCTATAATCTTGGCATCATCTGCCTTAATTTTATACTGTTCAATAAAGCGCTTCTCTTTGAGATGGGGTGCCTCCGGGAGAATAGCTCTTATTTCTTCAATCTTTTCCTCTGTAATCACCAGCGGTGGAAGGTCCGGGTCTGGAATATAGCGGTAGTCTTCAGCTTCCTCTTTAACACGCATGGCTCTTGTAATCATCTGGGATTCAACAAAGGCTCTTGTTTCCCTCTTCACAGCCCTACCTCTTTTCATAAGATTCTTCTGCCTGGTTATCTCGAACTTCAGGGCTTTGTAGGCACCTCTAACTGAGTTTATATTCTTAATCTCAACTCTTGCTCCCCCTTCAAGGCTTATATTGGTATCAACTCTCATTGTTCCGCCTTCTTCTCGAGTCTTGCCTGTATACTGCAGAACCTTTGTTAGCTCTCTGAGAAAGCTTCTTGCCTCTTCCGGGGAGTGGAGTTGAGGGGCTGTGACAATTTCAATGAGAGGTACGCCTGAGCGGTTGTAGTCAACTCTGCCAGTGCTGGGGTCATACTTGCCAGGGTCCTCTTCAATATGCACCTCCCATATATCAATGCCCATGAGGTTGCCATTCTTCCCTATGGGCAGCGATGTCCTCTGGTAGCCACTTGGAAGGTCAGGGTAGTCATAGTGCTTTCTCTGAATGTAAACTGGCTCCTGAACAATTTCGCAGTTGAGCATTAAGGCTATCTCAATGGCAGCCTCTATTGCTTTTTTATTGGGAGGCATGGGCTTTGCCCCTGGCATTCCCGTGCATATCTCGCAGATATTTGAATTTGGTTCAGCCTCTCTGTAGTTGGTAGAGCAGTCGCAGAAGAGCTTCGTATCTGTTGCAATCTGCTCGTGAATTTCAAAGCCTATTGTGACCTTCATGAGCTCTCCTCCAGGGCAAGCATGGCATTGAAAATCTTCTGTTCCTCAAGAGGTTTTGCCTGAAGCTGCAAACCAACAGGTATATCGCTAACCTCACCTCCCTTAATCACTCCAGCAGGTATTCCAGCTAAGTTGGCTGGCACAGTTAATACATCATAGGCATACATGTCCAGAGGAGAGATTTCCTCTCCCAGCCTGTGGGGAAGCTTGGGTGTAGTAGGTCCAGCGATTAGGTCAACATCCTTAAGAGCTTCCAGCATCTCCTTTTTAATCAGAGACCTGAACTGGAGGGCTCTCTTGTAGTACTTTCCTGAGTACTCCTTCTGGCTTATATAGCTGCCTATGAGAATTCTTCTGAGCACCTCCTCGCCACACACCTCTTCAATTCTGTAGCCGTACCTCCTGCCGTCGTACTTTCTTGTGGCAGAGAAGAACTCCACAAAGACTATTAGATAGTAAGTGGGAAGAGCTTTCCTGAGGTTTGGCAGATTAACTTCCACTACCTCAGCACCCTGAGCCTCGAGCTTCTTCAAGCTCTTTTTAATTTCGGCCATTATCCTTTTATCAGTTAGCTCCTCAAACTCCGGCACAAAACCAATTTTGTAGCCTTCAAGATTGGAGGTAAGATTCGAGGTGTAGTTTAAATTTTCAAGTCCTCTGGAGACTGCCTCTCTAGGGTTGTAGCCAGCGATTACCTCAAGCAGAAGGGCACTGGAGTAGACATCATTAGCCAGGGGCCCAATCTGGTCAAAACTCATGGCCAGATCTATTAAACCCTGCCTAGGCACAAGCCCATAGGTTGGCTTAATCCCTATAACACCACAGTGGGAGGCTGGATTTCTTATACTTCCACCTGTATCGCTTCCAAGAGCCATATCACAGAGTTCACCTGCCACTGCTGCTGCAGAGCCAGAGGAGGAGCCGCCAGGGATCCTGCCAGGTGCTGAAGGATTCTGAGTTGGTCCGAAGTAGCTTGTTTCACCTGAGCTTCCGCAGGCAAACTCATCCATATTTGTCATGCCAATTACAACAGCACCCTCCCTCTTTATTCGCTCAATAACAGTTGCATCATAGGTAGCTGTATAGTTCTCCAGAGTTTTTGAGGCGCAGCTTGCCTTCATTCCCTTCACATTTATATTGGATTTTACTGCAATGGCTAAACCTGAGAGCTTCCCTGCCTTACCCTGCTTTATCTTCCTGTCAACCTCTTTGGCTTCTTCTACAGCCCTTGAATTAATCTCCAGGAAGGCATTGTAGCTCTCCTTCTCAATTTTCTCAAGAAAACTTTGAATATTCTCCTCTGCGCTCAAATCTCCAGAGCTCAAGCTTTTAAGTTTCTCAGCTATAGTGCCCAAGCTCCCACCTCTGCAATGAAGTAGCCCTCCTCATCTTTCATGGGGGCATTTTTGAAGGCCAGCTTTCTGAATTCCCTTTTTTCACTTGGAGTGGAATCTTCTCTGAGAACATTAATTTCTTCAAGAACATAATAGGTCTCTTCAAGCTCCACCTCGCCGAGAGCAAGAGAGAGCTCTTCCAGGACCTTCTCTGCCTCCTCTTTAATTTTCTCCTGACTCATTACTATCCCTCTCTTTTATTGCAGATAAAGCATCATCGACAGCATCCTTAAGGTCGCCTTCAGCATCGCCAAAGTGCTCCTCGAGCACCTTTACTACATCTATGCCAGCTATTTTTCCCAGAGCATAGAGGGCATCACCCATTATATTTTCCTGAGCTGTTTTAAGCTTTTCCAGAAGCACAGGCACAGCCTTCTCAACCTTTTCGGGCGCTCTGGAGTGAAGTTCCTCCAGGGCTGCAACGGCTCCTATTCTCACCCTCATATTTGAGCTGAAGACAAGCTCTGCCAGAGTTTCTTCTAAGTTCTCCCTATCAGCAATCTCAATAACTCTTTCAAGCATTCCCTTCTCCAGCATATTGGCGAAGAGTTCTTCTCTTCTTCCCAGGGCAACTTTCTCAACCCACTCTAAGATTTCCTTAAGGCTGAGCTTGCCCTCAAGCTTTGCCTCGTCGTTGATTATTAATGTAGGCGTTGCTGTTATCTCATACTTTTCCTCGAAGTCCCTGAAGCTGAGTATGTCTATAACATGCAGAGAAATATGCTCTGATACCAGCTTTCCAACCTTATCAACAACTCCAGGACAAACCGGGCAGAACTCTGTAACAAAAATTTTAATGTTCAGGTCTCTATCTATAGCATTTACTCTTTCAGCAAATTTCTCACTTAGCTTTAATTTCTCAGAGGATGCCCTCAATATATTCTTTAGGAAGGGCTCCATCTCCTTACCTTCAGGATAAAAGGAGTAGATTATCTTCTTATTTTTACCGAGAATTAGAAGGGCAGGTTTTGCTTCTATATCTTCCTCTCCAGTTGAAAATTCAATTTTATCGCTGGCCTGAGATAGCTCCTCTCCCAGCTTTCTGAGCTTCTCCTGAAGCTCCTTATTTTCTCCTGGCATAAGCCTGATAACAACTCTATTTTCAAGAGCTTCTAAAGTTTCTCTCATATAAATCACCAGCTAAAAGTCAAAAGGAGAGTTATAATTAACATCGGAAGGTAATGAAAAGGTTAAATTACCCGGGAGATTTTATATCTTAAAATCAGCCAATGCTATTAGCACAACCTTTTTATTGAGAAATCTCCTTATGAATATCTCTCCCCCTAAGAAAGTATTTAAACTATATCTCCAAGTTAGCATAAAGGTGCTTTGTATGGTGAAGGTAAAGCCTCTGAAAGCTCTCAGGTACAACTCCAGCAGGGTTAATATAGCTGAGGTAGTGGCACCTCCCTACGACATAATAAGTGAGGAAGAGAGGGAGAAGCTCTACAGTAACAGCAACTACAATATTGTTAGAATAGACTATGGTAGAGAGAAGCCAGGGGACAGCGAAGAAGATAATAAATACACCCGTGCAAAGAGGCTTCTTGAGGAGTGGACTGAAAAGGGCATCTTTATAGAGGAGGAAAAACCCTGCTTTTACTACTACACCCAGGAGTACACCTTCAGGGGGGAGAAAAAAAGGCTTTCTGGCTTCCTTGGCCTTCTAAAGCTGGAGGAGTTTGGCAAGAATGTCTTTCCTCACGAAGAAACTCTCAGCCAGCCCAAGAAGGATAGACTGGAGCTTATGAGGCATACAAAGAGCAATATAAGCCCCATATACACTATCTATCAGGACGACGAGAAGAGAGTAGAGAGGCTGGCTGAAAGGGAGTTTGAAGAGCCTCTTTATGAATTCCATGAAGAGTTCAGCGGAGTAAAAATAAAGCATACTCTCTGGAGGGTGTGCTCAGAGGAAGCTTTAAAAGAAATTTCTGAAGTGATGAAGGACAGGAAAATCTTTATTGCTGATGGGCATCACCGCTATGAGACTGCCCTTGCCTACAGAAGGGAAAGAAAAGGAGAGAAGGAGGAAGGAGAGGCTCCCTATGACTACGCTCTCACCTTTTTTGCAAATCTCAGGCAGAGTGGAATTACTGTTATCTCAGCCCACAGGCTTCTGAAAGCTGAAGTAAGAGAGGATTTTATTGAGAGAGCTTCTGAGTACTTTGAGGTGGAGCAGCTTGAGAGCAGAGAGGAGTTCATCAAACGGATAAATTCTGAAAGCAAAGCCCTGGGCTTTTTCTCTGGAAGCAAGCTCTACCTGTTAAAGCTGAAGGACTCCAGCATAATGGATGAGCTGATTGAAAATAAACCTGAGGTCTGGAAGAATCTCAATGTTGTTGTTCTACACGCCCTCCTTATAGAGAAAATCCTGGGGATAGGTAAGGAAGAGGCTGAAGAGGTTGTGAGCTATGAGATTGATATAGACAAAGCCTTTGAGGCTGTTGACAAAGGCAGAGTAAAGGCTGCCTTCTTCCTGAAGCCCTTAACCCTGGAGGAGATAAGGGACGTTGCTTTTGCCGGAGAGAAGATGCCTGGCAAGGCTACCTACTTCTTCCCGAAGCTTCTTACTGGCCTGGTGCTCTACAGGATGGAGCAGGAATAAAGTTTTTAGAGAAGTGTCGCTGAAATAGTTTGACTATCAGGGCTTAAAAATAGTGGGGAAATCAAAGTGAATTACCAGAAGCTTTAAGGATTCTTCTCCAGACAATAAAGCATTCCCATGCTATAGACTGCTGGCGTTATTGTTTTATATTTAAATTAAAGTGCTCCCTAAACTCACACCTCCTCAAGCTTCTGAAGGCTTTATTTTGAGTTATTTTATGGTATATTCAAATTCTTCTTTCTGGAATACTGCTAAATACTCTATAACTTTTTCCCCTCTCACTCCCTCAGCAACCCTTCAATGTCCTCCTTCTTAATAATCCCATCCAGCCTTCCCACTTCCTTTCCATCTCTGAAATAAACAAGGGTTGGAACGCTGGTAATATCCATCTCATCACAGAATTCTGGATACTCATCAACACTAATTCTGAGAAAATCCACTTCCTTTTTCCAGCGATAATAGAGCCTGAGCATTATGGGCTCCAGCTTTTTGCAGGGTACACAGCCTGGTGATGTGAACCACACAAGCACTCTACCTTCCTTTTTGATATCCTCTGGCGAGACCAGGGGAATCACTGGCTCTGCCTCCTTATCTCCGGCGTATAGCGCTTGAGCAGGAGAGAGTTGGTTACAACACTCACACTGGAAAAGGCCATGGCTAAAGCAGCAAGAGCAGGGTGAAGGAGAAGGCCAAAGCTCGGGTAGAGAAGGCCCATGGCTACTGGAATGGCTGAGACATTGTAGAAGAAGGCCCAGAATAGGTTCTGCTTGATCTTTGCTATAGTTTTCCTGCTGAGCTGCATAGCTGCGACAACATCAATAAGAGTATTCCTGATAAGCACAATATCAGCAGTTTCTATGGCAACATCTGTGCCAGAGCCAAGAGCTATGCCAACATCTGCCTGAGCCAGAGCGGGAGCATCATTTATGCCGTCGCCCACCATGGCCACTCTGGAGCCTTTCTCCTGAAGCTCCTTTATCTTCTCAGCCTTGTCCTCTGGAAGAACCTCAGCAAAGACCTCCTCTATTCCAGCCTCTCTGGCTATAGCCCTGGCTGTCCTGGAGTTGTCTCCTGTAATCATTATAACCTTCATTCCAAGCTTCTTGAGCTCCTCCACAGCCTTTCCTGAGTCCTGCTTTAAGTTGTCCCTCACAGCTATTGCACCAAGTGCTTTGCCATCGTAGGCCACAAGAATGGCTGTTTTGCCCTGATTCTCAAGTTCCTGAAGCTTCTCCTCAAGGAAGGATATATCAATCTCATTGTCCCTGAGAAATACTCTTGTACCTATAACAACCCTCCTGCCCTTATAAACAGCATCTATTCCATAGCCAGGGATAGCTATAAACTCTTCAGCCTCCTGAAATTCCACTCCTCTCTCCCTGGCACCTTCAACAATAGCTCTGCCAAGAGGATGCTCCGAGCCAATCTCTGCTGCTGCAGCAACCTCCAGCACTTCATCCTGAGAAATTCCCTGCGCCGAAATCACATCTGTAACCTTTGGCTCTCCTGTGGTAAGAGTTCCAGTTTTATCCAGAACCACAGTATCAACCTTGTGAGCTTTCTCAAGACTCTCTCCGCCTCTAATTAAAATACCCTGCTCAGCCCCTCTGCCTGTGCCCACCATAATTGCAGTGGGAGTAGCCAAGCCGAGGGCGCAGGGGCAGGCTATAACAAGAACTGCAATAAATATGGTGAAGGAAAAGATGAAGGGCTCCACATCAGGGGGGAGGGGAATCCCGAGAGGGTTTAGATACCAGAAGAGGGATGAAACCACAGCTATAGTAACAACCACAGGAACAAAAATTCCAGCAACCTTATCTGCAAGGCTCTGAATGGGAGCTTTAGAAGCCTGAGCCTCTTCCACCAGTTTAATTATCTGGGCAAGAGTTGTCTCTGCACCAACTCTTGTTGCTCTAACTTTAAGTACACCAGCTTTATTTATTGTGGCACCAAAGACTTCATCACCTGCCTTCTTCTCCACAGGTATACTCTCACCTGTAAGCATACTCTCGTCAACACTGCTATGTCCTTCTTCAACAATGCCATCAACAGGAATCTTCTCTCCAGGTCTAACAACAACAATGTCACCCTCCATAACTTCCTCAATGGGCACCTCAACCTCTATACCATCCCTGAGCACCCTGGCAGTCTTTGCCTGAAGCTCCACAAGCTTTTTAATTGCCTCACTGGTCTTTGCCTTGGCCTTTGCCTCAAGATAGCGTCCCATCAGAATGAAGGTGATTATTAAAACTGCACTCTCATAGTAAACATGACCCGGGAATACTCCCGGGAAAAAGGTTACAAGGGTTGAGTAGAAGTAAGCTGCACTTGAGCCAAGAGCAACAAGAACATCCATATTGGCAGTCCTGTTCTTAAGGGCGCCGTAGCTACCTTTGAAGAATTCCCTTCCAGCATAGAAGAGCACTGGTGTTGTGAAGGCAAAGAGCACATAATTGGAAGAAAGCACCTCAGGAATATTCAGATTGAGGAGCTCCCGCCAGCTTCCCAGCACCACTGGAATGGAGAGAGTAAGGGCTATCAAAAAATTCCTCTTCTTCTCCTCTATCTCCTTACCCCTGGCTATCCTCTCCACATCCTCCTCAACAATATCAAAACCAGCCTCTTTAATTCTTCTTTTTATCTCTTCCACTTCAGTACCCTGAAGGAACTCCACAAAGAGAAGCTGAGCAGCAATATTGGCTGAGGTGGCAATAACACCAGCAACCTCAGAGACAGCTCTCTCAACAGCATTTGCCTCATTCACATCTCTGAGCTCTGAAAGTTTAAGCTTCAGCTTGCCTGTGGCTACATTGTAGCCTACTTCGCGTATCTTCTCAATAATATCCTTGAGGGGAACCTTTTCTTCATCATACTCAACATAGGCGGCTTCAGCACTCAGATTAACCTGAGCATTCTCCACACCCTCCATCCTCTTAATAGCCTTCTCAATGGTTGCCACGCAGCTCGCGCAGTGCATTCCAATGATAGGAAGCTTTATTTTTCTCATCCTTTTATATTTTCACTGGGAATTTATATATAACTTATTATTTACAAAGTGTAAAACTTAGAGGTGATATAATTTGAAACTTGACAGCATTGATGTAAAAATTCTTAAACTCCTTCTGGAAGATTCAAGAGTAAGCCACAAGAGGATAGCTGAATTACTTAAACTGAGCAGGCCCACAGTTAAGTCCAGAATTGAGAAGCTTGTTGAAAAGGGAGTGATTGAGAAATTCACAATAAAGCTTGGAAAAGAAGCTATAAAGGAGAATATAATCCTTTTTATCAGAACATCCTCTGTGAATGAGAAGCTCTTTGAGATGGAGGAGATAATAGAGATTTACAGGGTAACTGGCGAAAAAGCCTTTCTGTTAAAGGCTGTTGTTGGGAGCATAAAGGAAGCAGGCAAGCTGGCAGATAAGCTGAAAGAGCTTTCAGGTGATATAACTGTAGAAATTGCTCTTGAGAATCTGAAATCCGAGGAGGAAGAGCCGGCGATAAAGGCAGAGTATACCTGCGATTACTGCGGAAGCACCAGCTATGAACCAATAGTTTTTAAGCATAGAAATGTTGAGCACTACTTCTGCTGTCCCGTATGTCTGAAAAATTTCAGGCGTGCAATAAGAGAGAAAGGGTAGCTACTCCACTATAACTTTGCCCTTCATTGAAGGATGGATGCCGCAGTGATAAGAGTACTCTCCAGCTTCTGAGAAGGTGAAGGAAAACTCCTCCCCCTTTCTTAAAGTACTGCTCTCAAAGTCCCCCGAGTCGGAGACAACAGTGTGAGAAACACTGTCTTCATTTCTCCAGGTAACCTCTGTTCCAGCTTTAACTTTAATCTCTTCTGGAGCAAAAGCAAAGCTTTTTATGAGAATAACCTGAGCTCCAGTCTCCTGAGGGTTTATCTCTGCCCCGGGGGCAACTTCTTCAGCCTGCTGGGTACAGGCCAGAAAGAAAGTTAGCAGGACTAAAACAGCAAGATATTTGTGCTTCATAATTATATTAACTCATTAATACAATAAAAAGATTACCAATTTCAAAAATCACGATAAAACTTTATGATTGTCTGGAGGCTTTTAATTGAAGATTAAAACCCTTGAGAGCTTTTTTAATCCAGAGGCTATAGCTGTGGTGGGAGCTTCCAGAAATAAGGGGAAGATTGGAAACAGAATTGTGAGTAATCTAATTGAAGGGGGATTCAAAGGTGAGATTTACCCTGTTAATCCAAAGGCAAAGAAGATTTTAGGGTTAAAATGCTATAAAAGTCTTGATGAAATCCCGGGGAAGGTGGACCTGGTTTTAATCACTGTACCGGCTGAAAAAGTTTTTAAAGTGCTGGATAAATGTGAAAAAAAGAAAATTAAGGCAGCTGTTATCATATCTGCCGGCTTCAAGGAGATTGGACGAGCAGATCTTGAGAAAAGGCTGATTGAGAAGAGAAGCTTCAGAATTCTTGGACCCAATACCTTCGGGCTGATAAATACCTGTAATAATATGAATGCCAGCTTTGCTTATGGAATGCCTCCCAGAGGCAACATTGCTTTTATAACCCAGTCAGGTGCCATGGCAGAAGCAATAATAATGTGGATGATTGCTCATGGAATAGGAGTTAGCAAAATTATAGGCACAGGAAATAAGGCTGATTTAGGAGATGAAGAGCTTATTGCCTACCTTGAAAAAGATGAAGAAACAAAGGTAATAGCCCTCTACATTGAAGGATTAAAGGATGGTAGAAAATTTGTTGAGGTGGCAGGGAGGATTTCAAAGAAGAAGCCCATAGTTGTCCTGAAAGGGGGAAAGCAGTTGTCAGGGGTGAGAGCAGCTAAATCCCATACAGGAGCCCTGACTTCTGAGTATAAGATTTACAGGGCAGCCTTCAGGCAGAGTGGTGTTGTTGAAGCTGTGGACACAACTGAGCTCTTTGATATGGCCCTGGCTCTGGCAAAGCAAAATCCTGCAGAGGGTAGCAGGGTTGGTGTGGTTACCAACGGAGGGGGAGCAGGGGTTGTGTTCACCGACTTAATAGAACCCCAGGGCGCCAGGGTGCTGAAGCTCAGCAGAAGCATCCAGGCAGAACTGGGGAAAATTCTTCCAGAAATAGCCTCCACTAAAAACCCTGTTGACATCTTGGGTGATGCCAGCCTTGAGAGGTACAGGCAGGCCATTAAAGCTATCTCCAGTGAGGTTGATTTAGTTGCAGCCCTCCATGTGGAGACCACCCTCGTGGAACCTCAGGAAGTTGCCAGAGGCATAGCTGAAGCATCTGAAAGTATTGATGTGCCTCTCGTGACCTCGTGGATAGGTGGTGAAAGAGTGGAAAGAGCAATAAAATATCTCCTTAAGAAGGGAATCCCCTCCTACCCGAGCCTGAGGAGGGGAGCCTCTGCAGTTAGAGCCTTAATTGAGAGTGGAAGGTATGTTTGAAGTTTTGAAAACTCTGGGAATCCCTGTGGCAGAAGGTGAAGTGGCAGAGAGCCAGAAGGAGGCAGTAGAGATAGCCAGGAGGCTGAGCTTTCCTGTAGCTCTTAAGATTGTTTCTCCAGATATAATCCACAAAACTGAAGCTGGAGGAGTGATTTTAAATTTAAAGTCTGAAGAGGAGGTCAAGGAAGCTTACAGACAAATTATTAGAAATGCAAGAAGCTTCAAGAAGTATGTTAAAATTGATGGCGTGGCTGTTCAGAAGTTCTATCAGGGGGGAGTGGAAACTATTCTGGGTGTGATTAAAGATGAGGTTTTTGACTACACTGTGATGTTTGGTCTTGGAGGTGTGTTTACAGAAGTGCTAAGAGATGTGAGCTACAGAATTGCTCCCATCTCTCAGAGAGAAGCCCTGAGTATGATAAAGGAGATAAGGGGTTACCCTCTGCTCAGTGGTTACAGGGGAGAAAGTAAAAAGGATATAAAAGCCCTCGCCAGAGCCATATCAGCCTTTTCAAGGCTTGGAGAGGTTATGGAGGTTAAAGAGGCAGAGATAAACCCTCTCCTGGTTTTTGATAAGGGAGTTATTGCAGTGGATTTCAGAGTGATAAAATGAAAGCTGTAAGAAAAATAAAGGGGGGAAAGCTAATCCAGGTGGAGCTCTGGCTCAAGGACAGAATAGAAAAGGTCTTAATCTCAGGTGACTTCTTCCTCTACCCCGAGGAAGGAATTGAAGAGCTCGAGAATAGCCTGGTAGGGCTCAGCAGAGATGCTGAAGTGGAGGAAATAAAGGAAAGAATTGAAGAGGTTCTAAAGCAGAGAGAGCTTCAGCCAGTAGGTTTTGGAGCCAGAGACCTGGCTGAAGTTGTGAAGGAGGCTCTTGAATGTGGAGATTCATCCCCTTAAAATCCCATTCTGCTGTCATGAACATGGGCATAGACGAGGCAATCCTCGAGGCTGTGGCAGAAGGGAGCTCGCCCCCCACAGTAAGATTCTACACCTGGAATAGGAGTGCTGTCTCTATAGGAAGGTTTCAGAAGCTTGAAGAAGTTGTGAATCTTGAGAGGTGCAGAGAGGAGGGCGTTGATGTTGTCAGGAGAATAACTGGTGGAGGGGCTGTATACCACGACAGCCAGGGTGAAATTACCTACAGCATCGCTGCACCCGTGGAACTAATAAGTAAAGACATCACAAAATCCTATGAAATAATAGGGGAGTGGATTTCTAAGGCTCTGGGCTACCTTGGAATAAATGCAAGTTTCCAGCCCATAAATGACATCACTGTTGAGGGAAAAAAGATTTCAGGAAGTGCCCAGACAAGAAGAAGAGGTGCTTTACTCCAGCACGGCACAATACTGTACAGATTAAAACCCGAATTAATGTTCTCTGTATTAAAAATTTCTAAGGAAAAAATTTCAGATAAACTGATAAAAAAGGTTGAAGATAGAGTCACATCAGTATCAAAGCTTAAAAATGTCAGCTTTGATGAAGTAGCCCATGCTCTCTGGAGGGGCTTCTCTGAGGGAAAGGATTACTTTACTGGCGATTTGAGTAAAGAAGAGCTGAGGAGAGCAGAAGCTCTTGCTTCAAACAGGTATTCAAGCTATGACTGGCTTGCTCTGAGGTAGCTACTCTATTATTAGAATGTCAG
The DNA here is from genome assembly GCA_964501105.1 of Candidatus Hydrothermarchaeota archaeon. Classification (GTDB taxonomy): domain Archaea; phylum Hydrothermarchaeota; class Hydrothermarchaeia; order Hydrothermarchaeales; family BMS3B; genus BMS3B. The sequence continues at coordinate 13,617 of CAZCRG010000012.1, read as the reverse complement.
GATCCGAGAGTCTCCTCATGACATCATTCATAAACCTGGCAGCCTCTGCACCATCAATAACCCTGTGGTCAAAGCTCAGAGATAGGGGGAGAACCTTTCTTATAACTATCTCTCCATCCTTTACAATGGGCTTCTCATAAATCTTCCCTGTGCCCAGAATTGCCACCTCAGGATAGTTTATAATGGGAGTGGCGAAGGTTCCACCTATGGCTCCTATATTTGTTATTGTAAAGGTTCCTCCTTTCAGGTCCATCAAATCTATTTTTCTTGTTCTTGTCTTCTCAGCAAGCACCTCAATCTCCTTAGCAATCTCAAGGACACTCTTCTCGTCACATCCCTTAATCACAGGCACAACTAGGCCCTCGCCTGTATCAACGGCGATGCCAATGTTGTAGTAGTGCTTTAGAATTATTTCATTGGTTTCTTCATCCATAGTGGCATTCAGGTAGGGATGCTCCTTTAGAGCAAGAGTAACAGCCTTAACAATGAAGGGCAGGAAGGTGAGCTTCAGCCCCCTCTCTTCTGCCATTTTCTTGTACTTTGCCCTGACCTCAAAGAGATGGGTTATATCAGCTTCATCCATATGAGTTACGTGGGGTATCTTCTCCCAGGCTTGAGTCATCTTCTTGGCAGTTGCTCGTCTCACACTCCGTATTGGCACCCTTTTAATGTGACCATACATGTCGTACTTTCTTGTTACTTTGACCTTTGGAGCTCTGGGCTTTGCAGCCCTTTCAACATCTTCCCTGGTAATCCTTCCTCCCCTACCAGTGCCCTTAACCCCAGCCAGGTCGACCCCGAGTTCCTTAGCCAGCTTTCTAACAGCAGGTGTAGCTAAAATCTCACCTTCCTCAGGAGCCTCCTCAAGTTCGCCAACCACAGCCACAGCCCTGAGCTTTTCTTCAGCCTTTCCTTCTGGTTTCTCGACAGCCTCGCCTTTCTCACCTATTGTAACAAGAGACTCCCCAACCTTGACAATATCGCCTTCTTTAAAGTGAATCTTCAGCACAACCCCTGAGTAGGGAGAGGGAAGCTCCACAACAGCCTTATCGGTCTCAATCTCTGCAATAACGTCATCTTCCTTTACCCTGTCTCCCTCACTAACATGCCACTTAACAATTTCACCTTCTGTTATCCCCTCTCCCACATCTGGAAATTTAAACTCCTTTGCCATGGCTACCACTCCATCAGCTTCTTAATAGCCGAGGCTATCCTCTCAGGGCTCACATAGTAGTAGTGCTCGTGCTTTGGCAGAGCCACTGTGATATCAAAGCCTGCTACTCTCATAACAGGTGCTTCAAGGCTCAGAATAGCCCTCTCATTAATTGTGGCAGCTATCTCGGAGCCAACACTGAAGCTTTTAGGAGCCTCCTGCACCACCAGAGCTCTGCCAGTCTTCTTAACAGACCTTACCACAGTTTCATAATCCCAGGGCGAGAGAGTCTGGAGGTCTATCACCTCTGCACTTACCTCTTCAAGCTTTTCCAGTGCCTGAAGGGTTGCTCTGACCATGGCCCCCCAGGCCACCACAGTAATGTCATCACCCTCCTCCACAACCCTTGCCCTGCCAATTGGCAGGGTGTACTCCTCCTCTGGAACTTCCTCCTTAACTGCCCTGTAAACCTTCTTGGGCTCCAGAAATACCACAGGGTCAGGGTCCCTGACGGCAGACATTAAAAGGCCCTTGGCAGTATAAGGTGTTGAAGGAACCACAACCTTCAGGCCAGGGATGTGGCATATTAGAGCTTCAGTGCTCTCACTGTGGTGCTCCAGTGCCTTAACACCACCTCCATAGGGCATCCTTATAACAAGAGGTGCTGTAAACCTTCCCCTGGACCTGAATCTCAGCCTTGCAGCATGAAGTAAAATCTGGTGGAAGGCCTCATACACAAAGCCCATAAACTGAATCTCTGCCACAGGCCTTAAACCGTAGGCTGCCATACCTATGGCTGAGCCAACTATGCCTGCCTCAGCCAGTGGTGTATCAATTACCCTGCTCTCCCCGTACTTCTCATAAAGTCCTTCTGTGACTCTAAAAACTCCCCCATTTTTGCCCACATCTTCTCCCAGGACTACCACCCTCTCATCCCTCTCCATCTCCTGATCAAGAGCCTGATTTAGAGCAGACACCATATTGAGCTTCATTTCTCTGCCTCCCTCAGAAATTCTTTAAGCTCATCAAGCTGCTCCTGAAGGAGAGGAGAAAGCTCTGCAAAGGTGTATTTGAAAATCTCCTCGGGCTCAAGCAGAGGCTGTGCCTCAGCTTCCTTCACAGCCTTCTCCACCTCTCCATTGACCTTCTCAAAAAGCTCCCTCTCTTCTTCTTCACTTATTATTCCCTTATTATGAAGATAAACTCTGAATCTCTTCAGAGGCTCTCTTTCCTGCCAGTACTCCACCTCCTCTTTACTTCTGTACCTTGATGAATCATCAGAGGTGGTATGGTGGCTGAGTCGGTAGGTATAGGCTTCAATCAGGCTTGGACCTTTCCCATGCCTTGCCCTCTCAAGAGCTTCCTTTGTGGCTGCATACATAGCTAAAACATCATTTCCATCCACAACTATGCCCGGGAAGCCATAAGCCAGGGCCTTCTGAGCCAGAGTCTTGCTGGCTGTCTGCCTGCTTCTGGGAACTGAGATGGCATACTGGTTGTTTATACATATAAAAACATTTGGAGTCTTGAATATGCCAGAAAAATTCATAGCCTCATGAAAATCTCCCTCACTGGTAGCGCCGTCGCCAAAGTAGCTTACCACACCTACTCTATCGCCTTTAATTATGGCAGCCATCCCGAAGCCCACTGCATGGGGCAGATGGGATGCAACAGGTATATTGATAGTAAAGATCCTGAGATTTTCTGGAATTCTCATGCCCTCCTCATGCCCCATCCAGTAAAGATAGTGATTTTTCAGGGGCAAACCTCTCACAAGAAGGGCACCCAGGTCTCTGAAGTAGGGAAACATCCAGTCTTCTTCACTTAAAGCATAGGCTGAGCCCACCTGGGCAGCCTCATGCCCCTGGCTGGGTGCAAAGGTCCCCATTCTTCCCTGCCTTTGAAGTTTAAAGGCCTTTTCATCTGCCACTCTTGTTAAGAGCATATAGTAGAAGATTTCCCTGAGCTGAGAATCGCTGAGCTCGGGCTCTTCAGCCTTTACCCTGCCCTCCTCATCAATAATCTGGAACATCTCCTCCTTCACGGGGCTGTACTTCTCAAATATCAACTCTCTCCCTCCTTACCTTAATATAGGCTTCTTTTGCCAGGTAAGAGCTTCTCACAAAGGGTGACGAAGCCACAAACTTAAAACCCATCTTATAACCTGCCTCTTCATAAAATCTGAACTCTCCTGGCGGGACATACCTTACAACTTCCGCATGTCTGGAAGATGGTCTCAGGTATTGCCCCAGAGTCAGTATATCCACCTTAGCTCTTTTCAGGTCCCTCATTGTTCTAATAACCTCCCCCCTTTTCTCTCCAAAACCAAGCATTATTGAGGATTTTGTTACTATGCTATCATCAAGCCTTTTAATCTCCCTTAAAACCCTCAGGGACTCAGAGTAGCTGAACCTTCTATCTCTAATCTCCCTCTGAAGCCTTTCCACTGTCTCAATATTGTGGGCTATTACCTCAGGCTCTGCCTCCAGCACCTTTTCTATACCCTCTCTGTCAAAGTCAGGTATTAAAGCTTCAACTCTCACCTCAGCCTTCTTCAATTCAGATATGCAATTCTTAAAGTGAGAAGCTCCTTTATCAGCCAGGTCATCTCTGGTAACAGATGTTAGAACCACATAGCTCAGATTCAACTCTTCAACAGCTCTCCTCAGCCTTCTGGGCTCCTCTCTATTTAAAGCCCCTGGCTTTCCCTTCTTTGTTGCACAGAATTTACAGGCTCTCGTACAGAACTCGCCCAGGATTAGAAAGGTGGCAGTTCCAAGATTCCAGCATTTTACTATATTGGGGCAGTGAGCACCCTGGCAGACAGTATTTAAGCCATAATCCTCCAGCACCTCCCTGACCCTGTGAAAGCTGGGAGAAAGGCCAAGTCTTATTTTGAGCCAGGGTGGCTTACTCACCCTTTGCCCACGCAAGGAGCTTCTCATAGCCCACCTCCCCACAAAGCCATTTGCCAGTTTTCCTGTTGTAGAAGAAGGGTACAGAGCCACACCTTCCCTTATCCATCTCCTTGAAGAGCTCTGCATTCTTGTAGTTGTGCCATACCTCAAGCCTCTCTATTTCAAGGCCCAACTCCTCCTCCAGCCTCTCCACAAGGGGCATAATCTCTCTGCAGGTTTTACACTCCTGCCCATAAAATTCTATTAAATCTCCCATCCTTTCACCTCCCAATAATTTTGAGAATATCTTTCCTTGAAGGCACCCCCTTGGAAAATACCACCTCTCTATCAAGGAGAATCACAGGTACAGAGTTAATTCCCTTTTCCTTTGAAAGAGAGATGCCTTCTTTGCTCTCTATATCAATATACTCAAGCTCAAAGCCGAGTTCTCCTTTAATCTCCTCAAGAAATTTCTTTGCCTCTTTTGTGAAAGGGCACCACTCTGCACCAAGAAGAAAAAGCTTCATTTCATAGCCTCTCTGAGAGCCTGCCTTATCATCTCCCTGGGAGGATAGCCTTTGAGTCCTGCCTCTGTAAAGTAAACTCTGCACTTTAGCCCATAATCCTTCCTCTTTTCTACCTCCCTCTCCACATCTCTCCCATTTATTCTTATAGTGGGCGAGCCTATAAATTCAAACCTTTCTGCCATACTCTGGTCCTTAATTTCAATCTCTTCAATTTCAGCCTCTACTCCCTCATCCCTCAAAACTTCTTTCAGAAGGCTTCTGGCATTGGGATGGGAAGGGCAGCCCTCTGTGTAGAGAATTTCAATTTTCAATCCCATATTTTTAATATAAAACTACAGTTTAATATAGTTAACTGAGGCATTATAAGGGAAATGACTGTCAATAAATGTCTTCAATTTAGTGTTCTCCCAGTTTTCTGTTGTAGTCCCTTATATAATCCCTGAAGGTCCTGAGCTCCTCTTCAGTGAACATCTCTTCAACCCTGTCCATAAACTCCACTGTAGCTCTTCCCTTCTCCTCTCCCAGCTCCCCTGAAAACCTCTCAACCACTTCTCTTTTATTTCCAATTCTGTGACGGTTTTCTTCGGGAATATAAAATAGAAGTTTATCGGCATAGCAAACAATTCTTTCCTCGGGAGTTTCAGGTATAAAATCCCTCGGGGGCAGACCCAGTACTGCAGCCTCCTCTGCTGATATACCCACACCTACATGCCGTTCTGCAATTCTCGCCACCTCCTCTGAAAATCCTTCCCTCCTTATAATCTCACCACTCACAACACCATGCTCAACAACTCTTCTGGCTAAAGTTCTCCCTATATCATGGAGAATGGCCCCAAGCCTTATTGCTTCCAGGTTGATGTTCTTTCTTTTCTTTAAAATTCTTCCCAGAAAGATAGCCAGGTCCTGCACAACTCTTGCGTGCTCCAGGAGTGAGTCTTTCCACTCTGGTTTATACTTTTCAGCATACTCTTCAAGAAGATTCCAGGCTTTTTTCTCCTGGCCCATGGGGTATTATTGGAGGCTGTCTTTATAAAGGTATTTTAAGTTTTCATGGAAAAGAAAGGTTTAAAGCGTTACTACACAATTTGTTAATACAGGTATTTATTTATGGAGCCAGCAAGGCAAAAGATGACAGGAAGTACTACGGGAATGAATATGTCGCAGCATTTGTACAAGAAAGAATTCTATTCGCCAATTTAGGATTAGGCAACTGGAGAGCATTGTCTTCTGAATATGTTCGGGGAAACTCACTTAAAAAGAGATACCCATAGTTTTCCATAATGGAAAAAGGGATTTTAAAGTCACTAAGCAAGAGTAAGGTTGTAATAAGGGTGAGTGCTCTTAACCCTCACTCAGCAGAGCTAACTTCTGAGCAGCTTCGCACCCTTGCTAGAGTTGCCAGAGAGTACGGCTCCCGAATTATTCGCACAACTCCGAGGCAGGCTATAGAAATTCCCGATGTCGAATATAGCCTTGCTGAAGAGGCCATAAAAGAAATGGAAAAAGCTGGCTTTAAGGCTGGTGCCTCTGGCAAGTTCACAAGGCATGTATTTGCATGCTCAAGATGGTGCCTCTACAACTCAATACCCGTGGCGGAGATGGCAGAGGATATCAACAGGAAGTACGCAAATGCGGAGATTCCAGCGAAACTTACCATCTCCCTCTCTGGCTGCGATTTCTCATGTTCCCGTTCCAGAACCTCTGACATAGGGTTGATAGCAAAAACCAGAATAAAAGTAGAATCTGAGAAGTGTATTAAATGCGGAGCGTGCGTTAAGGATCCCTTAGGTTGTCAGGTTGATGCCCTTTCTGTTGATAAAGATAAGCCAGTGGAGTGGAACAGTAAAAAATGCGTTAGCTGTGGCTTCTGCTCAAACATCTGTCCCACCGGAGCCATTACTGCCCAGGAGAAAGGATTTGACATTTACATTGGAGGAGGAGGCGGATTTTTCCCAAGGGAAGCCAAGCTGCTCAAAGAGTTTGTGAGCAAAGATGAAGCTATGAAAGAGGTGGAGAGGATTATAGAGAAGTACAGAGCTCTCGCAAAGCCTGGAGAGAGGCTGTTCTCTGTGGTTGAGCGTCCTGGTATTGAGGAGTTCGATTAAGATGGGTGAAGAAGGCTTTAAGCTGGAGCTTCCAAAGGTGGGAATAATAAAGGGTGTTCAGCCCAAGGACATTGAAGTTGTGGGAGAGAAGATTGTAAACGTCAGAGTCAGGGCAAAACCCTACTCCAACACCTACACACCAGAGCAGCTGGAAAAAGTCGCGGAGGTTGCAGATAAGTACGGCTCCGGCAAGGTTCATCTAAGCCCGAGACACAACCTGGAGATTCCCGAGATCAAGAACAGTATGCTCATGCAGACTCTTCAGGAGCTTTTCTCCGCTGGGTTACAGGCGGGTGGCTCTGGCACATCGGTGAGAAATATATTCACCTGCGCCGACTACTGTCCCAGCAGGGTTAGAGGTGTGAGAGAGCTCGGTGCCATTGTTAGTGAGCTCTTCGGCGACATGCCTCTTCCAAACAAATTTACCATATCCTTTGCAGCCTGCCCTGCTGGATGTTCAAGACCTTACCATGTGGATATTGGAATAATTGGCGTTGCTGAGCTCGATGTGGAACCAGAGAAATGCAGGGGCTATTGTCCTGAATGTGTGGAATCCTGTCCCGTAGAAGGTGCCATATCCATAGAAGAGGGGCTGAAGATAGACTCAGATATGTGCGTACGCTGTGGGAGATGCGCCAGAGCCTGCTCCAGAGGAGCTATCAGAGTTAAAGATACAGGCTTTAAGGTTGTGGTGGGCGGTAAAGAGGGCAGAACTGTTCTCTTCGGTGAGGAGTATTTGAGCTTTGTCAAGGAGTATGAGGTGATAGAAGCTATAGACAGGGTTATAAGGCAGTATAAAAAGCTCGCCCGGAAGAGAGACAGAAAGAAGTATGAGAGGCTTGGAGAGGTTATTCAGCGGATCGGCGGTATTGAGGATTTTATGCAAAGATAAAGTGCTCCTTGGGTTTTTGTGCAACATTATCAGAACATAAGTTATTATTCCGTGTTTTGAAAATCAATGTTTGTAGATATTGTCGTGATGGTCATAGTCTTCAAGAATGACAGTTTTTGTTTCCTCATCAACAGAGAAGGTTAGGACAAAATGCCTGTCAATGTGAACCCTTTTCCAGTGGTTTAGGGGTTTTCGCAGGTTTTTGTACCTGTGAGGGTCTTTCAGTATTTCATCAACTTTTTTGAGAATTATATCTACCTGTTTAGGATTCTTTTTGGCAAGTTTGGCCAGCGTCTTTTCCAGAGAAGGCCTGATAGCAAGCTCGTAGGTCATAGTCCGATGCGCTTTCTAAGCTCGTCGGTTGTGCCGACTTTGACCGGGCGTTCCCTTGCTATCTGCGCTGCCTTCGCCACATACTCCGGCCGAAGCTCAGGTTTCATGATCTCTTCCTCGTAGCGCATAGCAATGAACTCAATAGCCTCGCTTTTGTGCTTCAAGCCGTACTGAGCCTTAACGATATTTATTATCCTGTTGGTATGCTCATTGATGTCGATTAGAGCTTTAACCATATTAACATCATATTAATATGACATTAACAACAATTTTTCCAATTGCTGTATAGGTCCTTTTTGAGAATCGGGGAATGTTTTCAATCCACCAAAGGTCTGATTCTAGCTATATAGCAGCGAGGCGTAAGGCTGACCCTGAGTTTTAAAATATGTGCCGCGTGCGAATATCTCTACATCTCCTCCGCTTAGACTTCTTCGGCTCCTTTCGAGATAGACCATACTCTCAAAGAACAGAATAAATACTGTTGTGATGTGCATTACCCCATACTCCTTTTCAAGAATTCTCTCTAAATAGCATGAACCAACCCGGTACTTCTTATAAACTTCCTGCACTAAATTGATTTGCTCAAGGGTGATGAGCTTACCAGGTCTCTCCTGCTTTCTTAACTCAGGTATCTTGTCACTCTGTCTACACTCACGCCAGATCTAAGTAACACGACGTCGGTAATACGCTGAATTCTCGCTATCTGTCCAGTTGTTAGTTCACCTCGCTCCTTCTGCTTGATTATCCACCTGACCTTAGCTGGAGTAAGCTTGACCATGCAAGACTTATAAAAGTTGGGAAATAACTTTGAGATACTACACCCCAAGATTTAAATAGGAAGATTTAAATACTTTGACTTATAAATTTGTTGTTAAGTGACTTAACAACAAGGGAGTTTTACAATGGAAACTAAAGTGGTCTCCCTGTTAATGGGGTTGGGACTAACAGAAGCCGAGGCTAAGGTTTACATCAGGCTTCTGAGGGAAGGTTCAGTAACTGCCGGGGAGCTAGCCAAATTGACCAAGTATTCCCGTACGAAGGTATATGAAATCCTTGAAAAACTCCAGAGGGAGGGGCTGGTGGAAAGCTATCCCACCAGACCCACTCAGTTCAAGGCGCTGGATCCCAGTGTATCAATCCCCCTGTACGTCCAGCTCAAACGCCAGGAGCTTGAAACCGCCGAAGATCTCCTGTCTAGAAGCCTTTCTAAAATCTGGCGCAAAGCTCCCTCTCAGGATGCCCAGGTCTTTATCAACGAAGGTCTAAATAAAACCTCTGCCAAGTTTCTGGAGCTTGTAAACCATGCAGAAGAAAAGATATATACCTTCATGGCATGGATAGCAAGGGAGGAATCTGATTCTCTCCTTGAGGCCTTTAAAAATGCTAGTGAGAGAGGAGTGGAAATTTATATGGCGGTTTATGACAACCCTGATTTTAAGGAGGAGGTACCCCCTGAGATGCTTGCAGAATTTTCAGATTTTTCCCGTGAGTTTTATCTTGTACCAAGAGACTTCCACCCATTCCTACTGCCGCCAGTAAAGCTTCTGGTGGTGGACGAGAGGGATGTCAACATAGTTTTTGGAGACTACCTTGAAACCGGCTCACTGAAAGATGCAATTTCTGTCCACTACCACAATATATCAGGAATGTGTGTTATTGCCAAGAAGATTGCACCCATGAGTTTCGAGACCTTTTTTGCCAGGTTCAGGAGGGGCAAAGAGTGAAAATTATAGAAACTCATGAGCTAACAAAGGAGTTCAACGGCTTAGTTGCGGTGGATAAAGTTACCTTCAGCGTAGAGCGGGGAGAGATATTCGGCTTTCTTGGCCCCAACGGCGCCGGTAAGACCACGACAATAAAAATGCTGACGACGCTTCTCCTCCCCACCAGCGGCAAAGCTTACATCTCAGGCTTTGACGTTGTTCGCGAAGCTGCGCAGGTGAGGCGCAGAATAGGTTTAGTACCTCAGAGGATTGTGCTTGAGGGTGACCTCACAGCAAGGGAGAATCTCCTCTTTCACGGCATGCTCTACGGCTTAAGCAGAAGAGAGGTTGAGGCAAAAATTCCCGAGCTGCTAGAGCTTGTTGGCCTAAAAGAGCGGGCTGATAGCAAGGTAAAGACCTTCTCGGGTGGAATGAAGCGCAGGCTGGAGCTGGTTAAAGTTCTGGTGCATGAGCCAGAGGTGATCTTCCTCGACGAGCCTACAGTTGGCCTTGACCCACAGACGAGGCGGAAGATATGGGAGTACATACAAATACTAAACCGCGAGAGGGGAGTTACCATCTTTCTCACCACCCACTACTTGGAAGAGGCGGACTACCTTTGCGATAGAATCTGCATAATCGACTACGGAAAAATCCTTGATATAGACACGCCGCAGAGACTCAAGGACAAAATTGGTGAGGGCGATATAATTGAGATGGAAGTTTCCAAAGCGGGGAAAAAATTTGCGGAGATGTTAGCAAAAGAATGCAGCTGCGAGATTAAGGAAGCAGAGGAGAATAAGATTACCATTGCAGCCAGACGAGGGGAATATGCACTCAAGGAAATTTTCTCAGTTGCTGGCAAGCTCGGGGTAGAGGTAACCTCTATCTCCATAAGGGAGCCCAGCCTGGAGGATGTGTTCATCCACTATACTGGAAGAAGTATTCGTGAGGGGCTGGTCTCAGGAAGGGGCATGATGACGTATCTAACAAGGAGGCTCAAACAATGAGCTTTCTTCGAGAACTCTATGTGGTGTTTTGGAAGGAGATGCTGCTATGGATAAATAACCCTATGCTGCCAGTTGTAAGAGCACTGTTATTTCCTATGTTGTGGATAGTCATCTTCGGCTCCGCCTTTGGAGGCGATGTGAATCACATCCCCCTAGCGGTTGTTCTCAGCGATACAAGCGAGCTTTCCATTGAGTACCTTAACACCCTGAACATCGGCACCACACTTGACATAAAAAACACAAACCTGGCAACCGCCCAGAAGATGCTGAAAAATCGCAAAGTCTATGGGATACTCTATATCCCCGAAGACTTCAGTAAGAAGCTCGCCGCGGGCGAGAAGGTGAGCGTCGTCTTAAGCCTGGACGAAACCACGCCCCAGATTTCCAGTGCCATTGTAGCGCACGTCACCAGCGCAACGCAATCCTTCTCAAAAAACATCGCCATGGCTGAAAACAGGGTGGTGGTTGAGAAAAACACCCTTTTTGGCAGGGGAATAGAGTATCTGGACTACTTGGCTCCTGGAGTGGTTATGATGACAATCCTGTTTTCTGCTCTCTTCTCTGGAGGGTTAAGCCTCATAATCGACCGGGAGTTCGGCACCCTCACAATGCTTATGGTTTCGCCAGTCTCACGAGATGCGATAATTCTGGGAAAGATATTTGCAGGCGTGCTCCAGAGCATAACCAGTGGCGTGGTTGCGCTCGCTGTAGCCATGCTCATGGGCGTTCACCTGAAAAGCGGTGCCGCTGGTTTTCTACTGATGGTGCTCCTTATGTTCATCGCTGGCTTCGGTTTCATTGGGATGAGCACCGCCATCGGTACGCGCATATCTGAGCTGGAACAGCTCATGGTGGTGATGATGGTTATATTAATGCCCATGTGGTTCTTGTCTGGTGGACTCTACCCCATTGAGTCGATGCCCGATTGGATGCGCCCCCTCGCGATTGCAAACCCCATGACCTACGCCACAGATGCGGCGCGAGCAATAATGATTCGCGGGATAATCTGGGAGACGCTTGCTCTTGACCTTGTCGTAATCACAACCTTTGCAGTGGCGATGTTCCTTATAGGCTCCTACTCATTCAAAAAAACTCTTGGAGGTGTGAGATGATGAGAATGCTAATAGCTTTTTTTGTTGTTTTTGCCCTTCTGAGCATGGCTGAGGCTCAGGTTGGAGGTGGTCAGGCTCTTGTCATAGAGGATCTGAAGGTCTCCCCCAAGGAAGTTCATCCCGGAGATAACTTCACCATCTCCTTCAAAGTGGTAAACGGTATGGGCAGTGGATACACAATTAAGAGGGCCTATGTTCACTTAGAGGGGGGTTATCCATTCTTTGAGATCATCCCAACCCAGCCCCAGAGATGGCAGGGACTTGGCTACGACATAGACTGGATCAAGCCAGGAAACAAGGTGAGCTTCAACCTCAGCGTTGACCCTAGGGCTTCTGCAGGAATCTATACCCTGAAGGTTGTTTTCAGCTACACCAGATATTCAGATGCCATTGGTCTAAATGGTGGCTATGAGAGGTTCACAGAAGTTCATCCCATAGCTATAAAGGTGGTGGGAGAACCGAAGGTGGAGGTGTATGTTAAGAGTTCTCAGCCAGAGAAGCCTCAACCAGGCGATACTATAACTCTCTCCCTCAAGGTGGCCAACCTTGGCAGCGATTATGCGAGGAATGTGTTGCTCTACGTAGGTGAACTTCCCGATATAACTCCGGAGTGGAACAGCAGGGTTGTGTATGTGGGTGACTTGGCACCAGAGGGCTCTCTCAATGCTTTTATTAAACTGGAAACTTCTCCGGAGCTTACTCCTGGAGAGTATCTCCTTCCGATTGGTATTCTCTTCCAGGATAGAAACGATAGGTGGGCGGAAAAAAATTCCAGCATAAACCTCACCATTCGAGGCGTGGAAGAGCTGGAAATTTATGTGGAGTCGTCGAAGCCTGCAAAACCGAAGCCAGGGGATGATATCACCCTCTTCCTCAAGGTTGTTAACTATGGTTCTCTGCCGGTGAAGGAGGCCGTCCTGGAGGTTGGAGTGGCTCATGGCGTGGAGCCCCTGTGGAGCAGCCGGAGGATTTACTTAGGTGATATACCTGCCAAAGGCTCAAAACAAGTAAAGGTTGAGCTTGAGGCTGATGAAAACGCCACCACTGGAGACTACATGCTACCGGTGAAGATATTCTCGCGGGGTGTCCTCACTAATATAAAAAGCATTGGAGTCACCCTCCACAGCGAGGCGGACTTTGAGATAAAGCCTGTGCAAAACCTGGTAAAGGCAGGTGAATCGGAGCAGAGGGTTAGCTTTACAGTGAAGAATACCGGTACAGAAGCGGCGAAGGAGATCAGGCTTACCCTGCGCGCAAACTATCCCTTCACGCCAGTGGGCAACGAGTACTACATAGAGCGCCTTGCCCCAGGGGAAGCCATAGTGGCGGAGTTCCATGTGGACGTGGACAGCGATGCGGCGAAGCAACGCTACCCCATTGACGTGGTGATAAAATGGAAGGAAGAGGAAGACGACGAGGAGCAGGTTGATGTTAAGTACTCATACGTGGAGGTGCAGAAGAAGGAGAGGAAGATTGCTTACTATGTTGCTGCACTGCTCGGCGTAGTGGCTATTGCCGCCGCTTTGGTCAAGAGAAAGACCAGAAAACAGGCGTAGAGCACAGCTCCTGAAGGACAACAAACTCTTCGAGATGAAGGAACTGCTGAAAGACAGTGGAGAACGTTTTGAATGCCAGAGGAAAGTCTAAATCTGAGAGGTGCTAAATGCAGTTAAACAATGAATTCATAGAGTTAGAAAATGCTATGGTTTCTCTTGATATTTCTTCTCCCCCACCAGAGGCGAAATAAGAGCAAGGAAAAGCACCGCAAGCGAAGACAATTTATCTTATCTCCTTTCAATCCCTCAGAGGTCTGATTATAGCTCTGTATCAAGTCAGAGGTAAGGAACATAACTGTGACCTTTCAATCCCTCTAAGGTCTGATTCT
>CAZCRG010000011.1:0-28306 GCA_964501105.1 Candidatus Hydrothermarchaeota archaeon | reverse complement strand
CGGTCCGGATAGCCTGTGGAGAGGCGAACCTCTGCCTAGGCCGGCTGAGAGAGCTACCGATGATGGTAAGTTCCCTCTGTGAAGCAGGAAGCTCCCTGCGAAAGCTGGGAGTAGTTCACTATTTTCACCTCTTACTATTGCAGCTAAAGTTGCAGGAGTTAAATAGACTAAAGAACAACAAAGCTCTGAGGTTTAGCCATGGAAGACTTTGTGGTTACCCCCTGGGAAGTCACAGGAGAGATAGACTATGAGAAACTCATAGAGAAGTTTGGAACCTCACCAATAGATGATGCTCTCCTGGAGAGAATAAAGAAGCACACTGGGGAGCTTCATCCACTGCTGAGAAGAAAGATTTTCTACTCCCACAGGAGCCTCAACTGGATTCTTACTGAGTATGAAAAGGGCAATAAATTTGTGCTCTACACAGGCAGAGGACCAAGTGGGCACACCCACCTGGGCCATCTCATGCCCTGGATTTTCACAAAATGGCTTCAGGAGAAGTTCAATGTAAAGCTTCTCTTCCAGCTTACAGACGACGAGAAGTTTCTCTTTAACCCGAAGCTCAGCCTCGAGGATACCCACAGGTACTCCTATGAGAATGCTCTGGACATAATTGCCCTCGGTTTTGACCCTGAGAAGACAGAGATATTCCTCAACACAGAGTATATAAAAACCCAGTATAAGATAGCCCTGAAAGTGGCAAAGAGAATAACCTTCTCCACAGCCAAAGCTGTCTTTGGCTTTAAAAATGAAACAAATATAGGTCTCATATTCTTTACAAGTATGCAGTCTGCACCCTGCTTCATAGAATCTGAAAAGGAAAATAGAGCAGTGCCAGTGCTCATTCCCTGCGCCATAGACCAGGACCCCCACTTCAGAATTACAAGGGATGTTGCACCTGCTCTGGGCTATCCCAAGCCTGCCCTGATTCACTGCAAATTCTTCCCCAGCCTTGCTGGAGGAGACAAAATGTCAGCTTCTAAACCAGAGAGCAGCATCTACACTATAGACAGACCTGAGGAGGCAAGGAAGAAGATAATGCAGGCCTTCACAGGTGGTCAGGAAAGTGTAAAACTTCAGAGAGAACTTGGAGGCAACCCGAGGGTGTGCAGCATCTACCAGTACCTCTACTACTTCTTTGAAGACAATAATGAAAAAATTAAAGAGCGCTACTCAGCCTGCACCTCAGGTGAACTTCTCTGCGGCGAATGCAAGAAGTACCTTGCAGAGAGGGTTGAGAAATTCTTAGTGGAGCACCAGAAAAAGAGGGAAAAGGCAAAGGACCTTCTGGAAGAGTTTATAGTACGAGATTAACTGTAAACCCTGCCTGAGTATTCTTGAAATGGACTTATGAACAAAAAAGGCTACTTTAGATATACTGGAACAAGATATAGGATGGAATTAAATAAGTAGATTTGAAGGGAAAAACACAGAGAAAGTAAAAACTGATATAAAAATTCCACTGAAGATTATTGTCATGAAATAGAAAACCCTGACAACCGCCGAAGGGTAAAAGTATGAATATTGCTACTAAAGTGCTACAATCTCAAGAAACTCAACCCTTTTAAAGTCTCTATCAAAGGTGGCAATCTTCTTAATTCCGTAATATTCACCTGTGGCTGCAATAATGGCGTCATTTGGCAGTAGTCTGTATTTCTCCATAAAAACCTTGGCAGAATCAAAAATATTTCTATTCAAATGGAGAATTTCCACATTATTTAAAAAGATATTCAAAACATGAAGTCTCTTAAAAATTATATCAACCCTCTCCCTGTCACTTTTTTCTAAGAGTTTCTTTAAGTCAAAGAAATTCTTATGTCCAAAAATTTCTATGCAGGATTCAAGTATTATCTTATACGAAGATTCTTCAGCGACATTTATCGGAACAAAAAGTTCATACTCTTCAATCAACTTCATAAACAAATCTTTTTTCTTTTCAAAAATTATTGTTAGAATTACTGTTGTATCAATCAAGCATTTTTGATTCATAATAAAAGCCTTCTAATTTTCTCAGATTTATTTTTCTTTCTGGCAACTCATCTAAAACCTTCAATAACTCTTCAAGGTTTCTACTTTTTATTTCAATTTTTACTTTTTCTCCTTCCCTCAGGTCAATCTCATCTAAAAGTCTCAAAACCCCTCTCTCGTAAATGGCTTCAACAACTTTCATATTTACTCAAAGGAAATTAACTTTCTTCACTATTATCAAACTGAGTTTCTTGAAAAACTGCTGATAAGTAAAAAATGAACTAATTTTCCTGTGTGCCTCCCCGGCAGTAGTACTGGAAGAGCAAAGAACAACAAGGATAATTTTTACACATTGGAAGCTTCTCCTGCCTGGTTTCTGGTTACTTACTCTGGAAGAGTTTATAGTACGAGATTAGCTTTTGGTATATTTCTGAATATTTATTAAGTTGCCCCCCTTGAAGATAGCTCTGCCAAGCTTTTCACCACTCTCCAAATCCTCCACATCCTCTAAATAAACATTATCATACTCATCATAGCCTTTGAGTCTTCCCAGGTAGCTCTTCCCTGTTTTGATGGTAATAATTATCTTCTTGTTCATTGAACGCCTCATAAAGTCTTCAGGCTTTATGGCCATGCAGAATCCTCCTTTTGTGTGATTGCTCTTCTAAATATATAAAGCTAACTAATTACACCAAAGAGAAAACCTCACCCCAGTCCCAGCTCCTCCCTTAACCTGCAGCTCATGCACACTTCCTGCGACGTGGTATTTGAACACAGTCTGCATTTTTTTAAAGGTACTACCTCAAGGCTCTTAAAATTCTGGAAAAGCTTCTGATAGCCTCTAAGTATGGAAAACTTTATTCCTGGACTGCTTTCCTCAAGGTTATTTATTATATCCCTTATCTTCACTCTGAAGGAGGTTGCATAGGGGCACTCCTCAAAGCTGGATGGAAAGCCCTTGAGAAGAGAAAAGAGAGCCACCTCCTTCTCAGGCATCTCCATCAAAGGCTTAACTCTTGCCACAAGACCAAGCTTACCTGAAGTGCTGCCAATTTTAATTAACCTCTCCACATCCCCCTTAATATAATTCATCAATATTGCCTGAACCTCATCATCAAGATTATGCCCGGTAGCGAGCTTATCTGCCCCAAGCTCAAGAGCCTTAGAGTTCAGAAGCTCCCTTCTGAATACTCCACAGTAGGTGCAGGGGGTTCTCTCACCTATCTCAACCATCTCATCCAGAGTCTTTGAGTACTCCTGCCTGAAGCTCACCACCTCTAACTCCAAATTAAGCTCCCTGCAGAATTCTTTCGCTGCCTCTACAGTCTTCTCCCTATAGCCCTTAATCCCCTCATCCACGAGAATGCAGTAAAGCTCAAGGTCAAGCTTCTTCTCAAGCTTTTTCATCAGATAAGCCAGGGTGAGGCTATCCTTGCCTCCAGAAATTGCAAGAGCAACCCTTTCACCCCTCTCAACCATCCTACCCTTTCTCACTGTCCCCACGACCTTCTTCTCAAAATACTCAAGGAAGTGCTCTCTGCAGAAGTTCTGCCCGCTGTAACGCCTTATATAAACAGCCTTTTCGTCGCACCTGCTACACTTAAGCATTTATCCACCTGAAATTACCCTTATAGCCTCAATAACATCACCAGAAGAAACCTCTTCCTCCTCTGTGACAATCTCTTTTCCTCTTTTTACAATTACAGTCTCAAGATTAACCCCTGCCTTTTCAAGTACATCCTTTACTCTGGCGCCCTTCTCAACCTCTACAACCTTTTCTTTTCTGTCGTAGAGCAGCCTGACCTTCATGGCCAACTTAAAAATAGTAACATTAGAAGCCGTTTTCCTCAAGAAGGCGCTCAATGTCCTCATCACTCGGTACTCTAATTCTGTATTTTCTTAAAATTTCATCCCTGTCAATTTCTTCATCTTCTTCTATATCCCTGAAATTCACAAACTTCTGCTCAGTTCTATTTAATTCTGTTAATATGTCTTCAAATACTGAATCCAGGTCTTCAAGCTTTGACCTGTTCAGTTCGAGAGCTATCTGTACATCAAGAGAATCAAACTCAAAAACCTCAATGTCATACCTCTCAAAATTAAGAAGTCTCTTTAAAGCCCCTTCGCCTGAGGTTACCTCATTATCATTTACAACTACAGCACCTATAACTCTACCATCTATAAATAGAACCTTTCCTTCTTCCCCGGTTATATAATTCTCAACCTGGAGATAACCATCAAAAAATCTGCTCCTCAGGTCTAAAATGGCGCTTTTAATATCAGGATAAATTATTGAGAGCTTATTGCCAAGGGGAAGCTTCATACCTGCAGGATTATTGGAGGCCCTCTTTTGAAATCCGGACATTCTGGAAGGATCCTCACCTTCATAAAAGTAGATTGTATCAATAATACTCAGAACAGGAGAAATTAACTCCAGCATGATATTTATTATACCATTAATATTACAAATAAATTACGTGGTAGGTGGTTACAAAAAATATAACTTACTTAAAATTTTTGCAACTTCAGAAGGACTTAACTATGTTAAAGGCCGAATTTTAGGGAAGGGCTCGTAGCTCAGGTGGTAGAGCGCCGCCTTCGCAAGGCGGAGGCCCCGGGTTCGAATCCCGGCGAGTCCATTATAACACTATTCACCATCTCCTGTCCTGTTTTCATACTTATAATGTTTAACATTTTTAACATCTGCCTTAAAGTTGGTTACGTCACAACTTCTATTCAGTTTTAAATATTATATGAAAAACAGTCATAACAAATAACTGAGAACTCCAGCTATTGCCATTGCAGGAATCATATTCCCTGCTCTGAGCTTTTTCTTGCTGATTTCGAGCAGATTTATTCCAATAGCGAGAATTGCCAGACCTCCAGCAGCCACCACCTCCTGAATCACCTCCTAGGTGAGATATTTCGCCAAAAGAGAGGCAAGGAGAGTGATAGAACCTTGATAGACAAGAACTGAAAAGGCGGCAAAAGCTGTACCTATACCAAAGACACTGGAGAAAGCCAGGGCTGCCACAGAGTCAAGGGCGGACTTGGCATAGAGAATAGTCGGGTCTCCCATCAGGGCATCCTGAAGTGAACCAACAATAGCCATGCTACCAACACAGAAAACCAGGCTGGACGTTACAAAGCCCCTAGCAAAGTCGCCACCGCCAAGCCTCCTCTCAACTCTCCTGCCAAAGGCTTCAAGTGCCTGTTCAATTCCCATAATTTCGCCAATTGCCGAGCCCAGAGCAATGCTGAATATCAGAATAACCGGCTTTTGAGTCTTTGAAGCAAGACTTATGCCAATGAAAACAACCGCCAACCCGAGGGCATCCACAGTGGCTTTTCTCACCCTCCCGGGAATAAACCTCCCTAGTAGAGTGCCGAGACTTCCAAAAATCAGTACAGCAAAAAAATTAACTATTGTACCAATCATGCAGAGTAGTTGAGCTTTTGAGAAGATAATGGTTTTGGTATTATTATTGTATTATTCTCAAGTTGTTAAAAGAGCTTAAACAAAATTTACATCTGATTCATAAGTAGCCCGGCTGATTTTCTAAATATATACAGAGCTATAATCTATCTTTATTCTTTTCTCTATTAATAGTGTCCACATGGGTTAATATTTAAAAAGTGAAAAATGCAAGATGTGTAGCTTCATTTTAAAATCCGGAAATACCATATAGAGAAACCAATCATTTATTCCTCTCCTCTAGTTCTCTAAGAATTTCCCCAATTGCACTCTTCAGCCCAGGTATTTCTTCCTTGATTGTCTGCCAAACCAGGTCATACTTTATACCGAAATAAAAATGAATCAATCTATCCCTCATTCCAGCCATTTCCCTCCAAGGAATTTCTGGATATCTCTGTTTTACCTCCTCTGGTACATTTTTTGCAGCTTCGCCGATAATCTCCAGCTTTCTGATTACAGCACTGGATACCAAATCGCTTCTCACGAACTCTTTATAACCCATACCATCTATGAAACTCTCTATAGCCTCCGCAGCCTCAATAATGTCTTTTAAATGAAGCCTTGGGTCTCTCAAATATAGACAGCCTCCCTCAGCACGGCTTCTTTTATTTCTTTTCTAATCGTGTCTATGGGTACCACATCCACCCGGACACCCAACCTTTCCTCAAGAAAATTGCTCAGTCCAACGAGATCAAACAGAGAAGCCCCCTCGAAGAACCTGACAAGCACATCCACATCGCTGGTTTCCTTCTGCTCTCCCCTCACATAGGACCCAAAAACCCCTACAATCTCAGCCCTGTACTCACTCTTTATAACATCCTTCAGCAAGTTAATGGTGCTTATTATTTCACTAAGTGTTATCTTTTTCATTCCCGCACCTCGTAAATTTCTTCTCTCAGCTTAATACGTTCAATAACTATATTTCTCACCCATTTTTAACGTCGTTCCTTACACCTGTGAGTAATCTTCAGGAGAAAAGTATAATCCACAAAAATGCGAGAGGTGTAGCTTCATTTTAGGGTGCTTCCTCACTTCACACCTCAGCGAGTCTTTGTATATTTTCTTCTGAGTTAAAATCACAGTGAAACCACAATACCCATTAAAAACACACAAAAAGAAGATTCCTTTTTTAGCAGATTACATAGAATATCTGTATTCCCTAGCCAATCCAAAAAATCTCAGCCTTTACTCAATTGCCAGATAATTAAAAAAACTTTTCTTTCACCACTATATTTAATAAACCCACTATAACAACCAGCTCTACCTTAACTCCACCACAATCTCGGCTTTAAGGATAGCCTCTGGATTTTTAAGCTTCTCCACAAGCTCTCGAGAAATATCTCTTGCAGCCTTGTCTGCCTCCACCATTAGAGTTCTGGGGCAGATAAAAGTGCTCTTTCTCACCACAATATCACTGGTATGCTCAAAACTTAAGCCCTCGTCCCCTCTTCCCGTAATAACCTCCTTAATGCCAGAGACCTCTAAAGTTACTGTTATTTTTGCTTTACTATTTCTGGCAAGACGTTTAAAACTCTCTGGAAAATCTTTAAGCGCTTTATCCGCGCCAACTGCAACAATACAGTCCCCCCTGGGAGTTAGACTCTCATCCTTTGTAATCTCAACAGTTGTTCTATGGAGAGACCTTATATTCTCATGACCCCTTGCCATAACTATAACTTTTTCTATCATGAGTGGTAAATATTACCCGATGAATAAAAAAAACTTGGGCTTTGAAAGTCGTAGAAAATGGCTTGTCGAATCCCTTGAAAATCAGGGAATTATTAGAAGCCCCAGAGTTAAAGAAGCTATGCTGGCTGTACCCAGACATCTCTTTGTACCTGAAAAATATGCGTATGAAGCCTATGAAGATAGGCCCCTCCACATAGGCGAGGGGCAGACAATCTCTGCACCCCATATGGTAGCAATAATGTGCGAAGCCTTAGACCTTGAACCTGAGCACAGAGTACTTGAAGTTGGTTCAGGCTCAGGCTACCATGCCTGTGTTGTTGCCTATATTGTAAATAAAGGGGAGGTTTACTCCATTGAGAGACTCGCCTCCCTGGCTGAAAGAGCAAAAAAGAATATAGAGAAAGCTGGACTGTGTAAAAATACAAAAATAATTGTTGGAGATGGTAGTAAAGGGTATGCTGAAGCTGCCCCCTATGACAGAATCTTTGTAACCGCTGGAGCTCCAAAAGTTCCAGAGGCTCTGAAGGAGCAGCTCAAGATTGGAGGGAAACTCCTAATCCCAGTAGGTTTAAGGACTGGACAGGATCTTTTAAGAATAACAAAAACTGGTGAAGATGAGTATCTGGAGGAGGATCTGGGAGGCTGTGTTTTTGTGCCCTTAATAGGCGAGGATGCCTGGTATTAGGGACAACAATCGCCTTTAGGTATATATTTGCCGTGAGGACATTTTCTGGGATGGTTCAGCTTTATACACACTGCCCTTGCTACATCCTCACTTATGTGGTGCTCAAGCTTGCAGGCCTTCTCGTGAATCTCCCTGCTCAGCTCAAGACCGAGAATTTCAGTTAAAAGAAGCTCAGCAAGACGGTGCTGCCTTATAATCTTCTCTGCCTTTTTTCTCCCCTCCTCTGAAAGCCTGACACCAGCCCTTGCCTCATACTCCACAAGGCCAAGCTTCTCCATTTTTCTCAGCATCTCCACAGCACTGGGAGGTGAAATCCCCAGAGCTTCTGCTATCTCGTTAATCTTGGCAAGAGCTTTTTTTCTCTCCACTGTAAGTATCCAGAGAGCCTCAAGGTACTCCTCAATATTCTCAGAAATCTCCATATCACACCCTCTTGACAAATATTTTTCTCGCAATGGATTCGTCAAGGGCTAGGTCTGTTTCACCAACCTTGATTACAACTGCTGGCACCTTCTGATGAAGCCTTATAATACTCCCCGGCAGAACCCCAAGGATACTCAGCTTGTCCAGAGTGGAGTGCTCCTTGGGTGTTATGAATACTATCTTTGCATCTCTGCCAATTTCCAGCTCTGTGAGAGGAATAACTAAAGGCTTAACCTCCTTTTTGTACTTTTTGCAGCACTCGCCAGGGGGTATGGGTTTACCGTGAGGGCAGGTAGGCGGATGACCGAGAAGAGTACATATACTATCTGTAATCTCAGGATTAAGGATGTGCTCAAATTCGCAGGCGTGAGAATGGGCACTCTCATCGCTCGCCTCAAGAATTTCAGTTAAAAGAAGCTCAGCAAGGCGGTGGCGCCTTATAATATTTCTGGCAATCTCCTCACCCATGCCCTTCAACTCAAGCTCCCCATCCTTTATCTCAATAAGGCCATCTCTCTCCATCTCAGATATAAGAAACTCAGCCTCACTATCTCTGCTCAGTTTTAAAAGCTCTTCTAAAGTGTTCTCCTTTCTCTCCCTCAGAGTCCATATGAGCTCAAGTAGCTCTTCCTTTCTTTTTCTGTAACGCCTCCCTCTTTGCCTACCTGCATGAAAATCTTCCATATTCTACCTCCTGAAAAATTTTACCACCTTTTTAAGTGACTCCACAAGCTTTGACTTCTGGGGGAAGCTATAGCCGCAGTTGGGACAGCATACCTGGGAACAGCTATCACTGTGCATTGGACAGGAACTGCAGCTGCTCACTGAGCTCTCATCAAACTCATGGCCACAGAGAGGACACTTCACAGCACCACCCCCAGAAGATTAAGAACCAGGTTTAAAAGCCCTCCCACAATGAAGGCGAAGGGAAAGATGAAGCCCACTATGGCTAGGGCAGTCTTTATGCCCCTCTCCTTAATTATTATGAAAAAGTTTGCTATGCAGGGCACAAAGAGAGTTATTGTAACAAGGCTGACAAGAATCTGATTGCCTGTGAGCAGTCCCTGAGTAGCCATGCCATATAACCCTGCTGCGCCATAATCTCTCCTTAGGAAGCCCACCACAAAGGAATCAGTGGCTTTCTCTGGAAGGCCAAGGAAGTTCACAACCACAGGAGAGGCAATATTTCTAAGAACTTCAAGAAGCTGAAGCTTATCAAGAGTGAAAAGCACAAGAGTACCCAGTATGAAGAGGGGCACAGCCTCACGGAGATACCACTCCATTCTTGCAAGAGTTTTTACAGCTATATTGCTGAGCATGGGAACTCTCATGGGTGGTATCTCAAGAATAAAATCAGAATCTTCGCCAGGTATTAACTTACTGGCAAGATAGCCCACAATAAGAATAACTCCAATAACAACAGAAGCCCAGAGTAAGGTTGCCATAGGCGAAAGAGCAGAGAGCATGGCAAGAATAACTCCAAGCTGAGCCGAGCAGGGTATGCCCAGTGCGAGAAGAAGTGTTACAATTATTCTCTCCTTCCTTGTCTCAAGGATTCTTGCCGTCAGAGTAGCCATGGTGTCGCAGCCAAGGCCAAGGATCATAGGTAGCACTGCCTTGCCGTTCAGCCCAATCTTCTTAAATACTCTGTTGGTAATAACAGCCAGCCTTGGAAGGTAGCCACTGTCCTCCATAATTCCAAAGGCTATAAAGAAGGTTCCAACTATAGGCAAGACAATAGCTATGGCATAGGTTAAAGCCATTGTAACTATCCCAAACTCTCCAACAAGGAGCTCCTGAAGAAGCTCTGAAGGTATCCTGGAGGCAAGATTTGTAGCTATAGGGTTAATGTACTCTCCAAAGAGAACATTCTCAAAATAGTCCACAAGAACCTGAGCACCAAAGACACCCACAAACTCATAGGTTAAAAAGAGAACTGCAAGAAGAATTGGTATCCCGCCAACGGGATGCATACTCAGCTCTCCCAGCTTCTGGGAAAGGGATGAGGCTTTAGGAGTAGAGTGACTCTCCACCTTTCTGAGAATCTCATCCACCACCTCAAGCCTTCTTTTATTTATAATATAGCTCAGAGGTTCTCCAAACTTGGCCTGAAGCTCAAGCCTCACTCTATCTATTTCTTCAATAACCCTATCCGGGAGAATGCCATGTAGCCACTCACCAAGAGATTCATCTCCAGAAAGAAGCATTGCTGCTAGAGCTCTCCTTGATATTCTACTCTCTGGCAGTAAAGAGGAGATTTTTTCTATTGCCTCCTCAATATCTTCCCCAAAGTCAACTCTAAAATCTGAAACTCTCGCCTTTTTTATTCCAGAAATTAAATCCCCCAGCCCCTTCTTCTGAGTTGCAACTGTGGATATAACATCTACCCCAAAAATATCCTTCAGCTTTTTCTTGTCAATTGATATGCCTCTTGAGGTGGCCTCGTCCTCCATATTCAGAACAAGAATAAAGGGAAGGCCCATCTCAGCAAGCTGAGTTGTTATTATTAAACCTCTCCTCAGATTCTTTGAATCTGCCACCTGGACTACAGCATCAAAATCTTCTTTGAGTAGAATATCTCTTGTGACCTTTTCATCCTCACTCATAGGCACAAGGCTGTTAACACCAGGAGTGTCAACTATTACTGTAGCACTATCAAAGGAAGCTGCCCCCTGAGACACCTCCACAGTTGTGCCTGGATAATTGGATACCACCACATACTTACCTGTGAGCATACCAAAGATTACACTCTTTCCCACATTTGGATTGCCTACTAGAGCTATCTTCCTTTCTGCTCTTATCACTTCTTTGCTTCCGTGGGAATGCATACTCTGAATTTAGGTTTGCCTAACATTTAAAAATATTGTAAATCTGTAAGGCACTGAAGAGAGACAGGGAAGTTAAATTCTACAGCAATCTTCATGATTTATCATGTATTTTCCTTATTATTTGCAAATTCTAAACATTTGAAAACTTTGCCTATAGTTAATGTTTGTAAGAGTGACATGAACACTATTGAACATGTAGAGGTGATGTGAAATGTGCGAAAATGTTCTTCCAAGCAGGGCATACAACATGATAAAGAGTAATGATGTTGTGCTGATAGACGTAAGAACTCCCGCTGAGTTTGCTCAGGGCCATATTTCTGGTGCAACCCTCATACCTGTAAACCAGATCCCCTATGTTGTTAACAAGCTACCAAGGAACAAGAAAATCCTCCTCTACTGCAGAAGCGGCAGCAGAAGCCACTCTGCCTGCACATACCTCTACAGACTTGGCTTCAATAATGTTTCCCACATCCACGGCGGAATAATCTCCTGGGTGAGGCAGGGACTTCCTCTGAATGGTGCCCAGCAGAGCTTTGGCTTCCCCAGGTTTGGCAGAAGCATAATATAACTGGAACCTCCAGCAGAGTTTTATTCATTGCCAAATTCTCTTTTCTTTACTTCTCTATTATTTATTTTTTTAAGGAAATGTCAGAGGTATCTGTCGGGTTGTATGGAAGTGACTCTTATATGTGATTTTATAAATGTGGTCGTAATGTTAAATTTAAGTCAAAATAGAAAGTGGGAGTATGAAGTTTAAAGTTATAATTGAAGAGGACCAGGAAGATGGAGGATATGTTGTAAGTGTCCCTGCTCTGCCAGGATGCTACTCTCAGGGTGACAGTATAGAGGAAGCCCTTGAGAACATAAAAGAGGCCATAGAACTCTACCTTGAGCTTGATGAAGAAGAGATTGAACTCAGGGAAGGGAAGAGAAAAAGGATTGTCGAGGTAGTTGTTTGAAACTACCTGTCCTCTACGGTAGAGAAATCATCAAAGCTCTTTCTAAATCGGGATTTTATGTTGTAAGCCAGAAGGGTAGCCATGTGAAGCTCAGGAAAAAGTCTGATGACAGAGTAATTACTGTTGTAGTGCCTGTACACGCCAACAAGCCTGTGAAGAGAGCTCTACTGAGGAAGATAATTAAAGATGCCAAGCTTACTGTAGATGAATTTTGCAGATTGTTGTAGAGTATGGGGTATATAGTGAAACCTTCTAAAGTTTATGAAGATACTCAGCACTACTCATGAGTAATGAAACCCTTTATTATTTTTCAGCCCTCTGGAATAAGAGGTGAAGTAAGTCCTGGAGTTACCCTGAGGGAGGCTGCCCTCAAACTGGGCGTGGCAATTGAGCAGGTGTGTGGAGGGAATAAAAGCTGTGGCAAGTGTAAAGTTCAGATAAAGGAGGGCTATTTTCCTAAGTACAAGCTGGAGTCAAAGGCATCCAACCTCTCTCCTCCTGGAGAAAGTGAAAAGGAAAAGCTGGGTGAGGAGCTGGAAAAGGGCTACCGCCTTGCCTGTGCTGCTCAGGTTTTTGGCGACATTGTGGTTTTTTTGCCTGAAGAGAGCAGAGGCGAGGAGCAGGTGGTCAGGAAAGAGGCTGGTAATCTTGAAATTGAGCTCAAGCCTGCTGTAGAAATCTTCAATCTTGAAATTCCAAAGCCCAGTCTTGAAGACCCCCTGGGCGACTATGAGAGAGTGCAGAGGGAGTTAAAGAAGATTCTGCCAGAGGCTGAGTTCAGCATTGACTACCATGTCCTAAAAAAACTTCCAGAAGAGCTCAGAAATGGAAATTTCAGAATAAGCCTTGCCTTATGGAATAATAAGGAGATAATCTCTATCAGCTCACTTCAAAGAGAAAAAATCTACGGCATAGCCTTTGATGTTGGGACAACTACCTGTGCAGGCTATCTTCTTGACTTAACCAGCGGCGAAGTTGTGGCTTCAGACTCAACTATGAACCCCCAGGTAGCCTATGGCGAAGATGTTATGGCAAGAGTCACCTATGCCATGGAGCACAGCAGTGGCTTAGAGGAGCTTCAGAAAGCAATTATTGAGGGACTCAACAGAATTGTTTCAAACCTCTGCTCAAAGGCTGGAGTTAAAGCTGAGGATATTCTTGAGGTTACTGTGGCAGGGAATACTGCAATGCACCACCTCCTTTTAGGAATAAACCCTGAGCCTCTCGGGCTATCCCCCTTCACTCCCGCTCTTCATGGTTCACTGGATATTAAGGCAAGAGAACTTGGACTTAAAATTGCACACTCTGCCAATGTGCATGTGCTCCCCATTGAAGCTGGTTTTGTTGGCGCTGATAATGTTGCAGTGGCTCTGGCTCTTGAGCCCCACAAGAGTGATAAGATAAAGCTAATAATGGATATAGGTACCAATGGCGAGATAATTCTGGGAAACAGTGAGAAGCTACTCTCTGCAAGCTGTGCCACTGGACCTGCGCTGGAAGGAGCCCAGATTAAATTTGGAATGAGAGCCTCCAAGGGAGCCATTGAGAGGGTGAGGATAGACCCAGAAAGCCTGGAGCCCAGGTATAAAGTTATTGGAAGTGAAAAGTGGAGTCATGAAGTTACTAAAACAGGAGCAAAGGGGATATGCGGCTCAGGCATTATAGAGGCAGTGGCCGAGATGTTCAAGGCAGGAATAATAAAGAATACTGGTGCCTTCAACTCTGAGATTAACTCCCCAAGGATTAGAAAAGGTAAAGACGGTGCCCCTGAGTATGTCTTAGCCTGGGCACAGGAGACTGCCACTGGTAGAGATATAGTGGTCACTCAGGGTGATGTCAGAGCCCTTCAGCTGGCAAAGGCTGCCCTCTATGCAGGCTGCAAAATACTGATGAAGCGTTATCCAACTGAAAGTATAGATGAAGTTATTCTTGCCGGTGCCTTTGGCAGCTATATTGACAAAGAAGCAGCTATGCTCATAGGAATGTTTCCCAGCATAGAACTGGAAAAGGTGAAGGTGGCTGGAAATGCCGCTGGCGATGGTGCGAGAATTGCCCTGCTCAACAGAGATAAAAGGAAAGAGGCTGAGGAAATAGCAAGAAGAATAAAATATATTGAACTCACAGTAGATCCTATATTTCAGGAAGAGTTTGTAAAGGCCATGTACTTCCCCCATATAGAAGATAGCTTTCCCCATATTGAGCATATTATTAAGAGGTGAATCTGTTGAGAGATGCCTTTGCTGTTTCTCTGGTTGCCAGGAGAAAACTTTACGATAGGATAGCTACACTCCTTCACAGAGAGGGTGCAGACCTCATAGGAATATACCACAGCTCAGGGTTAGGTGATGAGATAGGCTACCCCTGGGCAAAGAGTATTGTGGTTTATGGAGTTGGCGTTGAAGATGAGGCACTTCTTCTAAATGCAAAACTCAGACAGTGGAGTGAGAGGAGGCAGTTTGTAGATATTCTTCTGGACTATATGGGAAATAAGCTTGCTCTGGAGCTAATAGGACTGGGAGTAAAGGTAAAGGTTCTATCTGCTGCCCTACCAGAGCTGGACCTGAGGCGTTTAGCTGTTAAGGCTGGACTTGGTTTTTATGGCAAAAACAGTCTCGTGATAACAGAAGACTTCGGCCCCAGGGTGAGGTTTGGAGGAGTGGTAATATCAGTACCCCTGAAGCATTTCTCCCCTGAGATAAAGGACAGCCCCTGCACAAACTGCAGTAAATGTATAGAAGCATGCCCTGCTGGAGCCATCGGAAAAGGCTTCAACTTTATGGCCTGCGACGATTACAACTCAACTCTGGAAAAGAATAAGAAGTGCACTCTCTGCACTGATGTGTGCCCTGTGGGGAGAGAATGAATGTGAAGTGCGGGCGCCGGGATTCGAACCCGGGCCACGAGCTTGGAAGGCTCGGATCCTAACCACTAGATCACGCCCGCTGGTAATTGCAATCTGCATTAACATTAGCAATAAAATTTTTGTAGAGTGTGGAGCAACTAATACTTATGAAAAATCTTGATAAGGCTGTTGAATTCCACGGGCACCTCTGCCCCTTTGTCACAGTTGGCACATTAATCTCAAACTTTGCTCTCAAAATGCTGGAGAGCGAGAGAAGTGAAGATGAAGAAATTGTCTGTATAGCTGAGAACAATTCTTGCGCTATAGATGCAATTCAGAGCATAACAGGCTGTACCCTTGGAAAAGGCAACCTTATAATTAAGAATTATGGGAAACATGTTTATATCTTTGGAAATAGAAGTACAGGGAAAGCTCTGAGGATATACTTCAATCCTGAAGTGTTCAGGGGACTGAGCTTTAAGGAGAAAATTGAGAAAGCCAGGACTCTTGACGAAAGTGCCCTGAGCTATAAATGGATAGAGCTGGAATTTCCGCCCAAGGCTGAGGTGAGAAAGTCAGTGAAGTGCGACATCTGCGGAGAGTACGCCAAGGACACAAGCATAACTGTTAGAAACGGGAAAAAACTCTGCATACCCTGCTCAATGAAGGAAAAGCAAGACTAAAAACCTCCTCTTTTCAGAAGCTTTTCAACAGTTTCAAGAAGTTCTTTTTTATCAAAAGGTTTATTTACAACTGCATCTGCACCACATTTCTCTATTTTATTAAAAAGTCTTTCCTCTACACTCACTACAGTAAAAAGAACAACTGGAATTTCTTTTAATTCAGGGTCTTCTTTTATCTTTTTACACACTTCCCAGCCATATAGGTCGGGCATCATTACATCTAAAAGAACCAGCGTAAATTTAGTCTTTCTGATTAATTCTAGTCCTTCCTCACCATTACTCGCCTCAGCTACCTTATATCCTGCATTTTCAAGCATTATTCTAGTGAGAACTCTTATTTCAGGCTCATCATCAATTATCAGTATTTTTGACATAATCTATTTCTCCATAATTATCACA
Organism: Candidatus Hydrothermarchaeota archaeon; assembly: GCA_964501105.1. Taxonomy (GTDB): domain Archaea; phylum Hydrothermarchaeota; class Hydrothermarchaeia; order Hydrothermarchaeales; family BMS3B; genus BMS3B. The sequence continues at coordinate 12,355 of CAZCRG010000011.1, read as the reverse complement.
GGCTCAGTCAGATATCAATTGATATGACCTCCTGGTAATAAACTTACAATACTTTTACTTAAATAATATTTCTTATTTTCAGTTTATTAAAGTAATATCTTCTAACTAAAAAATTATTTAGATGAAGAATTAAGTGTTTAATATCTCCAATATAAAAACTGAGCAATATAATGGCATAAATTAATTATATATGCGGGGGATGGGATTCGAACCCACGTAGGCACTGAGCCAGCAGATCTTAAGTCTGCCCCCTTTGGCCGCTCGGGTACCCCCGCTTAGGGGTGACGCCGGGGTTGGGATTTGAACCCAAGAGTTCCGTAAGGAACACGAGCTTTCTGTACCCGGGACTCCAGGCTCGCGCCGTACCGGGCTTGGCTACCCCGGCTCATGCTCTTGATAAGTAATTAACATCTTAAATTTAACATAGGAATCCAAAAACGTTTTCCTCACATGCAAGGAGAACGAGAGTGTAGAAAGGGAGTTATATTTCTGAATCTGTGGCGAAGCCACCGGGGTTCAAGGAAGGGAGTTATATTTTTGTCACCGTGGCGAAGCCACCGGGGTTTAGAAAGGGGTTATATTTTTGAATCTGTTGCGCAAGCAACCGGGGTGTAGAGAGGGGGTCCAGATATTTAGTACTCACGTAAACCCCCTTCTATAGGATTAATAGGTGCTATTTTCCTGTCTTTTTTCAACTTTATGCCTTCTACTCTTTTCTTTAATTAGGTTAACTTTCTCCTGCCTGAACATGTATCACTTCAAAAGTGCAGTAGCCGGGACCTTTGATGTACTTCACAAGGGGCATAGAGTTTTAATAGAAGAAGCCTTCAAGCGAGGTGAGTTTGTTCTGGTAGGAATTACAAAGGATGGCTTCAAAGAAGCAAAGCCCCTGAAGGTGAGAAAAAGAAATTTAGAGAAACTCCTCAAGGCGAGATATCCAGGGAGATATGAGATTGTTGAAATTGAAGATGAACTTGGCCCTGCTGTTGAGGATGAAGAACTTGATGCTCTAATTGTAAGCGAAGAAACCTATCCCAACGCTCTAAAGATAAATGAGCTGAGAGAGAAAAAGGGGCTAAAAAAGCTGGTTATTTATAAAGTCCCCATGGTTTTAGCAGCTGACGGTAAGCCCATCTCATCAACAAGGATTAACAACAAAGAAATCGATAAAGAGGGAAATCTAATAAAAGGGTGAAGCACCTAAAACAGACTCTTCAGAAACTTCACAGCCAGGAAGAGCATCCTTCTAAGCTTCATTGTCCTGCTCCAGTCAAGCTCCTCTCTGTTTATAATTACCCTTTCCTTCAGCTCCTCCAGTGATATTCTGAGAGCCTCCTGGTCTATACTCCTGCCCTGTCTCCTCGCCTCCTCAACTTCTTCAATCATTCTCCTTGAAACCTCAATCCTGTGTTCAATTGTTTCGTAGGTCTCAGGGTCTATTAGTTCTGCATCTCTCTTTATCCTCGCAAAGTCCAGAGCAGAGGTGTAGGAAAGCTCCACAATCTCATCTTTACTGAGATAGTTTGTGGAGTAGCTGAGAAAGTCCTTCCAGGTGTTGCCATTGTCGAGAAGATTGTAGTGGTCAAGAAGGGTGAAGGCATATTTTTTGTAGCCATACTTCTCAGGTGCCTCAAAGGCAAGGCTTCCAGGGTCAAGGAAAGGAGCATAGGGAGAGACAAAGGGAAGTAGTCTATGGCCAGAGTTCTCCTTCACGAGAGATTCAGCAAGCTTGATATTAACTGCAACACTCTCCCTGCTCTGAAAGCCCAGCCCCACCATGAAGTAAAGGTCAAACTGCCTGCAGTTGTTGGAAAAGGCACGGGAAATCATCTTTCTCAGCGAAGTATTGTCATAGACTCTCCCAATCTTCATCCTCACCTCCACATCTCCTGCTTCAGGAGACATCTCTATTGTGAAGTCACTCACACTCCTTCCCATTTCCTCAAGAAATCGCCTCGAAGGAGGATAGAAAAACTCAAAAATCAGGGGGATATCTACTCCCTCTTTTCGTATTCCCCTGAGAATTTCCAGCCCATAATCTTCACTTTCAAGAGCTAAGTCGCCAAGAATAAAAGCAGGGACCTTGAACTCAGCTATCTTTTTGATATCCTCCACAACCTTTTCAGGGCTTCTGAAGGCAACCTTTTTCCTGTTGCAGACCTTTTCATAGGTATAGCTGGAGCCTCCACAGGCTATGCAGTTGCTCTCGCAGCCTTTTCTTGTGAGAACAGCCATTATGGGCCTATCAAGAAACTCCTTGAAGGGCACTGTATCAAGCTTATGCTTTGAGCGCACGAAAGCCTTGAAGGAATAGTCGTAGTCCAGAGAGTAGTCATCAAGTGTCGAAGGAACATAGCTTATTGGGTTCTCCTTGATTTTACCTTCCTCGCGATAGCTCAGATTAGCTACTTTCTCAAAGTTACCTCTATCAAGAGCCTCCATGAGCTGGAGAAAGGGCTCCTCTGTGGAGTCACCTCGAAGAACAAAGTCCACCTCAGGAACATTTTGAAGAATTTCCCTGTGAAAATAGCTGGAAGAGAGTCCGCCAAAGACAACTGGCGTGTTCTCATGAACCTTCTTCACAACTCTTGCAAGATTCAGGGCGCCATGAACATGAGGCATCCAGTGAAGGTCAATACCAAAGAGCCTTGCATCTATTTTAGAGATATACTTTTCTGGGTCAAAATTTTTATCAGAGAGCATTCTCAGGGCAATATTTACTATTGCTACCCTGTAGCCCCTTTTTTCGAGAGTTGAGGCTATACTCACAAAGCCCATGGGATACATTTCAAAAACTGGTGTACTGGGCACCAGGTCATTAATCGGGCCCCAGAGAATGGGCTTCTCTCTGAAATTAAATATACTGGGGGCATGCAGAAGAGCTAAATCAACCTTCATAGCCCCCTTGAAAAATAATCACATCTTAAAAACTTATACCCACTTCAGACAGCACATCTTTAATGGCGAGGGGTAGCTCGCTGGCAAGCTCGCTGGCCAGAAAGAAGTAACCCTTTTCCTCAAACAGCCTGTCGCCGGCAAAACCATTGATAAAGGCAGCAGCACAGGCAGCATAAAAGGGCTCTGCACCCTGAGCAAGTAAGCCTGCTGCCACACCTGCAAGCACATCGCCTGTGCCTCCTACAGTCATACCGGGATTACCAGTATTATTAAACTTAAACCTGCCTTCAGGAGAAGCTATTAGATCAGGATTGCCCTTGAGGAGAACCACAGCACCCAGTTCTTGAGCAGTCTCCCTTGCAGCAGACTCTCTACTCTCAAATTTATCTCCTGCAAGTCTCTTCAACTCTCCGGCATGGGGAGTTACTATGGCTCTCTTTCCTCTGAGAATTTCTTTTTCAAGGGCCACAGCCTTTAAGGCATCTGCATCCACAACAACAGGTTTATCCCACTGCTCCAGGAAGGCAATTACTGCCTCCAGGGTTTCCTTCTCGGCTCCAAGACCAGGGCCAATTACTGCAGCACTAGCTCTTTCAAAAATCTCTCTGCCCTCTTCAAGAGCCTTCTGAGTGAAATTCTCAGAAGAATATCCCCTTACTATGAAGTCTGGAGAAAAGCACCTGACTGGAGTGAGAATTTCTTCCGGTACAAAAAGGTAAGCAATATCAACACCTGTACCGAGGGCACCAAAAGCTGAGAGAACAGGTGCACCGTGGTATTCTCTACTTCCACCAATCACAACAACTCTACCAAAGTCGCCCTTGTGAGCTTCCTTTGTTCTTCTCCTCAGACTGACTGCCAGTTCCCCGGGACCTGCATGGGTGATTGCCCTCTCAGGCATCCCAATATCCTTCACAACAGTGTTAAACCTCTCCAGGCCAGGCTTCATGGCAACAAAGGTTACCACAAGGTCAGGCTCTGCAAAAAAACCATCGCCATCCGAGTCCATCCCAGAGGGCAGGTCCACTGCCACCTTAAAAGCTTTAGCAAGAGCAATTTTCTCCACTGCACTCTTGTGGGGCTCTCTCAGCTCACCCCTAATTCCTGTGCCCAGAAGAGCATCTATAACTATATCCTCGCCAATTTCAAGTTTCTCTGCATCTGTAGAGAACTCAACTTTAACTGTCCTCAGAAACCCCAGCTTTTGAAGATTCTTCTCTGCAGCTCCACTTTTCATCCTGTTGCCCAGAATAAAAACTCTAACTCCAAAGCCAGCTTTTGCAAGATATCTTGCTGCCACAAGGCCGTCGCCGCCATTATTTCCTGTACCACATACCACAAGGAGGCTTTTTCCTTTCTTGAACCTTTTTAATACCTCCTCCGCTACTGCCTTGCCAGCATTTTCCATGAGCTCCTCAACATTCTTTCCAAGCCAGACAGAGTTGATATCAAAAATTCTAACATCCTGGTGGGTGATATAGTCCATATTTATAAAGGGTACAGGAAAAGAATAAAACCTTTGCTGTGTTCCACTGGAAGTAACTCTTATAATTTGTGCACACCCATGCATAATTCCAAAATCAACTTAAGGTATTACTCTCATATTATAGTGGGGATTTAATTGGCGGTAAATTTCATAAGCAGTCATTTTGTAATACTGAAAAACAGGTGCCTCCACTGCGGTAAGGAAATACTTAGCTCCAGAGATTTCTGTTCCAAAGACTGTGAGAAGGCTTTTTTTGGGGATACTGTTTAAAATTTTAGCATTTACATAAAATAGCAATATAAAACAAGTGGATTTATGCGGGGGAAGGGATTTGAACCCTCGAACCCACTCAGGGACTAGACCCTGAATCTAGCGCCTTTGGCCGCTCGGCAACCCCCGCTATGTCAAATAGATAGTTACAGATAACACCATAAAAAATATCGAAAGTTTTTTAACTCTACGAAGCCACAAATTTTTATGAAAAATGATAGGGTGGAGTGGGTCAGTGTTCTCATTATTCTCTCTTCTCTATTTCTCCTAACTCTCTATGTTATCAGGCCCCTCCTTGACGCAGTGGTAATATCTGCCTTCTTTGCATACATAGCCTCTCCTCTTACAAACTGGCTGGAGAAAAGAATAAAAAATAGAAGTGCCGCAGCCCTGATAGTCGTAGTTATAGCTATTATGCCTGTTGTCCTTCTCAGCGTTCAGATTATCCAGCATTACTCCAATGAATTCTACAAACTCTCTACCATCAGTCTAGACCTTCCCCTGAAAGAGTACATAGACTGGGAGAATATATTTACAAAGGTTATGGATGATATAAAACTCAGAGTAGACCCAGAGGTAATTATCAAAAGCATTGGAGCTGGAGCCGAGCTGGTAATTAAGATTTTTATAATTCTCGCCGGTTCCTTCTATATGCTCAGAGGGAGATATCAGGTCAGAGCTTTTCTGCTCTCTCTTGTCCCCAGGGAAAAAAAGGATGTCCTCTCCTCTTTCCTTGATATTGCAGGAAATATGTTCTATGGAGTTTTCCTGGGCCATCTTGTCACTTCACTCCTAGTGGGCGCCATAGCAGGTGTCGGGTATTATCTCATAGGCCTCACCTTTGGAATTCAGCCGCTGGTAAATTACCCAATACTTATAGGGAGCTTCACAGCAGTGGCAGTGCTTTTACCTCTCGTGGGAGCCTGGCTTATCTACCTGCCTTTGAGCGCCCTACTCTTTGCCTTTGGCAATGTATCTGCCAGTGTAGCAGCCTTCATCTTTGGATTCTTTGCTCTAACACTTATCCCAGATTTGATTATCAGGCCTTATACTTCCAGTAAATATGGCAAAACTCATCCCTTTATTATATCCTGGGCTTCATCTCGGGTCCCATGGTCTTTGGCGGGATTGGACTTATTCTGGGCCCTGCCATTTTAAGCCTCTTTGAGGCAGCTCTCAGAACCTACAGGCTGAGGATGGAAAAAGATAATTAACACGAGTGCCTAATTTAAATGGATGGAAAAACTAATACTTGTGGTTAACGATGACGGAGTGAACTCTCCAGGAATAAAGGCTGCAGTTAGGGCGCTGAAGGGCCTGGGAAAAGTTGTGGTCTCCGCCCCTGCAGTCCAGCAGAGCGGTGTTGGCAGAAGTATTTCTCTCTTTACTCCTGTGAGTGTATCAAGGACAGAAGTTGAGGGTGTTGAAGCCTATGCTGTGAGCGGCACGCCTGTGGATGCTGTTATAGTGAGTGTTTATGGCATTTTAGAAAGAAAACCTGACCTGGTGGTTTCTGGAATTAATATAGGGGAGAACCTCAGCTTTGAGGCAACTACCAGCGGAACTATTGGAGCAGCTCTGGAAGCCGCCAATCAGTCCCTGCCTGCCATAGCTATATCTCTGCACTCCGATGAGAAGATTAAATTTGAGCAGATTCTCCCTGAGCAGGATTTTAAGCTGGCAGAGCTTCTACTGAGGGAACTTGCTGATTATGTGCTCAAAGCAGGTTTACCTCCTGGAGTGGATGTGCTCAATGTGAATGTGCCTGAGAGGGTTGAAGAGACAAGGGTTAAAGTCACAAGGCTGGCTAAAAGGATGTATACCACCAAGGTGCAGAAGCGCAGAGATCCCAGAGGAAGGCTCTACTTCTGGGTCGACGGCGACGCTGTTCTCGAAGCTCCTGAAGGCACAGATGTGCATGCTGTTAGGGTTGAGAACTGTATATCTATAACGCCCTTGAGCCTTGACTTCACCAGCCACCCAGCTTTAGATGCCATGAAAAAAATAGCAGGAGACCTGGGGAGGGAGCTTGAAGAAAAGAATCAAAAAATATTCAAAGGTTAAGTTCCAGCGCTAGAGTGAGCCCCCGTAGTATAGTCTGGATAGAATGGGACCCTGCGGAGGTCTAGGCCCGGGTTCAAATCCCGGCGGGGGCATACCTTGGCCACCTCAAAAGTCCATTGTGTTTTTGCATAATATAAAATCAAGGAGGTAAAAAGGTGGTCAAGGACGATTTATATCATCATCAAAAAGACTTTGCGAAATACATAGAGAGGGAGCTAAATAAACTCTACACAGAGGACAGGGAGAAAGTCAGAGATTTTCTATATGAACTGGTAGCCAGTGGCTACACCATGGCAAGGGTCAACAGATACATGTCCAGTATCTGCTCCCAGGCCAGAAGCCTTGGCAAGCCCTACACCAGTGTAAATGAAAGCGACATAAAGGCATGGCTATTGAAATTCCAGAACAGTGACTACAGCGACTGGACAAAGTACACTGTACTAATACAGATCAGAAAATTCCTCAGGTGGCTTGGAAAAGAGAAAGAGGCAGCCTGGATAAAGCCACGAAGTCCAAAGCACAATAAACTGCCTGAAGAGATTCTGACTGAGGAAGAAATTAAGAGATTAGCAGAGGCTGCTTACACCACCAGAGACAAAGCCTTTATTCTTGCCCTATATGATAGCGGACTGAGGATAGGAGAATTTCTGCCCCTGAAACTGAAGCATGTTCAGTTTTACAAATACGGGGCAGAACTCAGGGTGGAAGGCAAAACAGGGCAAAGAAGAGTCAGGATTATAGCCTCCACAATTGCTCTACAGAAATGGATTGAAGAACACCCTGCAAAAAATGACCCGGAAGCCTACCTGTGGTGCAAGATACCCACACCAAACAACCCAAAGTTTAAGATAAACCACCTGAGCTATTTCTTTATCAACAGACTTTTGAAAGACCTGGCAGAGAAAGCGGGGATAAAGAAAAAAGTAAATCCCCACGCTTTCAGGCACGCCAGAGCCACTTTTATGGCAAGACATTTAACAGAAGCTCAGATGAAAGAATACTTTGGCTGGAAACAGAGCTCCGACATGGCAGCTATATATGTACATCTCTCAGGCAGAGATGTTGATAATTCCATCCTGAAAATATACGGTATAAACGATGCTGAGACTTCCCAGGAGCCAGTGTTAAAGCTTGAGAAATGTCCGCGGTGCAATGAACCTAACGACCCGGCCTCTAAGTTCTGCTATAAGTGTGGCTTACCTCTGGACAAAGATAACTTCCTGGTGAAAAATGAGGATAGCCTTGAAGAAAGACTGGAGAAGATGGAGGATCAAATGAAAGTTTTAGCAGAGGTGAAGCAAATTTTGAGTGACATAAAGCTGATTAAAGCCATAGCAGAAGTGAACGCAAATAAAGAGTAATGTAGCTGAGCTTCTATCTCTATTTTTTATTTTTTTCTGCCATAAGTTCTTGGGTATCTCCTACCAGTAATAAACTCCCGGGATATAAATTCCAACACAGTTAATAAACACATTCACTTTTACTTTATTTACACAAACTGGATAATATATGTGACACACTTCTTTATTTCTGGCCTGTTGTAGACTGATATAATATTTACTATTATTTTTCCCGTTATTATATATTTGCTAATACATAATAGATATTATAAGCTACATATTAACTATTAGTTAATACAACGAAAAAGTTATATACATTAACTATAGTCTTTTTCACAAAACTACTCTGGAGCCATTATAACACAGGCAAATCTAATTTTCTGGCCATGCAGATACTACGGCAATTAAAGAAGACATTATTTCACTGCATAATTTTGCATTCAGTAACCGTAGGGGTGTTAACCAAGAAAGTAAAAAATTGCATTCTCCATTGTCTTTTTTACTAATAATATATATGGTGATGACAAAATGAATGGGATCGTTAGTAAATTAAGGGAGAAATCCGACCTCATCAAGGAGCTCTCAAGAGAGGGCTTCTTTGACGAAGAGGAGTTAAGAATACTAAGGAAGCTTAAAATTTTGAGTGACTGAAGCTTGCGAGGGGCAACCCAATCAACCATCAATCTTCACCATCACTGCCACACTCTTTTTAGATTAAGATATAGAGTTTATACACAAGCAATATTCACAAAAATTGACAGCCAAACAAAACCTGCTTCTCATCATACACTCTCATGCACAAAACGACAACACCCTATCAAAAAAACATTTATATGCGCATCAAAACTTTTTGTAGATACTACTCCTTTTTTTAATGTTGATAATAAAGATTTCTTTTTTATTGAAGTCAAGCCTCAAAATCGCTCTATATTTTCCAAGTCTTATCCTGTAGATGTTCTCATGTCCCTCTATATGCTTTATATCAGCATTCTTTTGCTCGACTAATTTCAATAACTGCCTCCTGATAGCCTTCCTATAGCCACTTTTCAATCCCTGATATTGCCTGTAGGAATCTTTTGTAAAAACAACTCTCCATTCCATTAAATTTCCTCTAATGACTTGGAGACCACATCCCCTCTTCTGTAAGACTCCTCAGCCTCCAAAACCAGACTTTTTTCCTCCTCGCTCAGAGGTGAAGTGTCATACTCTACCATGAGAATATCAAAGAGCTCATCAAGGGTATTTTCATCGAGCTGCCTAAGCATTCTGGCGAGAACTTCAATAGAGACCGACAAAGACATCACCTATTCTCTATAAAAAAAGTAACCTTAAGAAAAATAAAAACAAAAGGCTAATCCCGGTTTTATTAGTGAAGTACATCGATGCCACAAGGTTTGCTGTCTTAATTTTCAGGATAAAGAATAACCTAAAGCATTAGGTTCACGTGTGCTGAAGCACTCCATAACATTACAGGTAAGACTAAGGGAAAAAAGAGTAGTTTCTCCCTTTTTTTATTTCCTTCCCGATGTGAGCTTTTTAGCTAAGGGTGTATGGCATCAGAGCTTGTAGAGCTTCTAAAGAAGGACAGAAAAGCAATGGAAGACCTATCAGAGTTAATAGCTTCTGAGATAGCACTGAATCCAAAGTTCAGAGGAGTGCTCGTAAAAACTGTTGCAGGCGAACTTGCAACAAAAGAAGATATTAAAGAGCTAAGGGCTGAGATAAAGGAGACTGAAGAAAGGCTCAAATCAGAGCTAAAGAGCTACATAGACACAAGGATTACAGACCTGAGCAGAACAGTGCAGGTGGGCTTCACTGTACTTGGCATAATGATTGCAGGCTTCGCCCTGCTTGTCACTATCGTCAGGTAAAAAAAGTAGAAACATCTCCTTTTAGCTTCCCTATGGAGTAGCTTCTCTTTCTCTCTTTAAAAAGAATTACAGACAGGTATAGCACAGGCTATTCTCGTGCTATTAACTATTATACAATAACTAACAAGTTAATAGACCGATAAAGTTTATATAATAAACAATATCACTTCCCTGCCTGCCATAATATTCATAACCTGCTTTTCTTCCAGTACCTTTTGAATAGCAGACAGCTCTGGAAGAATTTATAACAAATACTAAGGACACGACAGAGCACCAAAAATTTATAAATCTGGTATCCAAAAGTGTACTATATGAAGAAAGATTTGATAAAGAGATACATTGCAGAGTTTCGCAGCAGAGATTTTTCGGAGGTTATAGACAGAGAACTCAGGGTAAACTTTGTAAAAAACAAGGCTATATCTATAATAGGTCCCAGAAGAGCTGGCAAAACCTATTTTCTGTTTTCCCTTATGAAGAACCTTGAAAACTACATATACATAGACTTTGAGCATCCCATATTCTACACCATAACACCTGATGATATAATTCCAATAATGGACGCCTACTTTGAACTCTATCCTGAAGGTGAGCCGCTCTACATCTTCCTGGACGAGGTGCAGGATATTCAGGACTGGGAGAGGATGGTTAGATATCTGCTGGACATGGGCTACTATGTGGCAGTAACAGGCTCATCCTCAAAGCTTCTATCAAAAGAAATTGCAACCCATCTCAGGGGCAGGTCTCTGGTGTATAATCTATTTAACTTAAGCTTCAGGGAGTTTTTGAAGTTCAGAGGAATTGAATACAGTGGAGAGAGCCTGTATATCAACTTTAATAAGATAAAGAAATCGCTGGACGAATATTTAAAATACGGAGCGTATCCCGATGTAGCTCTAAGCGATAAAACTGAGAATAAAGAGAGAATTCTGAAGGACTATCTGAATCTAATAATAACAAGGGACATTGTGGAGAGATACAACATAAGGAACAGATTTCTGATAAATGAACTGGTGTACTTTGGAATAAACAACTACTCCAGGTATATCTCGTATGATTCGCTATTCAAACTCTTCAAGCAGAGGATAAAGGTGACAAAGAGGACACTAATAAACTATCTTCAGGGCTTTGAGGATGCAATGATCTTTTTCTTTTTGAGGAGGTATGACACCTCCGTAAAGGCGAGAATGGTGTCGCCCAGAAAAATTTATCTGATTGACACGGGTTTTGGGCTTTTCGGAAGCAAAGATGTGGCAAGGGACATGGAAAATGTTATCTTTATTGAGCTTCTCAGGAGAATAGGCCCGGTGACAGAGATTTTCTACTTCAAAGACCAGCAGGGGCATGAGGTGGACTTTGTTGTCAAGAGGGGAGATGTAATTGAAGAGCTGATTCAGGTAACTTATGCCAGCAGCTTTGACGAGGTGGAGAGAAGAGAGTGGAGAAATCTACTTAAAGCTATGGAGCTGCTGAAGTGCAGAAATCTGCTATGCATCACCTGGGACTATGAGGATGAGAGAGAGCTGAGCTGGTTCGGCAGAAAAGGTAGTGTAAGCTTTGTGCCGCTGTGGAAGTGGCTGCTGGAAAGGCAAGAGGTTGTAGAGGGCAATGAGCGAGAGTATAGCCCATAATAAAACCTGGAGATTGACAGACTTTATAATATTCATTATTATTGTCCCTTTACTACTATTTTCCTACTTCTTTCTCCCACCAGAGTTGAGGGAGTTCTTCACACTGAATCTCAGTCAACCTTCACTTACTTCAATATTTCTCTCCAACTTTGGCCACACTGATTACTCCCACTACCTGGACAATATATGTAATTACCTCTTGCTTCTCTACCTACTTTTTAACATTGAGACGAGCAGGAGGAGATTTTATCTTTTATCACTGCTGTTCTTCTTTGTATCTCCCTTTGTTGTCTCAGGGGTCAGCATGTTAAGACCTCCCTTTGAGAATGCCATGAATTCCATTGGCTTCTCTGGCATAGTATCCGCCTACATGGGCTATTTAGTGGTTGCAGTCTATTGCAGACTTAAGGAGGAGTATGGTTTAAATCTCAACCACTCCTTTGTGCTCATGTTTCTGATTTTGAGCTTTGCATTCTGGATACTGAACTATCCTCATTCTCCAGTCTATCTCAGGCTGTCCTCTGCTTTCTCTGCTGCTATTCTAATATGGGTCAACAGAGAGCCTTTGGTAGCAATCTCCAGTATAATAGAAGAGAAACGAATAAAAGTTAGAAAGTCACGGAGTGTCAAAAGGATTTTGAAGGCAAGCCTGATATTCTCAGCAGCCACAGTGTTTCTGGTGATACCATTCCAGATTCTTATCCCTATATCTCAGGAACTATCTAAAAGCTCTTACCTGCCCAACTGGGTGGCTCACTACGCCGGCTACTGCTTCGGAGTTATTGCAGGGCTGATTAC
>CAZCRG010000010.1:11644-29613 GCA_964501105.1 Candidatus Hydrothermarchaeota archaeon | reverse complement strand
AAAATTATTAAAGTAAAAGGGTCTCAGCTTCAATATAATCTGCAGTTCCATATTTTATTATCTTAACTACCAGCTCAGGCAGATTTGCGCCAGCTGAGGTATATAATCTTGGTCTTCCAGCAAATCTGGGATTAATTTCAGTGATTTTCCCGCCAATTAAATCCACTGAAAAAATTCCCACTGGATTTGAATCAATTTTTTTGACTGCTTCTTTTGCTATTTCTATTATATCTCTCTTATTAACAGTTTCTGCTATTCGAACGTCACCTGTTACTCCAGTTGGGGAATTGGCTTCATGAATGTAGGAAAGTCTTTCCATCATTCCAAGTCCACATAGCTCTGAGTGTTTATCATAAATCAAAGTAACATTAAAATTACCACCCTCAAGCAACTCCTGAGCAATCCATGAGGAAGTGACTCCCCTTTCCTTCCAGTATTTTATCCACATCCAGCCGAATTCAGGATCAGACACAATTATAGAACCCCTTCCGCCAGCGCCACTCTTTGGTCTAAGCCATATTTTCTTTTCAATTTTGATAACATCTTTTAAATCGTCTTTATTTTCTATTTCATAAGTTTCAGGAGCAAGGTCACCAAGAACTTTTGCTGTATCTAATTTTGAGAGAAGTATTTTTACAGTTTTATCTGAAGGGAGCAACATATTAGCTCTAATATCATCTCTTATACTACTAATAAATCCAACTTCAGAGTCTGGGTTTGGTATCACTATATCAATATCCTCTTCAGATATTATTTCATTTATTCTTTCCTTATAACCATCTTCTCCGGATTTTAAAGCCCTATACACCTTTTTATAGTATTTGCATGAGTTTTTTACCAGTAGAAAATTATCCTTATCGGCCTCAACTCCAATTACATAGTCACCACTTTCTGTAAGACTGAAGGCAACATCCATTCCTATTGCACCTGCTGCACCAGTAACAACCACTTTATTCATATTCCTTCACCAGTAATACCTAAAGTGTCAGACCTCAGACCAAGTCTCAGTGTTTCAAGGGGTATAACCTGATTCCATGGTATATTTCCGAGATTTACATTAGAACCAAACCTTTTTATGAGTTCTGCTTGCTGTGATTTTCTTGGCGCTTCAAAAATCAGTTTCTGATATGGAATCTGGCTTACAATCTCATCAAGCAACCCCTTTTTTATTTCACCTGTTTTATAATACAGACCAACATTTCCACCCTCACGTGCTTCATTAATTACCTTCCATGCTCCAGCTTTAAGTTCCTCTTTAATCATCTGTACCCATCTATAGGGAGGGATTACTACATCTGGGTCTTTTATACCCACCTCTGAGAGAACAACAAAGTCTTTCCTCAGCTCCCTTATATACTCAAGCTTATCATCAAGAGTTAAGTCAATAATCCCATTTGATATCTCGACAAACTTTATTCCAAGGCTTTTTATCCACTCTTTAAACTCATCGAATTTATCCTGATAAACACAAACTTCAAAGAAAGTCCCACCAAGACATATTGCAATTTGGTTTTCAGTATAGAGTTTAATCTTATCTTCAAGATTTCTGGTAATATATCCAGTTCCCCATCCAAGTTTAACTATATCAATATATTCTCCTGCAATTGAAATCATATCCTTTATTGCATACAATCCCAATCCTTTGTCAAGGACGTGGGTTATGCCATAATCTCTGGGTTTTTTTGTTCTTTCAGGAAGCTTGAGTATTTTATCCATTTATTCACCCTGAGTACTGGAGTATCTGGGGTAGATTATTACACTTCTTGTATTTATATCTTGGGTATTACCCAAGTTCACATATTATAGAAATGTTAAATTTAGTCAGGATAACTGTATGAATGAAAGTGAGATTATCAACAGGTTTCTTGAGTGCAATATAAATGTTCATCCCTCAGCTCTTGAAGAGCTTAAACGCCTATGCACTTCAGAACCTGAATTTAACAAAATTCTAGATATTACAAAAAAAGAGTGTCCTTCAGTAATAACCCATGAATTTATTGAAAAAATAAAAAATAATAGTGAATATAAGCAAAAAGTGGAAGTCAAAGGCAGGAAAAAGGTTATCGCTGAAGAGTATGACGCCAATATAAAAATAAACCGTGAAAAGGATATCACATCAAAAAGTTTTACCTCTGGAAATATAGAAAATTTTGTAAATTTCTTCAATAGTAGATATGAAATTCTGGGTAAAATTCTTAAAAATAGACAATCTCTCATAGGTTCAAACTTTATAGAAGTTGTTAGGAACTATCCATCCACAGTGAGCTGTGTTATTGGAATAGTCAATGACATTAAGGAGACCAAGAGGGGGCATATTTTAATTGAGCTCGAAGACCCAAGCGGTACAATAAATGCTTTAATTTTGAATAAGGATGAAGATTTAAAGAGAATTTCCAAGGAAATAATAAAGGATGAAATAATTGGCGTTAAGGGAAGATATGGGAAAGACCTCTTTATTGTTAAGGAGATCTTCTTTCCTGATGTTCCTCTGAATAGAGAGGTGAGGAAGAGCTCTGACCCTCTCGCTGCAGTACTTATCTCTGATGTGCACGTGGGCAGTGTTAAATTTCTTGAGGAAGTTTTTCTCAGATTTATAAAGTGGCTCCGCCTTGAGGAGGGAAATAGTGCCCAGAGGGAGCTTGCCTCAAAGGTTAAGTACCTTGTGGTTGGTGGGGATATTGTAGATGGCGTAGGAATCTACCCTGAGCAGAAGGAAGAGCTTGTAATTAAGGATATACACCAGCAGTATGCCAAGTTTTATGAATATCTCAGTATGCTTCCTGATTATATTGAGGTTATTATAACTCCAGGAAATCACGATGCCACAAGACAGGCTGAGCCCCAGCCCGCCATAAGTGAGGAGTTTGTTCCAGAGTATTATGAAGACCCCAGGATTCACATGACAGGCAATCCTGTAAGTGCAGAGATTCACAATGTGAGAGTGATTAGCTATCACGGCAGAAGTCTGGACGACATAATTTCAGCTATTCCCGGGATGAACTACACAAAGCCTGCTAAAGCTATGCTCAGCCTTCTTAAAAAACGCCATCTCTCGCCAATTTATGGCGGTAAGGTTCCTCTTGCTCCTGAGAACTATGACTATCTTATCCTTGAGGAGCCGCCTGAAATTCTTCATATGGGCCATGTCCATACCACTGACTACACCACCTACAGAAATAGCTTAATAATCAACTCTGGAACCTTCCAGTCTCAGACATCTTTCCAGAAGAAGATGAACCTTCAGCCCACCCCTGGTATAGTGCCAATAGTTGACCTCCAGACCCTAAAAATTGTAAATATGGAGTTTATCTGAAATGAAAGAGTATTTTGATACACTGGAAAAAGAGGTTAAAAGAGCCTATAATATAGCTCTACAGGCAAGAAGTAGAGGTTTTGATCCTGAGCTGAAGCCAGAGATACCCTTCGCCAAGGATATGGCTGAGCGCGTTGAAGGTCTTGTTGGCCCTAAGGGCGTGGCGCCCAAAATAAGAGAACTGGTAAAGGAAATGAGCAATGAGGAGGCAGCCATAAAGATTGCAGAGGAGATTGTGAGGGGCAGTTTCGGGGAATTTGAGGACAGAGAAAAGGCTGCAGAGCAGGCTCTGAGAACCTCCCTTGCTCTAATAACAGAGGGAATTGTAGCTGCTCCCCTTGAAGGTATAGTTAAAGTGAAGATTAAGAAGAACAGTGACGGCACAGAGTATCTTGCCATTTACTTCGCTGGACCAATAAGGTCTGCAGGCGGTTCTGCTCAGGCTCTTGCTGTTCTTGTTGGTGATGCCATAAGGGAAGCTTTAGCTCTTGCTCCTTACAAACCAACTCCTGAGGAGATAGAGAGATTTGTTGAGGAGGTTGATTTGTACCACGCTGAAGCAGCGAGACTTCAGTATCACCCCAAGCCGGAGGAAATCAGAAAGGCAGTAAAAAATATACCTGTGGAGATAACAGGCGAGGCTACTGAGAAGGTTGAGGTGAGCGGCTACAGGAATCTTGAGAGGATTGAGACCAATGCCCTTAGGGGAGGTGCTGTTCTTGTTCTTGCAGAGGGTGTCCTTCAGAAGGCCAGTAAGATTTTGAAGTATGTGAATAAGCTGGGCTTTAAAAGCTGGGAATGGTTAAGCGACTTTGTTGCCTCAAAGGTAACTGACGACAGCGAGGAGAAGGAGGTAAAGATAGAGCCCAGCTTTAAGTACATTAAGGAGCTGGTGGCGGGAAGGCCTGTTCTATCACACCCCTCAGCAAAGGGGGGCTTCAGACTTCGCTACGGCAGAAGTAGAGCATCAGGCTTTGCTGCTATGGGAATGCACCCAGCAACTATGGCCCTTACTGACGATTTTATAGCCATAGGCACTCAGCTCAAGACTGAGAGACCTGGCAAGGGAACAGCCATCACACCCTGCGACACCATTGAAGGACCCATAGTTAAGCTGAAGAATGGAGATGTTGTGAGGGTGGAGAGCTACTCTCAGGCTTTAAAGCTGAGAGGCGATGTTGAAGAGATACTCTTCATGGGGGATATACTGGTAAATTTTGGAGATTTTCTTGAAAACAACCATATTTTAATTCCAGCAGGCTACTGTGAGGAGTGGTGGGTTCAGGAGCTTGAGAAGAAGGTTAAAGACAGGTACAATGAATATCTTGATGAGAGAGATATTCCAGAAGAGGAGATTGCCATTAAAATTTCAGAGGAGCTTGGAGTTCCTCTTCATCCCCGCTATACCTACTTCTATCACGATTTAACTCTGGAAGACCTGAAGGTACTCCATGAACTGCTTAAGAGAGGCGAGGAGAGAGAAGGGAGATTTTATCTTCCCATTAGTCAGGAAAAGCGCCTTCTGGAGCTTCTGGGTGTGCCCCACACTCTTGAGGGAGACAGTATAGTTCTTCAGGAGTATAAAGCTCTTCTTTACTGTCTGGGCCTGGTAAAGGGCAACTTTGAGGAGGCCTATTCAGGGGCAAAAAACAGCATGGAGCTTGTGAATTCCTTTGGAATCAGGGTAAGAGAGAAAGCCCCCACCTATATAGGTTTGAGGATGGGCAGGCCTGAGAAGGCAAAAGAAAGAAAGATGTCCCCTGCTGTCAATGTTCTCTTTCCCATAGGCAGCTACGGCGGAAAAACCAGAGAAGTGGAGAAGGCAGCAAAGAAAGGGAAAATTAAGGTGGAAATTGCCTATAGATACTGCGAGAGCTGCTCAAGGGTGGGCTTCACAACTCTATGCCAGCGCTGCGGCGAGCCTACAGTTTTCAGGAAAGTCTGCCAGAACTGCAGTTACACTGGCAGTGAAAAGGATGAAGTCTGCCCGAAATGCGGCTCAAGGCTTAATTTCTATTCTGAACGCGAGATTGACCTCAAAACTCTCTATGAAAGAGCAAAAGCCAGAGTGGGAAACTCAGGTAGAGAGGTGGTGAAGGGAGTTCTTGGCATGACCTCTCTTTATAAGATACCTGAGCCTCTGGAGAAGGGGTTGCTGAGAGCAAAGCATGGAGTGTATGTCTTTAAAGACGGCACAATAAGATTTGACTCCACAGATATCCCGATAACTCATTTCAGGCCCAGAGAGATAATGGTGAGTCTTGAAGCCCTTAAGAGGCTTGGTTATGAGAAGGACTATAAGGGCAATGCTCTTGTCAGCGAGGACCAGATTGTTGAACTTAAACCTCAGGATATTATTCTTCCCCTCTCGGGTGCAGATTATCTCCTGAAGGCAGCAAAATTTATTGATGAACTTCTTGTGAAGTTCTACGGCCTTGAACCATACTATAAAGCTGAGACAAGAGAAGACCTTATTGGCCACCTTGTCCTGGGCCTTGCGCCCCATACCTCGGCAGCCATCCTTGGAAGAATTGTGGGCTTTTCTAAGGCTAGCGTTGGCTATGCTCACCCCTACTTCCATGCAGCCAAGAGGCGCAATTGTGACGGCGATGAAGATGGCGTATTCCTTCTCATGGATGCTCTTCTGAATTTCTCAAGGAAATTCCTTCCCTCCACAAGGGGCGGTACAATGGATGCACCTCTTGTTCTCACAACTCATCTTGATCCCGCTGAGGTGGACCACGAGGCTCACAATATTGATATTGTCTTTAAGTATCCTCTTGAATTTTATGAGGCAACTATGAAGTATCCAAAGCCCCAGGAGTTTGAAGATATTATAGAAACAGTATCTTCCCGCCTGGGTACTGAGAAGGCCTACTATAATCTTGGCTTCACCCATGACACCAGCGATATAAATATTGGTCCTCTTACCTCTGCCTATAAAACTCTGGGGGAGATGACTGAGAAGCTGGAAAGGCAGCTTGCCCTGGCGAAAAAGATAAGGGCTGTGGATGAAAGGGATGTGGCAAGAAGAGTTATTGAAACCCACTTTCTCCCGGACTTGGCTGGAAATTTGAGAGCCTTCTCCACTCAGAAGGTGAGGTGTGTCAACTGTAACGCCAAGTACAGAAGAATACCCCTCACTGGCAAGTGCAGGCGCTGCGGTGGCAAGCTTGTTCTGACTGTCTCTCGAGGAAGTGTTGAGAAGTATCTCAATATTACTGAGGAGCTTCTTGAGCGCTATTCCCTGGAGGACTACCTCAGGCAGAGGGTGAAGATTCTGAGAATGAGTATAGCTTCTCTCTTTGACGACGAGAGTATGGAGCAGAAGAGCTTGAAGGACTACTTCAAGGTTGGGTGAAGGTATACTCTATAGTTACACTTACTCTCAATTCAAACTCTCCTGGCTCAACAGGAGTGGAACTTCTGAGGGCTTCAGCTCTCATAGTATATACTGGAGGAGTATAATAATAACTTTCTGAAACTCTGACTGGATTGCCAATACTCACACCCAGAGTCTCAGCTATTGTATTTGCCTTAATGCTGGCATCCTCTACAGCTCTTTTCAGAGCAGCTTCTCTGAGTTCTTTTAGCCTGTCATCGCTGAGTTTGAAGTAAATACCATTTATTCTATTCACACCAGCCTCAATACTTCTATCAATAACTTTTCCCGCATAGTCAATATCATCTATCTTAATTTCAAAGCTATTATAGGCTTTATATCCTTTTATAGTAGGTTTCTCATTTTCATAGTTATATTCAGGATATAGAGATATAGAAGTTGTCCTGATATTTTTATTTTCAATTCCCATCTCATTGAGAACCTTTATAAGCCTGCTACTCAACTTTGAATTTAACTCATAGGCCTCCTGTGCACTTTTTGCTTCTGTTTCAATTCCGAGATTGACAACAGCTATGTCAGGCCTTCCTGCTGCTGTGCCCTCTCCTGAAACCTGAATGGTACTATTTGTATCCTTTAAAAGGGAAGACTGCTGAGTACCAATCTGTAAGCAGCCTAAAATTAGAATTGAGATAATAATGAAAAGGGGTATATGTCTCATAAATACAATCTCAATTTATTTCTACTTATATTTTTGGGAGTTTTTTAAGGGCTGTATCATACCTTCAATTACAATCTAAACAAAAGGGAGATTTCACAACCCAGAGCAGGGGGAGCCACTTTAGGTTATTTGAAGATTGTGCCTAAAAGTCAATCTAATCCCTCTACTGAAACTATTACCAAAAACCTTAAACTCTCTCAGGGAGAATAGTGACTATGCCTCAGGTTACAGTAATTTCTGGAAGCCCCTCAGATAGGGATCTGGTGGAAAAGGTTGAGAAGGTGCTTGAAGATTTTGGAGTGGGCTTTGAGAGTTATATTGCTTCTGCTCACAGACATCCAGAGAAGGTTAAAAGAATAGTTAAAGAAAGCGATGCAGATGTTTTTATAGCTGTAGCAGGCCTTAGTGCTGCTTTACCAGGTGTTATAGCTTCCCACACTTTAAAGCCAGTGATAGGACTGCCAAAGGAGGCCAAGCTTATGGGCCTTGATTCTCTGCTCTCAATAGCTCAGATGCCTCCTGGCATACCAGTGGCAACTGTTGGCATCGACAATGCAAAAAATGCAGCCCTTCTTGCTGTTGAAATTCTGGCAATTAAGGATGAAAAGCTTAGAAATAGGCTGGAAGAGTACAGACTCAACCTTTGAAGTCGCAAGTCCTGCACTTAAAAACAGGCACTCTCTCTTTACCCTCTTTCTCCCAGTGATGCACCTCAATGCTCGAGGATCCACAACTTGGACAGAGAACAAGGCCAGGATTATCCTTTACAAGGCGTTCAATTATGCGCATATCCTCGACTCTGGAAGTCTTTGCATCTTTCTTTACAAACAAAAATTTTTTAAACTTTTTCATATGATTGCTACAGAGACTGAGCTCAAACTCTGTAATGAGTTCTGAAGCCTCTCTGGAACAGAAGTTGCATCTCATATAAAAATAAATTTAAATTAACATCTTGATATATTCATAGAAACTCAGGAAGGTTGAGACTTTGGAAATTAGCGAGTTTCAGGAGCTAATAAGGAAGCTTTACTTTGAAAAAGACAGAAGTAGAGGAAAGGCTAAAACTCTCCTCTGGCTGGGTGAGGAAATTGGAGAACTCTATGAAGCTTATAGAAGTGGTAGGAGGGAGGATATGGCTGAGGAGCTTGCAGATATAGTAGCCTGGGTGGCAAGCTTTGCCAATCTTGAGGGTATAGACCTAGAGGAAGCCCTGAGAAGGAAGTACCCAGGAGTATGCTATTACTGCAACTCAATACCCTGCAGGTGCAAGTAGCAAAAGCTTTTTTAACTCCTGAGAAGATTTTATAGCTATGACACCAGAAGAGCTTAAAAGTAAAGCAGCAAAGACTCTTGAGATTCTGGGCTACGGTGTAATTTTCTCATCTCTTCAGATTCTTCTTGTTTACTTTGTATTTAAAGTCACCCTCTTTGAGAAGTACCGCTATTTCTATGATGCATACTTCTTCTTCTACAGCTATTTCTATAAAGGTTTAATTGTTATTTACAGTAAGATTCTGGGAGATTCCATTCTCAACAATCCTGTCTTTTATGGTATGTTTATGAGGATGTTTTTTGTTCTCTTTCTTCTGAATCTGATTTACTTTATATATAGAAGTATGGAGAAGAAAAATGAAGCTGATTGATAGAAAAGAAGGAAAAATTTTTGGTGTGAATGCAGTTGACCTCTTTATAATAGCTGTTTTCCTTTTTCTTGGCTACATGGCAGCTTCTACAATCTTTGAGGATAAATTGAGTTTTGACGGCGAGGAGGTTTACAAGGCAGTAAAGGCCTACAACAAGCTGGAGAAGAAGGGCTTTCTAGTAGAAGCAGTGGCTGTGGGTAGGGATATAGGCGATCCCTATGGTGAGGAGAAGGAAAAGGAGGGGATTGTTAAGAAAGCCTATGGCGGCACTCTGGTGCTCAAGAATAGGTATGGCGACGAGGTAACTGTAGGAGGGAGTATGAGTTATCTTGAAGACTTTGCTGCCAGAAAGGTGGAACTTAAGCCTCTTTATGGAAGCTCTGTATCCTTTTACTTTTCAAAGGAAGAATTTTCAAGTTTTAGAGATTTTCTTAAAGCTTTGAGGGAGATTAAAAGAGAAACTGAAGCTGAACATGTGGTTCTGACAGGTGAGATTTTAATTCTTAACCCTGGAGTTAAGTTTCCTGACTTTAAAGAGGAGGCTGAAGACTGTTTCACCTGCGTCTGGAGTACAGCTCAGAAGGTGGATGAAAACTTCTACTCCTCGAGGTACTACCTTGTTGATTTAGGTGAGGTTGAAAGGCTGGGCTTGAGCTCTGGGAAGGTTACTCTAAAAAACTTTAAAGTTTATCTCGGCTTTTCTGATGAGCTTGACATGGAGGAGCTGAATAGGGTTTACAGTTACCTTGAAGCAGAGGGCTACCTGAGGGACAGGAGAGAGGCAAGCTATGTTTCTATTGAAGAACTCCTTTAAGCACAGCAGGTTTGTCTCTATTGCTTTTAATCTCGCAGCCTTCTCTTTAGCTTCTCTCAGGGAAAGCAGAGCCCTTGCTTTTCTATCTCTCCTTGCTAGAAGAATAATTGAGCTTTACTCAGTTTCAAGGTTGAGCTGGCTCATAAACAATATCCCCTATCCAGAGAGGCTCTGGGGCTTTATAGACAGGATAAATTTGAGGTTAAATTTTAATCTTCTCAATCCTGAGAGGCTCTTTATTCTTGCCTATGGTTTTTTTCTTCTGGTGAGCAGCTATACTCTCTCTTTTAAGGCTCTACTATTTATTTTAGTTACTCTCACCTTTTTTATTGCTGGTTTCACTCTAGCAAAAAAAGTAGGCTTCAGAAGAGCCAGCTTTGAGAATTCATCTCTGAAGGCGGGGACACTTCTTTACCTTTTTTCTCTTGTCTGCCTGCTGCTTGACCTTTATTATGCTGGAGACATCCCAGTTCTTGAGCCAGTGGCAAGAAAAAAGCTCAGTGTGCTCCTCACCTATGCCTCAACTTTTATTGTTCTAGCCGGGCTGATAATTGCCTCTGCCCTTGGCAGGGAGTTTTTTGAAAATAAGAGGAGTTTGAAGGATGCAAGGATGAAGGTTCTTGTGGTTGCTCTTGCCACAACCTTTTTTGTAACTCTCCTGGGCTTCAGAACTCAGACTCTTGTTTCTCTTCTCAGTTTCACCTTTGTTATGTACCGCTACTCTCTCATAGGCAACCTTGAGATCCTCTCCGCCCTTGCTTCAGGGCTTCTGGCTATCTCGGCTATGGGAGCCTATAGAGCTATTAAGGTGGGCTACACTCTGGGACTCTTTGAGGTCATAGGCAAAAGGGTGGGCGTGACTCTGAGCATTTACGACTATATTGTTAACACTCTCTTTGAGGTGAGCCAGTTCTCAGGCTACAAGGTTCTCCTTACAGGTGTTTACCATGGCAGAATAGCTTTAGCCACTTTCTCCTCCTTCCTGAGCTTTGTACCGGGTCCCAGCCTGGGGCCCAGGACTATTGTGGCGAGAGAGTTTGGTGTGACAGGAGTAACTCTTACCTCAACTCTTCTGGGACCAGTCTCTCTTGATCTGGGTTTGATTGGAAGTATCTTATTTCTCTTTACTCTTGGGGTAATAATAGGGCTTGCCTTTAAGGACTCCATAACCACAGCCTCCTCCCTTGCCACAGCCTTCTTTTCTATACTCTTTGCCTACCTTCTTGTAGGGATTGAAACAGGCCTTGTGGACTTCAATGTTTTTGTGTTATTTGCTGCTTCTCTCTTTATCTCCATCTCAGCTCTTGCAGAGGGGAGGAGAAGATGAGGGTGCTCTTGCTGAGCCTGTGGAAGCCAGCTAAAGGCGGTGTGGTAACCCATGTGGAAAAGATTATTGAGCACTCTGAGAATGATTTTAGAGTTATAGGATATCCTAAAGCTCTTGAGCTTCCAGTTTTGAGAGCTTTGGGCTATATTCTTCACGGCCTGTATAAAGCTCTGATGCTCTCAACCAGGGAGAAGTTTGACATAATTCATGCCCACTATGCTTTTCCGCAGGGCTTTCTGGGAGTTTTACTCAGGAGGATTTTTGGCATCCCCCTGGTTGTCACACTGCATGGGAGTGATATCAATATTCTTGGAAGGTCAAGGCTTACAGCACCTCTTGTGAGCTTTGTGCTCAGGCGCAGCAGCTACATCTGTGCTGTCAGCGAGTATTTAAAGAAAGAAGCTCTGAAGCTGGGAGCAGAGGAGGAGAGAATAGAGGTTGTTTATGGTGCTCCGAAAATAGAATCTCTCCAGAAAAGGAAGCCAAAGAAGGGTGAGATTTTGTATATTGGCAGCTTTGTGAGACAGAAGGGGCTTGATGTGCTTCTTGAGGCCTTTAAAATTGTAAAAAGGAAGCTGCCCTATGCAGAGCTTACTGTCGTAGGAGGGGGCAGGGGTGAAAAGAGGGTAAAGGAGAGTGCTCCCGAGGGCGTGAGCTTTGCAGGCTTTAGAGATGAGCTTGAGGAGTTCTATTCAAGGGCTGAGGTTGTTGTGATACCTTCAAGAGAAGAAGGTTTGAGCCTTGTTGCTCTTGAAGCTCTGACTCTGGGAATACCCATTGTAGCCACAAGAGTTGGAGGTTTGCCTGAAATCCTTGAGGGCAGAGCCTTACTGGTGGAGAAGGAGAATCCAGAGGCTCTTGCAGAGGCTATAATAAAGGTTCTTGAGGATGAAGGGCTCAGAAAAAGGTTGAGCAAAAAGGAGGAAGAATTTAAGGGCAGAGCTCTTGCTGAGAGAATGGACAGAATATACAGGAGGGTTAAGGCTGAGGCAGATTAAGTTTCTTGAACCTGAGGTCTTATTTCCTTCAGTTTACCTGTTATTTCTCCTCCTTGCCTTTTTATCCTTTAAAATTTCAGCCACTTCAGTTTTTCTTTTAAAATCCTTTCAGGAGCCTGAGCTTATAAGCTATCTTCTCAGCCTATTTGGGATAGCTATCTTTTATACTGCTGTTAAGGCAGGAAAGCAGAGAAGAGTCTCTTTGAGCTCTAGAAGCCTTCTCCCCCTTCTTGCTGTTCTCAGTTTTTTGAGCCTTGAGCTAACTTTTCCAGAGTTTCTGCCTTTAAATTTTATTGCTGGCATTGGCTTTGCAATATCTCTGAAGCTTCTTTCAGATAGACTGGAGGATTACAGATTTCTGGCTGTTACCTGTTTTGGAATAGCTTTTCTTGCCTCTCTAACTCTTCTTGTGCACAGTATTCCCCTCTTCACCCCGGGTGCTAGAGAGGAGGTTGCAGTCACTCCCCAGAGGGCAATATTCCACGGCTTTGGGATGCTATCTGGCGTACTCATGGTGGCCTTCTTCAGGAAGAGATACTCCCTGCCTGCCCTTCTGTTCTTGGCTCTTCTTGGCCTTCTGGCAGGTTTCAAGAGTGATGCAATTTCAATTATTCTGGCTTCCATACTTGCTGGCCTTCTTCTGGGCAGAGTGAACTTGAAGGAAACTCTTGCCTTTTTCGCCCTTGTTGGTGGAATTTTAACCATTGTGAGCACCTTCATAGCAAAGGTGAGCTATTTCACCTGGAAACTCTCTCCTTTGCTTTATCCCTTTTATAGGGCAGGCTTCACCTTCTCTGTTTTCAATAAAATTGTCTTATCTTCCCTACCCTCAGGAATAACTCACGGAAAAGCTTTAATGGACACAAAACAGGTCATTGCCAGCACTTTAATACTGGGCTACAAAGAGGAGCATATTATAACTTCAACATTATTCGGCCCTGCTGTTCTTGACTTTGGAATTTTTGGCTTAGTAGCCACAGCTCTCCTCTTAGGCTACTACCTCGGGCTAATGAGAAAGCTGGCGGAGAGTAGATTTGGAACGGCAGCCTATTCAATAGCCCTAACTCACCTTTTAATTCTTATTGAAGTTGGCCTCCAGCCAACAAGTTTATTGTTTCTCACGTCACTTCTCTATCTAAGCCTGAGGGAGAAGGAGAAATGAGGCCTGTGTTTCTTCTATTCCTAATTCTTATCTCTGGCTGTGTAGCCTTTGAGGAGGAGAAGGCTCAGGAAGAGGTGGAGATAACTGAAGAGGGAGAGGTTGTGCCTGAGCAGCTTCTAGAGGAAGATAGATATGATGCTGGGGAAGAGACCCTGGAACTTTATCCTTCAGAGCCTGAGCTTAAATCTACTCTACTCTGGAGTTTTTCTACAGGAGAACCAGTGTATGATATTGATATTGAGGATAATTTTATAGCTTTAGCTTCCTACGACAACAGCTTTTATCTTTTGAGTCCAGAGGGTGAGCTCATCCATAAATTTAAAACAAGGGGGAATGCCGAGGCTGTGGCTTTGAACTCTGAAGAAAAACTCCTTCTTGGTGCAAGTTTCGTCTATCCAGAGACAACCCTTTACCTCTACTCCCTTGGAGAGAAGCCAGAGCTTCTCTGGAAGAAAAGCTTTGACTCTCAGGTCAAAGCTCTGGATTTTCAGGGTGAGAATATAATAGTAGGCGAGGTCTCTGGCAGAGTAAGCGCTTTTTCTCCTTCTGGAGAAAAGCTCTGGGAGTTTTTACTTGGGAGGAGCGCCTGGGGTGTGGCTGAGATTGAGGCTGGAGGTAAGGCTGTAGCTGTGGCGGGAGATGACTCTAACCTCTACCTTCTCTCTCCTCAGGGTAAGCTCATCTGGAAGCGCTTTCAGGGCAGGAAGGGTTATCTTTATGGCTGCGCCCTGGAAGAGAATCTCGGTTTAATAGGCACTGCATCTCAGGATTCACTGGCTGCACTTTACTCTGATGAAGGGAAGCTCCTCTGGAAGTTTAAGACCAACTTTTCCAATAGCGATATTGCTATCTCTCGAGAAGGTTTTGTGGCTGTAGCTTCCTGGGATGGGAATGTTTATATTCTCTCCAGGGATGGAGGGCTTTTACTTGCTATTCCAGTGAAAGAGCCTACTGCTCTGGATTTCTCTGGAGATTACTTTGGCATAGCATCAAGAGATGGAAATGCCTACTTATACAAGTTGGAGAGGGGTGAATGAGGACTCTAAGGTTGAGAAGGGAAGTGGGGCTTACCGGGGCAACCCTCTATGGTCTTGGGATAATAATAGGTGCTGGTATTTACTCCCTAATAGGGGAGGCAGCGAGCACTTCAGGCAATGCATTGTGGTTTGCCTTTGTCATTGCTGCTGTTGTGAGTGCCTTCACGGGGCTGAGCTATGCAGAACTGGCAACCTTATTACCGAGAAGTGGTGCAGAGTACTTTTATGTGAAGCATGCCTTTAAGAATGATGCTTTCGCCTTTATAGTGGGCTGGATTGTGATGTTTATTGAGATAATCGCAGGATCTACAGTTGCTCTTGGCTTTGGAGGTTATTTTCATGAGCTAACTGGAGTTGGGGAGGTCGCTTCTGCTGTTTCTCTTGTTTTGGCTCTTGCCATCATAAACTTTTCAGGCATAAGGAAGTCAGTGAGGCTGAATGTTGTTTTTACTCTGCTTGCAGTTCTTGGACTTTTGGTAATTATATTCTCTGGTCTCAGAGCCTTTGGCAGTGTGGATTACTTTGAGATGAGTGCAGGTTTTGAAGGCATTATTTCCTCTGTGGGTGTTGTCTTCTTTGCCTACCTGGGCTTTGAAGACCTGGCAAATCTCTCTGAGGAGATAAAGCAGCCTAGGAGAAATCTTCCCAGAGCTATTATCTTTTCTTTAGCCATTGCCACACTTTTGTATATCTTGGTTGCAGTAGCCGCAGTTTCTCTGGCTCCCTGGCGGGAGATGGCAGAAAGTGGTGCCCCTCTTGCTCTTGTTGGCTCTAAAGCAGGGGTTGGAGAGGAGTTTATTATATTTATTGCCCTCGCTGCCACAATAAGTACTGTACTTGTGTTTCAGATAGCCAGCTCCAGAATGCTCTATGGAATGACCAGGGATAGAGTTTTTCCAGAGTTTTTTGCCAGGGTGCATGCGAAGAGAGGTACCCCTTACATATCAATAGCTACAGTAACTTTAATTTCAATCCTTTTTATTCTTACAGGAGAGATTAGGACAGTTGCTCTTCTCACAGATCTGGGCGCCTTTATTGTTTTTTCTCTGGTCAACCTTTCGGTGATAGTGATGAGGTATAAAGCACCAGATCTGAAGAGGCCCTTCAGAGTGCCTCTGAATATAGGAAGCTTCCCCCTTGTAAGCCTCTTCGGCCTTGTTTCCTGCCTTGCCATGATGACATCCTTCAGCAAAGATATAGTTCTGGGTCAGATAGCACTTATTCTCAGCGGTGCTCTCCTTTATATTATTTTGAGGAAGAAGACCTGAGCTCCTCTATCAGCTCCTCCACCCTTTTCTTAATTTCATCTCTAACTCTTCTTGCCACCTCGATATCCTTATCCTTTGGGTCCTCAAGAGCCCAGTCTTCCAGCTTCTCCTTTTCCTCTATGAGAAAAACAGGGCAGGATTCTCTGTCGAGGCAGCCCATAGTTATAACCTTTTTAGCTTCTCTAACCATCTCAGGTGTTAGAAGCTTTGGCTTATTGCTGCCTATATCTATTCCCAGCTCCTTCATCACCTCAATTGCTCTTGAGCTAACTCTTGGGGCAGGTTCTGTTCCTGCACTTATAGCAAGCATGCCCTCAGGAGCCATAGAGTTGAAAAGAGCCTCTGCCATCTGGGACCTTGCTGAGTTGCCGACACACACAAAGAGGATTTTCATAGCCAGGCACACCTGTTGTTTCTTCTCAAGACAAATATAATTTCCAGCCCTATTATTATGCCATTTTATTTAACTCATTCTGAATTAAAGCCATGGCAATTGGGCCTGTAAAGAAAAGAAGGACAAACCACATAATTGTACTGTCGTCTTTTTTTACATATTTAGAAAATCCTTCTGCATATTTGTATAACCAGTATATACAGACTACTGGTATTATTATTAACCATGCTGTTGGAATCTCTGCCCCGAGACTGTTTATCTCATTTTTTGTTTTTACATACCAGTATAACTGGTATATTCCAAAAGTAATAAAAGCAAGTATCAGCACCAATACTGGATTTCTCCTTTTTATCTCCACCACAGTAATACACCTCCTTGTTTATAGATGATTTTATGTATTTAAATGCTTTACTGTGGTCTTAAAGAAATCTCAGCGAAGAATCTGCAGGTTTGAATATTCAGGAATAATGTTTTTTATTGAGATATGGCTATAGGCAAAAGAATTTTATTTACAAAGTAAGAATTTACTCAAGGTGAGCTCTTGCTGGAAGTTGAAATAGCAGGTTTAAAGCTGAAGAATCCCACCATTCTTGCCTCCGGCATTCTGGGCACAACTGGTTCATCCTTAAGGAGAGTCGCTAAGGCTGGAGCTGGAGCAGTGGTGTCCAAGTCAGCAGGCATTGAAGCTAGAGTGGGACACAAGAATCCCACAGTGGTTGGAATTCCTCAGGGACTTCTCAATGCTGTAGGATTATCCAACCCCGGCATAGAGGAGATGGCAGAGGAGCTTGAAATTGCCAGAGAGGGAGGTGTCCCTGTTATAGCAAGTGTCTACGGCTTCAGCGTTGAGGACTATGTCAGGGCTGCAGCGGCTCTTGAAGGCTCAGCTGATGCCATAGAACTCAACCTTTCCTGCCCAAATGTTGAGAAGGCTGGAAACTTCTTTGGAAAGAGCCCTGAGCTTGCACTTGAAGCTGTGAGAGAGGTTAAGAAGAAGGTTAAGGTGCCTGTCTTTGCCAAGCTTACTGCAGAAGCCGGGGATATAGTGGAAGTAGCTAAGGCCTGCGAGGAAGCAAAGGCTGATGCCATTGTAGCCATTAACACCATAAAGGCTATGACTATTGACATTGATGCTAAAAGGCCTATCCTGGGAAATAAGGTGGGCGGCCTCTCAGGAACCTGCATTAAGCCCATAGCTGTGCGCTGTGTCTATGAAATCTCCAGAGAGGTCTCAACGCCAGTGATAGGCTGTGGCGGTGTTGTCAGAGGTGAAGATGCTCTCGAGTTTATTATGGCAGGAGCAGAGGCTGTGCAGATTGGCACAGGTGTGCTTCTCAGGGGAGTTTCTGTTTTCAGGAAAGTTTCTCTGGAGATGAGGGAGTTTCTGGAGGAGAGGAATCTGAGCCTTGAGGATATAAGAGGAGTTGCATTGAGGTGAAGCTCCATGAGATTGAGAAGGAGCTAAAGCTTTCTCCAGTGCACAGAATTCTTTTAACCACAGACGGCTCAGTAACAAGGGTGCTTGAAGCTCTTTTTGGCTCAGTTAGAGTGGTGACTGAGCTTCAGAAGGTTATAAAGGCTAACGATAGGGTTGCTGGGCTCCTTGAGGTTAGACAAGATGCTGATGTCAACCTGAGGGTTGTCACACTGAGGTCAGGAAAGAAAAGTCTTGTTTATGCTGTTTCTCTGACTCCTGTGGAGAGAATTGAGCCCGAGTTCAGGGAGTACATAATGAAGGAGGATATACCCATAGGCAGGATAATGAAGAAGCTCAGAATTGAGTCCAGAAGAGAAATTAGGAATTTTTCAGTGATTAAAGCTAAAGAAAAGCTCTCCAGAATTTTTGAAATTTCTAAGGATGAGCCTGTGCTCAGGAGAAACTACAATATTATCAGGGGAGGGAGAATTATGATGAATATTACTGAGTTCTTCCCATTAGAAGGGGGTTTACG
>CAZCRG010000010.1:0-11544 GCA_964501105.1 Candidatus Hydrothermarchaeota archaeon | reverse complement strand
GTCACCCTCAAGAGTTGAGGGTAACCGCTGGTGGTTCCTATTCTACATGCACTCTGAAGAGGTCTATATCACCAGGTTCTTTGGGGAGCTCTTTGGACAGGACATCCAGGAAATCTATTGTGGACTTCCTTATGTCTTTGCTCTGGGTTATATATCTCCCCACTATGAGTATATCTGCGCCGTTGTGAAGTGCTTCTGGTGCTGTATGGGGAGTTATGCCGCCTGCCACAGCAATGAGCATTTTCTCGCCCTTGAATTCCTCCTTTATCTTTCTGATCCACTCCCAGCGCTGGTCAACTTCGGTTTCAGCGTCAATAGCTCTGTGCAGGATTACAACATCTGGAAGCTCCTTGAGACTCTTGAGTTTCTCCAGAGGCGAGTCAACATTGAGCATATCTACTATTGCATAGATTCCCAGTCTTCTTGCTTCATAGATAAATTTGTCAAGAGTCTGGGGCGTGGCTAATCCACTGGCAACGACAGCATCTGCTGTTTCTTCGTAGGCCAGGTCAACCTCCACCTTGCCCACGTCAAGAGTCTTAAGGTCAGCAATAAAGAAGAAGTCCTTTGCCACCTCTCTTAGCTCGCTTATAACCTTTGTGCCGTAGCGCTTCAGCAGGGGTGTACCTGCTTCAAGGATTATCCTGTCGCTCTTTGGAATACTCTGGATAACCCTTTTGGCATTTTCAATACTGGGCACATCCAGGGCAATCTGAAGGTAAGGTGGCCTCCACAGCCTTGGAACCTTGAAGCCCATAATTGGGTGGGTGGCTCTGTCCTTGTCGAACTTAATTTTATCCCAGCTTGGATAGTTTGTCATAGCCCTCTTTAAAGCCAGCTTTGTTCCAGAGTAATTATAATGATAAATTTTTCTATAATCACTTGCTTCAGGATGAATAAAAACACTTGCGACAATAACCCAGTCATCAAGCTTGTCCTTGGGTATTATGCCTTCCTCCACAGCATCAGCTACAGCCTTTGCAACTGCTGCCTGAGCAGGGCCAAAGATCTTCTCCACGTCGCCCATGGTTTTAACTGTAACTTTCGGCACCACAAGTGTGTAGGGCTTGGGCGGGAGGTTTGGCCTTATAACGCTCAGCAAAGGTGTGTGTCCCGAGCTAAGATGGCTCAGGCCGTTGGCAAAGGCCTGCCCAACAGGCCCCTGCTTATCTCCCATTATCAGGTCAATATGGGCAACTTCATAACCTTCTCCTACGAGAGCTTCTCCTATAAGAAACATGTATACATCACCTTTTTATTACATATTTGTGTAATACAACCTTAGCTTAAATACTTTTTGGTAAGCCTGTATCTCCTGATGAGAACTGACAGATATAGCTTGAAAAAGGATTTACTGATTTATGACAAACCAAAATATTTCTCATTGTTGTGTTTTTGTCCCTGAGTGATGCGAAGCGCTGAAGTCAGAGAGGAAATAGTCAAAGTAGCTGGAGAGCTCTCAGCTCTCGGCCTAACTGCAGCAACCTGGGGAAATGTGAGTGCAAGGCTTACTGAGGATAGCTTTGCCATAACTCCCAGTGGGGTGAGTTATGAAGTTCTAAAACCTCGGGATATAGTTGAGGTGAAGTTTGACCTCAGCTTCAGAGGCACAAGAAAGCCCTCCACTGAGGCACCACTCCATGCTGAGATTTACAGGAACAGGAAGGATGTCAAAGCTGTTGTGCACACTCACTCAACTTTTGCCAGTGCCTTTGCAATAGCCAGAAAATCTCTACCACCAGTGCTGGAGGAACTTGCTCAAATTGTTGGTGGAAGTGTTGAATGTGCAGACTATGCAAGCCCGGGGACAGAGAGACTTGCCAGGGAGGCGCTTAAAGCCCTGGGCAATAAAAATGCTGTTTTTCTTGCCAATCACGGCCTTGTAGGTGTGGGTAGAAATCTCAGAGAAGCCCTTAAGGTATGTATAGTTGTTGAGAGGGCAGCTAAGGCAGCGATTTTTGCCAGGATTCTTGGAGAGGTAAGGGTTCTTGGCGACGAAGAGGTGAAAAAACTCAGAAAATTCTACCTTGAAGAGTATGAAGGAGGAAAACCATGAGAAAGATTCCTGTAGCTATGGCAACTCAGCATCCTGATTCAGCTTTAAGATATGTACCTGTTCAGGAGGAGCCTGATGAAGCTCTTGAGTGCTTCACCAGCTATGGATGCGATGAATATATGGTGGATTATGAGGGCAAGCTTACACCCTATCATCAGACTGCCCAGGTGGTGGGTGAGCTCATAGAGGCTGGCATTGAGCCCGGTAGAGATGTCTTTGTTACACCCAGGATGCCCTCAGCTTCAAAAGAGAATGTTTTCAGGCAGCTTATGGCATTGATGAGTATTATGGAAGCCCAGTTTAAGGGCAGTGAGAGCTTTGACCACTTAGCTATTGTGGAAGTTATCCATCCCATGTCTGCTGAGGTTGAGGAGCTGGTTGGGGCAAGAAAGAGAATGCTTGATGTAGCTGGCCTTGCTGAAAGAGAGCTTGGGATTAAAGTGCCTCCTGAGGACTTTGGGCTTATTCCACTTGTGGAGGAAGTGCCCGAGCTTTTAACAGTGGGAGAGCTTCTTACCAGCTATTCTGAGAGTGTTAAGAAGATAGCTCCAGTGCCTGAGGTTTTCAGACTTTTAATAGGAAGAAGCGACCCGGCTCTCTCCTATGGGCATGTGGCAGCTTCTCTGGCATGCAAGGTTGCTGTGTCAGAGGCTTACAGAGCTGGGGAGGCTGCAGGTTTTGAGATAAGCCCTATACTGGGTGCTGGCACCCTGCCCTTCAGAGGCCATGCCTCTCCAGAAAATCTGGATAATCTAATAAGGGAGTACTCAGGAATCAGAACTCTGACACTGCAGTCAGCCCTGCGCTACGACCACGGTAGGGAAGCTACAAAAAGTGTTGTAAAGAAGCTTAAAGCTTCTCTACCCGGGGCGAAACCCCTGTCTTATTCAAAGGAAGAGAGGAAGGAAATTGCAGAGATTATAGCTGTATTTTTGAGAGAGTACCTTATGAGCTTCTACTATCTTGGCTACTCGGGACTGCTCAAAGTTGCTGATTTGATGCCTGATAGAAGAGACAGGCTTGCCAGAAAGGGTGCCCTGGGCTATGCCAGGGAGCCACCCATGCCCTCAAAAATTTCTTCTCTTATTGAGGATAGGGAGCTTGCTCTTGAGCTCCAGAGGCTGCAGCTTGATAAACTTCCAGAGCTTCCCAGAGCTATTAAGTTTACTGGTGCCCTTTATACTGTTGGGCTACCTCCAGAAATTATAGGTACAGGAAGAGGGTTAAAAGCTCTTGATGAGAGAGGTAAACTTGATGTGCTTTTTGACTACTACCCGAGCCTGGAGGAGGATTTAAAGTTTGCCTCACGTTTTCTTAACTTAAGAGTGGTGGGGAGTTTTCTGCCTGAGTATGCCCTGAAGCTGGTGCGCAGGGATGTGGAGTATATTTATGAGTACCTTGCCATAGACCTTGGCCCAAGAAATGAAGATGAAGAGGCAGCTCTTGCCATGGTGGGTAGGCTTGAGCCCTATCTCAAATATATGCTTATGGATACTGAAAAGCTTCTAGATGTTGAGAAAGAGCTTGCTCAGGAGATGATTGTGAGGATAGCAAAGGTGAGAAAAGCTCTGGGCTAGGAGGTTTGGCTGTGAAGTATAATTTTTTAGAGGAGAGGAATTTTGAGGAGCACCCGAAGTTTAAGGGAGTGAAGATAGCAAAACTTCTAACTGGAGAGGAGTCTGGAAATAAAATGAGCGTATCCATTCTGGAGATAAGCCCTGGAAGTGAGGCTTCCCTTCATGTTCATGAGAAAGAGGGTGATTCCATATACATCCTCTCAGGTAGAGGTCAGGGCACCTTCGGTGGAGAAACCAGAGAGGTTAAGGCTGGAGATTATATATTTGTTCCTCCAGGAGTTGTGCATGGGATTAAAAATACCTCTTCTGAGCTTCTTATTCTTCTCGCCACCCATTCTCCACCCTTTTTCTAAATTTCTGCCATGGAAGCCTGGTGTCAGGTAATATCAGAAAAAGTCGAGAGAGTTCTGGAGAGAAAAAAGAATATCCTGCCCCAGATGCCAGAAGTTATACTGGGCCTGAGTTGTTTTTATTTATCTCCCTGGGTGAGTTCTCTCATTCTCTCCTCGCCCTTAACTTCCTTTATTACTTTCACCACAGCCTCAGGCACAAGCTCCTCCCAGGGTTCTCCTGATAAAATTCTCCTTCTTATTTCAGTCCCTGAGAATTCCTTTCTGTTAAATAGGGGTGGAGTGGCAACTCTTTTGCCTGCCTCCTTGAAAAGCCTCTTGACAAGGGGGTTGCCAGAATAAACTCTGTCGAAGGGTGGTGTTAAGCTTTTTACGTGGCTCACCCAGAGGCTGTTATTATTTACGTCATTTATTGGAATAATGTAATAGTTCTTCTCAAAGCCTGCTCCAATAAGGCTGTTCTTAATCATCATAAGCCTTTCGCCAGCTGTGAAGGGATTCTCGAGGCAGTGGCTCTTCTGGGCACTGCCTATTCCTATTATAATTTCATCCACTTCCTCTGCTATCTTCTCAATCACATAGAGATGCCCTTTGTGGAAGGGCTGGAATCTTCCTATTAACAAGCCTCTCATTTTTCAGCCTCTATTTCGAGAGTATCCCCCGGCGATATATTTAAAACTTCTGAAGCTCTGCCCAGATTCTGGGATAGCTCCATAAGTCCTGAGCTTCCCTTAAGGATGAGGACTTCGCCCTTCTCAGCATAGCCGTAGGTAGGGAGAAATCTCACCTTTAGGCTCTTCTCCTTTATTTTCACTTTCACCCTATCCCCGAACTTCAGCTTGAGTTTACTGAAGACTTCCCCCTTTATACTGGTTATTGCATTACCAAAGGTATCTATATGCAGCACCTCGCCTTTAATCTTTCTCCCCTCGACCTCTGCTCTGAAAACTTCAATTTTTTCAATCTCTTTTATCTCCCTGCCCAGTTCCTCTGGGCTTGCTCCGAGAGAGAGTTTTGCGGCAGCAGGAGCAAAAACATCTCTTCCATGGAAGGTCTTTGAGGCTTCTTTGAATTCAATTTCCCAGGCTTTTCTGTACTCAAATAGGGAGAACAGGCCATTGTCAGGGCCAACGAGATAGGAATCTTCAGTTTCCAGTATAAGGGCTCTTCTCTCAGTCCCCACCCCTGGGTCAACTACTGCAATGTGGATGCTTCTACTGGGAAAGTATTTGAGGGTTGAGTAGAGCACAAAAGCAGCCTGTTTTACATTGTAGGGCTGCACATTATGGGTGATATCCACAACTTTTGCCCTGGGATTGATAGATAGAATTACACCCTTCATAGCTCCAACGTACTCTGAGCTTCCAAAGTCTGTTGTTAGAGTTATAATGCTCATATTATCCTGTTGCTGGCATAGGCGAGGAGGGCTGCACCTGTATATCTATTTAGAATAAGTCTCTTTATTTTCTGTCTTCTGGGCAGCTTCTCTTTATTCTCTATAGCCTTTAGCCCTGAGATTATTTTATCGGCATGGCTCTGCCAGGATAGCCCCAGCATAGTCTTTCTTGCCTCCTTACCGAGTCTCCTTCTGAGCTGCTCATCCTCTATGAGCAGAGATGCCTTTTCTGCCACTTCCCTTTCATTCAGGGGGTCTGATACAAATAAACAGTTTTCTCCCTCTCTGTAGTAGCTGTGTTCCAGGCTCTCATCTTTACTTGCCACAACTGCAAGCTCTGATGCCATAGCTTCCATGGCAACAAAGGCCTGGGTTTCATGAAGGGAAGGGAATAAAAAGATGTCTGCCATGGAGAAGTACTCAGGTGTCTTATCCCACTCCACCCATCCTGTGAAGGTCACATTGGCCTCTCCTGCTATCTTTTTAGCAAGAGCTTTATACTCCTTGAGTCTTGCACCGCCTCCAGCGAAGATAAAATGTGCCTCTGGATATCTTTTAGCAATGAGAGGTACAGCCTTTATAATTGTTTCAACATTCTTCTCATGGGACATTCTTCCAAGATAGAGAAGCACAGGAGCATCTTCAGGGATTCCAAATTTTCTTCTCAGCTCTTTCTTATTCCCTGGCTTGAATTTGTCAGTATCCACAGCGAAGGGTGCAAAGATTATCTTGTCCTCCTCCACACCCAGCCTCTTAAGTTTGGAGTAGAATCTTGAAGTTGCAACAAAGAAAATATCAACACCCTTATAATGCTTCTTCACTATTCTCTCTACCAGAGAGGAAAACTTTTTATCAGGTATAAAGCGTTTCTCACTGAGCTTGAAAGCCTGGGTGAGCATACTGGCTTCGTCGTGGTGGCAGAATACAGCAAGAGGTTTGCTCATCAGTCTTGCAAGATTGATGGCTGAGCTTCCTAAGGGGGCGAGGTCGTGCACAAAGACAAGGTCGCTATTTTTTATGGCTCTTGCCACTCTTGCACTTGGA
Source organism: Candidatus Hydrothermarchaeota archaeon (assembly GCA_964501105.1). Lineage (GTDB taxonomy): Archaea > Hydrothermarchaeota > Hydrothermarchaeia > Hydrothermarchaeales > BMS3B > BMS3B. Next base: position 5,121 of record CAZCRG010000010.1, on the reverse strand, counting down.
ACTGCGGGGTAGTAGTTGGCCATCTCTATTGGTATATATCTGGTGAGAATTACTTCAATATCAGAGGCAAGAGCTTCTTTATCTCTGCAGAAGGCAGGAGCCACAAGAGTAATATCGTAGTGCTCCTTGAGGTAGGGTATTATTGATCTGAGAAAGGTTAGAACCCCATCCTTCTTTGGGGGATAGGTATCAGCCACAAGGCAGAGTTTTTTCATAGTCTCACATCCTCAAAGTCTCTTGCTTTTCCAAGGAGGAGAAGGGAGAGGTAATTGAGGGTGTGGTGGGTTAAGAACTTCAGGTAACCTGCTCTGAGCCTTCTCGCCGAGGTGTAAACTTTAAGCTCAGGTTCAAAGCTGAGCCTTCCAACTTTTTTAATTCTCCTTCCCAGTTCTACATCTTCAGCAGACTTTAAATTTATATTGAAGCCTCCTACCCTTTTGATGGCACTTCGCTTTGCAGCAAAATTTTGTCCTGAGATGTTGGGTAAGCCAATGTAATGATTGAAGAGTAAAAAGGAGGTGAAGGCGTACTTGGAGGCAGCCCTTTCCAGGGCATTGCCGTCGTAAAGATAAACAGGGCCATAAACAGCAGTGCTGCCATTGGAAAGGCTTTCTCTTATCCCTTCAATCCACCCCTCGGCTACAATTGTGTCAGCATCAGTGAAGGCAACTATATCCCCAGTAGCTTCTAAAAAGCCACGCTGTCTTGCTATAGCCACGCCCTTTCTATCCTCTCTAACCACTCTGTCGGCATAGCTCTCTGCAATCTCTCCAGTGGCATCTGTGCTGGCATTGTCAACTACAATAATCTCAACTCTACTGTCCTTCTGCTTCTCAAGAGCCTTTAAACAATCTTCTATATACTTCTCCTCATTATAAGCAGGGATAACCACAGATAGCTTCATGGTATCACTGCATCACAAGACTTGCCACTAAAGGTCTTGTTGACACAAGCTGATTGTATATAAGCCCTTCAAAGTCATAAAATTTTTTCAGAGCTTCGTCAGCCAAGCTCCAGGTGTCTTCCTTAACGACATTTTCCTCTGGATAATACCAATCTTTAACCAGAGTGACTGCATAGGCGTATCTTCTGTAAGTCCAGTTTTGATGGTTGAGTATTTTAGTGCAGTTACCCAGCTGGTATCTCTGGCAAATATCCTGCATGCTTTCCATGTAGCCTTCTCTTGTGCTTGCTTCTCTTATGTCATAAAGGAAAGCTTCCCTGTTTACTGCATCTATAGAAAAGGCTACTGCTTTCTCGGGCCTATCCACATTGATAACAAATTCCAGAGCCACTTGGGCGCCATTTGCTCCCTCTTTTGTATTAAATCTGAATTTTCCCATTGGAAGGGAGAATATTACGCCGCCATCAGTTTTACTTCCAAGGAGAAGGTGCTCTGGAAACATTAAGGATATGGCAGCAGAGCCTGCATGGAAGGGTCTTCTTGTTGGAGAAAGAGTTTGAACTTTATAGAAGGGCAGCCACATTGCTCGATTCAGGTGCTGTGTGTCTCCACCTCTGATTGAAATAGCGTTGTAATCTCCCCTGATTACAAAGGTCTGGGTTATCTCATCAGGACTTCTGTGGTCCACTTCTCTCAGTATTCCAAGCTTCTGAAGATTTGCAAATTCAGTTGCAAAGAAGAAATAGGGTTTATTTTTGAAAACAACAAAAAGCACCTCTCCTTCAACATCATAACCTTTATCCAGCTTTGTGGGGCTTACATCCCATCCCTGAGTATTAACAACAAGGTAACCCTCATCTTCATTTGAAGTAACAACAGTATAACTTAAACCGTCTTCATCATGCAGTGATGTTGATGAAAAGGGCAACTTATTTACTGCATCTAAGTCAGCATACCCTATATCAACACCTGTAAGCATATCAGTCGGGTTTTCAACTCTGTCATTGTATACTGTAAGAGGATGCTGGTTTATTTTATCATAAATCATAAAATAGCTCCTGTCAAGATTGATTGATATATTGTAATCTGGAGTATCCAGAACTAAAAATCCTTTTTTACTGGCTTTTTTGTTTTTAACCACAGTTACTTTTATATATTCTCTGTTATCACCGATCCTCATAACCTCTTCAGTAATTACCTTCTCTTCCACAGATGGATTTGCCTTTACTTTCTCAGGAGCATGTTGTGGTTGCACTTCAGGGTTCTTCATCATTGTAAAGCCGAATATGATTCCAATCAGTAAAAGAACTCCAGCTCCTGCTATAGCATAAACAGGTAATTTAAATTCCTTTTTCTTTTTCAGTTCATATACAATTTCGCCAGTTCGTATATTTATGTAGAACTCGTCGGGAATTTCAATCTCCCTTGAGAAAGAAACTTTAACTCTCCTTAAATCTCTATTTTCTTCAACTTTACTTATCTCAATGACACTGTCCACCATGTGCTGAAGAGCTATAACAGTCTTTTTCTCGTGCATATCTTCCTGAATGGTCACACACAGGGAGTCATTATTACTCTTCAACCTTGATATTAAAGTTCCAAAGAATTTGATTATCTCCTGTTCTCTTGTATGTATAAATAGTGTTGATAAAGAGTCAAAGAAGACCACAAAGGGTGAGCCTATAATCTGCCTGGCTTTGTCTATATTAACTGTAATTGCGTTGAGATTGGCAGGGTTGTCTATTGGCAAACCCCTGTCATATTTTTGTTTAACACTGTAGGAGAATATATCTATAAAAATAAAATCTTTACCTTCAATGCTATCCACATTAAAATTAAACTTTGAAAAAAGTTTTTTTACTTCATCAGGAGACCTTTCAGTTGTTATAAATACAATTTTTTCTCCTTTTCTAAGATGGTTAATTGCTGCTTTAACAAGAAATTCTTTTTTTCCTCCCCCGGGTGGTGCTATTACCATGGCAGCATGGGACTGAGGGATAAGGATTTTAGCCTTCTTCTCCACAACAGGTGTAGTGCTCTCCTTCTTTTTTTCTTTTTCAGGTCTTACCTCTTCTTCCTTTTCTTTTAGAGCATCATTTACAATGTCGTAGAGCCTTTTATATTTCTGGTTTTCAGGCTCATAACTTAGAGCTACTTCGAGAGCAGTTTTAGCTTCTTTATGTCTATTTAGCAATCCCAGGGCTACTGCTTTTTCATACCATAAATCTGGCATATCAACTTTCTTCTCAGCAGCTTCGAATTTTTTAAGGGCTTCTTTTATCCTTTTTTCATCATCTTCTGCTATTCCAATCTCTTTCAGGGCAATACCTTCATAGAAAAGAGCTTCAGGGAGAGTATTACTTATGCTTTTGAATATTTCTATAGCTTCTTCAAACTTATTTTCCTCTAAAAGCTTTTTACCCTCTTCAAGCTTCTTTTCATTATATTTTTCAAGATTTTCTCCGCAGAAACTGCAGAACTTTCCCCCTTCAGGAACCTCTTTTCCACAGCCCGGGCATTTCATGGATTAACCTCTCAATTGCGATAACTTTATATTAAAAAGGCGGGAATATAAAGTTTATGCCTCGCTCTATTGTTGTTGCTTCTGGCAAGGGTGGTGTGGGTAAGACAGTAGTATCAATAAATCTTGCTGCTTCCCTTGCCAGTAAAGGTAAGAAAGTAACTATTATTGATGCAGACATTGAGATGGCAAATGTTGCATTGAGGTTAAGACTTCCAAAGAAGGAGGATGCAAAAACACTTCACGATGTCCTTGCTGGCAGAGCTACTCTTGAAGAGGCTGTTTACACTACTCCTATTGGACTGAGAGTAATTCCAAGCGGAATATCTTTTAAAGACCTTAAAGAGATTGATGAGGAAATGCTTGAGAAAGTTCTGAGGGAGGCTCTCAGTGGTACAGATATACTTATTATTGATGCTCCCGCTGGTTTAAAGCCTACTCTTCCAGCTTTGAGAGTTGGACAGGAGCTTTTAATTGTGGTTAATCCTGAGGTGGCTTCAATATCTGATGCTATGAAAATAAGACTTGCTTTTAAGGAACTTGGGGGGGACATCCTTGGTGTTGTGGTTAACAGGATGAACTATGATGAAGAGGATTTAACAATAGAGGAAATAGAAAGTATCCTTGAAGAAAATGTACTGGTTGTAATTCCAGAGGATCCTAATGTTAAGAAATCTATAGCCTATGGAGAGCCAATAGTAGTTATGAATCCTTATTCACCATCATCAAAGGCATTTTCAAGACTGACAAATCTTCTGACTGGAGAAGAAGAGGAGGAAAAGAAGATAGACATAATAAAGAAGTTCATAAGGGGTATATTCTCAAGGTAACTATTCCTCTTCCAGTAATTTTTTTATATCCTCTACATCTGGTTTGGCAATACTATACTTCTCAAGTAATTTTTCCTTGTTTATTTCTGGAATATCGAAATCTCTTAGTCCTTCAATTAAATCTTTTGGGAGATTCTTATCAAGCAGGAGGAATCCCTCTCTTTTAAGAAATTCAGCCAGTGGTTGACTAATCCTGCCTTTTTTTAGATCATCAACTTCTTTTTTATTTTTTCTTCTTTTAAGACCTTTTTTCAGGTGCTCTAGGAGTAGCTTTTTGATAAGGAATCTCATGGCTTCTGGCATATATATAAGGAAACCATTAAATTCTACAATTCCATTTTCCCAGAGGTCAAATATAGCATCCTTCCATCCAGTATCCAAAACAACAAAATATCTATTTTTATAAGCAAGGCTAAGGAGTAATGCAACCTCTTCAGGTGTTATGTAAAAAAAGAAGGCTTTTAACTGATCATAGCCAGGTAACTTTTTTTCAAAAGTTTCTCTGCTGGCTGTAATTTTAAATAATTCTTTACTTCCAACTTTTCTGATTTTTATATCACTGTAGTTATCTCTGAAGCACATTATCTTTTCGAGAGCTTTTCTTCCAGTTATAGATTCACCAGCCATAGTTTCAACTTTTACATAGAAGAGACTTCCATCATTATAGTAAAGCACAACTTTTTTAAGCTTGTATAAAATCTCTATAGCCTGGCTCTCACCACTATCTCTCACTCTTTCAATGGCATCCTCAAGTTTCATATAATCATCTTCTTTGAAAATATGTTGAGACAGGTTACCTGAGTTATTTTAACTTTCGTGATTTAAGAAATTTGTTAGTAAAATATTTAATTGTATTAGTTATAATA
>CAZCRG010000009.1:0-29933 GCA_964501105.1 Candidatus Hydrothermarchaeota archaeon | reverse complement strand
GATAATATCTGTGTCACTCGTAGGGATAGTGATATTGATTTTCTTCATAATATTGACTTCCGGTTATCTCAAGAGAGTACTTCTTATTGCCTATTTTTATATCTCTTAACACTTTACAACTCTTGGCTGGGAATTTATCCATATAAAAATCTTGTGTCTGGTAAACTTAACCCTTGCGGCATTCCCTTTCCAAATCTCCAATATCAAAGCAGAACACCCTTCTGCCTTCAAACTCCTCAATTCTCCTGCTGAAGCTTTTTGCAAAAACAGCTAAATTCTCAGTCCTCTCATCTGAGTGCCAGTTGAAGTGTTCTGCCTTTTCAACCAGCTCCCTGCATATCCTCTCTGCGTTTACTCCCTCTCTCCACTTGCACTCAACAAAGAGAGCCTCTTTACTCCTGTCGTTTAAAGCCACTATGTCAATTTCTTTATCTCTGTGCCACCACTTTCCAATTTTTGTAAACTCTATAATTCTGAGTTTTCCTTCCTTTAGCAGCCTGTATATCAGATCTTCAAAAACCAGTCCGAGATAAGAATTAAAGCTGCTTCTGAAATTCTCTACAGCATTCTCCACAAATCCCTCCTCTATCTCGCTGTAGTATCTGGAAACAAATCTAAACCAGAACTTTGTGTAGTTATCCCTTATATCGTAGATTCCCTTCTTTCCGAATAATGGTAAAATCCTCTTCACAAAACCAAGATTCTCCAGAATCTTCAGATAAGACACAACTTTACCAGCTTTCAGATAGGAGTAGTTTGCAATCTCAGTTACTTTGTTTTTGCCCAGAGAAATAGCCTCCAGAATTGAAAAATACATACCAACATTCCTGAGCTCTTCGCTCAGTATCTCTACCATTTCACGGAATATAAAAGAATATGGGTTGAAGAAGTTTGATATAATTTCACTTTCTACATTTTCACCTGTAAAGAACTCCATATATTTTGGAATTCCGTCTGTTGAAGAAAAAATCTTGAAGATTTCTTCTATTGGTCTATCTCCATACCATTCAAAAAATTCTGTGAAGCTTAGTGGATTTAGCACAATAGTTCCTGTTGTTCTTCCGTAGAGTGGAGAGGAGTATGACAGAAGCTCCTTCTGCATTAAAGAAACGGCAGAACCGCTTAAAATCAGTATAACATTTTCTCTGCTGAGCACTTCATCAACTATTGCCTGCATTTCTCCAACAACCTCGCTGTTGTGTTTCACCAGATAGGAAAACTCATCCACTGCCACAACTATTTTTTCTTCCCTGGAGAGTCTCACAATCAGCTCAAAGGCATCCCTCAGGGAAGAAACTCTGACTTCTGGAATTCCAAAAAACTCAGAAATTACTCTTGAAAACTTTGCCAGATTGTACTCATAAACTCTGTTCTCGGCAAGAAAATAAATCGCCCTTTTGTTTTTTGTAAATTCCTCCAGAAGTCTTGATTTTCCAATTCTTCTCCTCCCTGTGAGCACCACAAACTCATAGCCTTCTCTGTTGTATGCCTTCTCTATGAATTCCAGCTCCCTCCTCCTGTTCATAAATTTTTTTCTAATCATGATTATATAATCGTGATTATAAATTTATAAACATTCTGCACTACTTCACTCTCTCTCCACAGACTTCACAGAACTTAGCCCTCGCCCTGTTGATGTGTCCGCATCTGCACCTTATATTTCTTACAAGTTCAAAAAAGCTGCACTCCTCAGTACGCATATCCTTCGATAGGGCGCAGAACATATTTAGCTCTGCACCACCATAATTCCACTTGATTATGAGATTAGAGCAGTATATGCACTTACTTGTTACATTCCTGAGATAGGTGAACTCTGCCATACTAACTCTTCTTAGATTTCTCTTCTGCCTTAAAAATATATTCTTCTATAGCTCTGTCTATTCTCGGCCTGAAGTATTCCACTCTCTCCCTGGCTTCTATAGGCACAGCTGGGGTTTTATAATTAAAAAGTGCATAGGGGTCTCTGCTTTTTTCAAGTTCTTTCTCTCCCTTCAGAACCTCCCAGTCTGTGAAGGTGCCCAGAAGTTTTCTATTGGCAGCTTTTACTTCTTCCTCCACCCTCTTGCCAAGAGAGTTTCCAAACATTGAGAATAGGGGGAACTTTGTTATGCCATTGGCTCCAGCTAAGAGATTAACACCAATGCTGGGAAGCTGGTTTGCCCAGGTGCCGCTTATAATTTTAATCTCCGGGAAGCTCACCCTTGTTAAAGCCACAACCCTGCTGTGGTATAAAGATGCAGGAGATGTTCTACCTTCAAACTCTGTACCCTCGTGGGGATTTAAAGAGTAGAAAATCACCCTATCAATCTCAGTCTCCTCAATAAAATTAAATAAGTTTGAGAGCGCCTCAGGGCTCTCCCCGAGGCCCAGAATAATTGTTATACCAGTTTTGAGTCCCTGAGCCTTTGCATTGAGAAGCATATCTTTAATTGGCTCCAGTGGCTTCCCGGGTACAATCTTATCTCTGAGCTTTAAGTCTAGGGTTTCTACACTTCCAGTAACTCCCCCGACCTCCTCTCCAAAGGAAGAAAGCTCGTCACCATTCAAAACACCAATATTTAGCCACACAGGTTTCCCTGTAACATGGGCAACCATCTCGGCTATATTTTTAATCTCCTCCTTCTCCAGTGCACCATAGCCTGAGGAAAGGAACTCAATATTCCAGCCAATTCTTCTGCATATCTCAGCCTCGGCAAGAATTCTCCAGGGTGCACGTTTTGCCTTCTCTCTCTTCATCTTGCTGCTGTGGGCTGACATGTAGCAGAAGCTGCAGGTGGCGAGAGAGCAGTACCATGAAAGAAAGATAGCTCTCTCCAGAGTGACATAATCACCGTGCCTCGACCTTGTTATTCTGTCGGCTTCTCTGAGAAGCTCAAGATAGCTCTGGGAGGATTCAAAGACTTCTTTAATCTCTTTTTCTGTAAACATACTTCAGTCCTTTCTCTCAATAACCTCAAGCCCATTCATATATTTTCTCAGCACCTTGGGCACTTCTACACTTCCATCCTCAAGCTGATAATTCTCAAGAATAGCCACAAGAGTTCTTTCAGTGGCAATTAAAGTGCTGTTGAGGGTATGCAGATATTTTGTTGGTTCACTTGGGTTGTCTCTGTATCTTATCTTTGCCCTTCTTGCTTGGTAGTCTGTGCAGTTGCTGCAGCTCACCACTTCTCTGTACTTGTTTTGCCCTGGAAGCCAGGCCTCAATGTCGTACTTCTTGGCTGCCACAGTTCCTATATCTCCAGTGCAGATATTCACAACTCTGTAGGGTATCCCAAGTTTCTGGTATATCTCTTCAGCATTGGCAAGGAGCTTCTCATGCCACTCCCAGCTTTCCTCAGGCCTGCAGTAAACAAACTGCTCCACCTTCTCAAACTGGTGAACTCTGAATATCCCCTTTGTGTCTCTGCCATGAGCACCTGCCTCTTTCCTGAAGCAGGGGCTTATTCCAGCGTAAAGCAGGGGAAGCTTTTTTCCATCGAGAATCTCATTCATGTGATAGGCAAGAAGAGCGTGCTCTGAGGTTGGGATTAAATAGAGGTCTTCCTCCTCCACTTTGTAAATCACATCAATAAAATCATCCAGGTCAGTGGCTGCTCTCTCGGCCTTCTCTCTGAGCATATAGGGGGGCTGGAATATGGTGAAGCCCTTCTCCTGGATGAAGTCCAGCCCAAAGTTTATAAGGGCATAGTTCATTCTCGCCAGTTCGCCTTTAAGGTAGTAAAATCTTGAGCCTGCTGCCTTTGCAGCCCTCTCAATGTCAAAGAGTTCAAGCCTTTCAGCTATTTCAATGTGGTCTCTTGCTTTAAAGCTGAAGTCTCTCGGCTCTCCCCAGCTTTTAATTACTACATTGTCCTCATCACTTTCTCCATAGGGCACACTCTCATGGAGAATATTTGGAAGACGCATTAAAATCTGCTCAATTCTTTTCTCCTTTTTCTTTATCTCCCCGTCAATCTCTGAAATTATCTTTGGGATTTCCTTTACTTCCTTTATCTTTTCACTGGCATCCTTCCCGGCCTTTTTGAGCTCAGAAATTTCCTTGGAAATTACATTGCGCCTGTGCTTAAGCTCATTGACCTTTACTATGAGCTCTCTCCTCTCTTTATCCAGCTCTATAACCTCTTCCAGCTTGGGAATAAGCTCTAAGGCCTTTCTTTTCTCTAAATCTTTCCTTACGACTTCAGGATTTTTCCTTATAAGATTTATATCCAGCATATCTACAGCTCCAGCAGTTCAGAAATAAGTTTTTCTGTGAATATCAGGTCTTCAAGGGTTGCAGCAAGAGTTGAGAATTTTGTGTGCTCAACAAGAGTAATAACTTTTTTTCCCTCTGAAAAGGTTTCTATTTTTAGCTCTCTCGGAGCGACTTTGTTGTCTATCTCCAGAAGCTCAGAAGCCAGCTCTGCCTCCTCTCTGGTCTCATAGTAGAATTCAAGTCTTACCTTTGAAAGCATTCAACCACCCAGCTGCTCTGATATTTTCTCCTCCACATATCTTAAAAACTCTTCTTCACTGCCCTTCTTAATTTTTGCACCAGCAGCTATATCATGTCCTCCTCCTTCTCCTCCAACTTTCTCGCTGGCATAGCGCATAGCTTTACCCAGATTCACACCTCTCTCCACGAGCTCTCTATTGGCTCTTGAGGAAACTTTAATTTCATCTTCATCAGTCTCGGCGAGAGCTACAACAGGCTTGAGCTCAGGTAAAACTCTTGAGTTCAGTATCATTCCAGCCACAGTGCCTATAATATTCTCATTTATCTCCTTTCCTGCCATGAGGGCATATATGCTTCCATTATCTCTGATTCTCTCCATATTCTCTGAAACCCAGGAGTAGCAGGAGCTTATATAATCTCTGTGTTTTGAGAGCATACTCAGAGCCTGTTTATAAAGTTCTCCCCTTTCACCCATAGCCACTGCCAGACCAATGCCATACTTTTCATTCTTACCGCAGGCATTTAGAAGGGTGGCGAATTCTCTTGCATCTCTAAGAGGGGTGCGCTTCTCCTCCCTGAGAAGAGTGGCAACCTCCCCTATTATACTTTCAGCTATTTTTATTGGCACACTGCCTTCCACCATTTTGAGAATGAGAGCATTGGCAAGGAGCTTCTTTTCCTCTTCATTTAAATCAGCCAGCATTGTGAAATTTTCGCCTTTTTTAATAGGTATCTCCAGCTCCTGAAGAAAGGCTATGGAGGAACTTTCTGAGCCGCTAAGCCCCGGTATAAAGGGGTCAGTTGTATACTCAAGAGCTTTGTAGAGTGGTCTTGTCTGTCTTCCATATATTCTCAAATCCTTCTCTACTCTCAGGATTCCTTCTTTAACCCCCTCCTGGACAATGAGCCTGTTGACACCGAGGAATTTTCCGTGGCTGTCCTGAAGGTCTCCCACAGCACCGACTATGGCAAGAGCAGAGAGATCCTTATTTTCCTCCCTTAAAGCTCTTGCAAAGAGGTATGCCATGCCGGAGCCGCTTATCTCTCTGGCTCCATCTATGCCGTGCTCGTGGGCATTTAAATGAAATCCTGAAAAACTACCCTCCTGGGGTTCATGGTGGTCTAAAATTATTACTTCAGCATCCTTCAGGTATCTCTCAATATTCTCCAGCTGCCCGCTTCCAAGGTCTGAGAAAATCACTACTTCAGGCTTCTCCTCAGCCAGCTCCTTAATTACCTTTTCCTCCAGCTGCTTCACACAGCGGGTGTGGACTTTAAAGCCCTCCCTCCTGAGAGCTAAATGAACAATAGAACCAGAGCTTATCCCGTCGGCATCGTTATGGGTAACTACCCTTACAGGAGTATCATTAAAAGAATTAACAATCTCCCTGGCCTCTTCAAGCTTTTTTTCAAGACTCCTTTCAAGGCCCGGGAGCATAATATCACAGGGGGGAGGTGAGAAGCTCACCTCACCAGGAGTTTAGCAGAGGATATGGTGTACTTCCAGCCCTCAGGGAGCTTACCTTTTGAGATGTAGTACTTTACAAGCCTTCTGATTTTTGCTTCTGTGAGCTGAAGGGCTCTCTTGGAGACCATATCCTTCTTGTTTTCCTGAAGGTGATCGTGGATCTTCACTGCCCTCTTTATAAGATTCATCAGGTCCTCTGGTATGTCGTACTTGATGCCCTTCTCTTCCAGCGACTTTGTGATTTTCTTCTTTGTGAAGTACCTTGCCAGAGGTATGCCGTAGTTGTCGCGAAGAATAATACCTATCTTGCTGGGGCTCTCGCCTTTCCTTGCCAGCTTTACCATAATATCCTCTATCTCGTCAGGGCTCATATCCACCCAGCTGGGTGGTGTAGTCCTGAAAGGTCTGGTTGAGCTTGACCTGCCTCTTCTTCTTGTATGCATTCTTGCCATAATATTCCTCCAGAGAAGTGAGTATATAAATAGAAGGTAAAAAGTCTATTGTAAGTTACCCATTTATAAATCTTTCCCTCATGCTATTGCCTGGGGTGCAGATTGTTGTACATTGCCATACAGAAATGTAACAATTTCCACAATTTATATAAGTTCTGCTATCTTCAGTATAGTGGTGTGTTATCCGGAAATTATTTCGCCTTATGTTGCTACCTCTTTTTCTGTCCATTCAAATAAATTTCTGATTAATGCTGATGTGCCTGTAGCCTTCAAAAGTCTTTTGGCACCGACTGCCATACCTGCTGGATGTTGTTTAAAAAATTTATGACAAAAGTGCTGAGTAGGGCTCTCTCACATACCTCATCCATTACCACAAATTTTCTTCACTTCCCCGTCGTATATATTATATTAGGGAATTGTCCAAATAAGCTGAAAAAACTCTTTTCCTTACTTAGGCATGTCCACCAATAAGGTGAATAAGTGCCCGAGATGTCGCATATTTCTTTTCTCTGGTTATATAAACTTATATAACTGAGGCGATACAATGGGTAGAGTTCTTCACCATCCCAGGCTTGACACAATATTGATGATAGAGAACTTCATAAGAGAGCACAGTGGCGAGTACACCAAGAAGGAGCTCTGGGAGCGACTCCCGAAGAAGGTGATGTACCAGACCTTCTGCGTGGTTTTTGACTACCTCAAAGACTCAAACAAGATAGCCATTGATAAAAACGGAAAGGTTGCATGGATCTGGAACCCGGAGCTCGTCAAAAAATATCTCTTCTCTCCAGAGCTGGCTTTTGAATGAAGGCAGGGCTCTTCTTCGCAGATGCAAAGGTGAAGAGGGCTTTTGAAAGGCTCGCCAGCAGTTCAAAGAGTGAAGATGAAAAGATTCGTGGCTGGCTGACAAAGGCTTTTAGAGAAATTCAGCAGAATGCATTCTGTGGAATTCAGATACCCAAAAGGCTGATTCCCAGGGAGTATATCAAGAAGTACGGAATAAACAACCTCTGGAAATACAACCTGCCAGAAGGATGGAGGCTGCTTTACTCCATTGCTGCAGATGAGAAGAATGTGGTATGCATAATCATTGAGTGGCTCGACCACAAAAACTATGAAAGAAGGTTTGGATACTGAGCCAAACAGAACTTTACCTACGGATGAAGATTTGGAACTTCCTCTCAGTGCTATAGTAACTTTGTACCTCCTATTATCTATAAACATTTACTGTGGGTTTATACTTCAGCAGATTAACAAAAAATCCCTATAGTCTATACTAAATGTGAAGAACCTTTAATGCCTGTTAACCATCTTTCTTAAACTCCTGCAGAACCACTACTCTATCTTTTTTAAATTTTATAATCCGTTATAATTGTGTATAACAATTCAAAAGTGACAAATAGAACATTCACTCTCTGTGAACATCACAGATATACTATGCGCTCAGTTAAAAAACTGCAGTGTGCCTTTTCTCTTCTGTGATTTCACCAATTTTAAATAAAGAGAAAGCCTGCAAAGGCAAAAGAGATGTGAGCTCATAGAGTAGTCTGAAGTCAAAGTTGCAAAGTTAACTTTTCTCAACCCAGGCTATTGAAAAGTTATAATTTGTTGAACTCTAAAGATGGGTCAGGGCAATATTTTAATACATTAGAACAATCTATTAAAATACATGGATGAGATAAAGTTTGTCTCTGGAATAAAAGCAGATGCCACAGAAGATGTGGTTTTCAGGATGTGCCCCATGCATTTAATGCGTACTGAGGAGAGAATGAAGGAGTTAAAGAAGGGGCAGATTCTTGAGGTTATTACTGATTATGAAGGCTCTCTAAACGATATCCCTGAGTGGTGCAAGAAAACAGGCAATGAGCTTATTGGAGTTGAAGAATCTGGAGAGTTTTTCAAATTCTATATAAGGAAGACAAGCGATTAGTATGCTGAGAGTATATCTTGACCACATGGCAACAACGCCAGTAGCAAGAGAAGTGCTCAATGAGATGCAGCCCTATCTTGAAAATAGTTTTGGAAATCCATCAAGGCCCTATGATATGGGTTTTGAGGCAAAAGAGGCTGTTGAAAAAGCAAGGGAGAGAGTTGCAGAACTTATAAATGCAGAGCCTCGGGAGATTATCTTTACCTCCTCAGGGGCAGAAGCAAATAATCTTGCTATTCACGGCCTTGCCCATGCAAATAAAACAAGAGGGAAACATCTGATTTCAAGCCTTATAGAGCACCATTCAACTCTCAATTCTCTCCGCTGGCTCCAGAAGCAGGGTTTTGTTGTCTCCTTTGTGGGAGTTAACAAGCAGGGTGAGGTGGATTTAAATCAGATTGAGAAGAGCACTGGTAATGCTACTGTGCTTATTTCTATAATGCTTGCCAACTATGAAGTTGGTACTCTTCAGCCTCTGAAGGAGATTGTGGAGATTGCCCATGAAAAAGGCGCTCTTGTGCATGCCGATGCTGTGGCTGCAGCAGGAAATGTAGATATAGATGTGAAGGAGCTGGGCGTTGATGCTTTAAGTATTTCCTCTCATACAATTTATGGCCCCAAAGGTGCCGGTGCTTTGTATCTCAGGGAAGGTTTGAGGATTGTACCTCTGATATACTCTGGAATTCAGGAAGATGGGCTTAGAGGGGGGACTGAGAATGTGCCAGCAGTTGTTGGCTTTGGAAAGGCCTGCGAGCTTGCAAAGGAGGGTCTCAAAGAGGCTGAAAGGGTGAGATGGCTCAGGGATATGCTTATTGAGGGGGTTCTTGAGATTGAGGATACTGAACTTACTGGACACCATGAGAAAAGGCTTCCAAATCATGCCAGCTTTATAGTTGATTATATAGATGGCGAGGCTCTTATGCAGGCTCTCAGCTTTGAGGGTATTTATATTGGCAACGGCACTGCCTGTATATCTCAGGTGCTCAGAGCTTCGCCAGTGCTTATTGCCATGGGCTACCCTGCAAGAAGAGCTCAGAGCTCAGCAGTTTTCACCCTTGGAAGAATTAACACAAGGAGAGAGATTGAGTACGCTCAGGACAGATTCTATATTGCTGTAGAAAAGCTCAGAAAAATTTCGCCATTTTACAGTTAACTATATGCCATACTCCTCCCATCTTTTATCCACGAGAGCTTTAATTTCCTGGCTCATCTCTATGGCTTCAGGCCATTCCCTTGGATACCCCTCTTCTTTGAGCTTTCTTGTTGCATCTATGCCTATTTTTGAGCCCAGATTTGTCATGGCAGGGGCATGGTCGAGGCTATCAGTTGGAGTGCCTGAAACCACAAAGATATCCCTTGCAGGGTCGACGTTGGCAGAGGCTGCCCAGAGCACTTCGCTGAGATTCTGAACATCTATGTCACTATCAACCACAACAACAGCCTTTGTGAACATCATCTGCCCGAGGCCCCAGAGGGCAAACATTACCTTTCTTGCATGCCCTGGGTAGCTCTTGTTTATTGAAACTATAGCCAGGTTGTGAAAGGCGGATTCAACTGGGAGATTGATATCCACTATCTCCGGGAGCTGCATTTTTATCAGAGGGAGGAAGATTCTCTCCACAGCCTTGCCGAAGTAGGCATCCTCCATTGGTGGCTTTCCCACAACTGTGGCAGGGTACAGGGCATCTCTTCTGTGAGTAATACAGGTGATGTGAAAGACCGGGAAGGGTTCTGCAGGCGAGTAAAAGCCTGTGTGGTCGCCAAAGGGACCTTCTACTCTTAACTCACTAGGTTTAACATAGCCTTCAAGCACAATCTCAGCATTGGCAGGCACCTCGAGGTCAACTGTTCTGCACTTCACCAGCTCAACACCCTTACCCCTGAGGAAGCCTGCAAAAAGAAGCTCATCAAAGCCTTTTGGTAAAGGTGCTATGGATGAGAATATTGTCGCAGGGTCAGAGCCTATGGCAACTGCCACTTCAAGCCTCTCATTCCTCTCCAGGGCCTTCCTGTAGTGCTCTGCCCCATGCTTGTGAATCTGCCAGTGCATTCCTGTGGTTCTGGAATCATAAACCTGCATTCTGTACATGCCAAGATTTCTCTCACCAGTTTCAGGATCCTTGGTGAAGACCAGGGGTAAAGTTATAAATCTTCCTCCATCCTTGGGCCATGTTTTCAGTATTGGAAACTTGAGAAGGTCAACCTCTTCACCCTCCAGAATAACCTCCTGGCAGGGCGCCTTCTTCACAAGTTTTGGCGGAAAGGAGAGGGCTTTTTTAATTTTCCCAAGGCTTTCGAGCTTTTCTGAGAGGCTTTTGGGCACCTTTGGCATGGCAAGTTCAGCCAGGGTTTCGCCTATTTTCTCAAAACTCTCAGTTTCAAGGGCAAGCTTCATTCTCTCGTAGCTTCCAAATAGGTTAGCCACCACGGGAAACTGGCTCCCCTTAACCCTTTCAAAGAAAAGAGCAGGTCCACCTCTCTTTGAAACTCTATCCACAATCTCAGAAATCTCCAGCTCAGGGTCAACCTCTGCCTTAACTCTTCTGAGC
Source organism: Candidatus Hydrothermarchaeota archaeon (assembly GCA_964501105.1). GTDB lineage: Archaea > Hydrothermarchaeota > Hydrothermarchaeia > Hydrothermarchaeales > BMS3B > BMS3B. The sequence continues at coordinate 19,096 of CAZCRG010000009.1, read as the reverse complement.
AGTCCCTTTTCTTCCAGCAGGTCAATAAACTCTCTCAGGTCTCTGTAAGCCATAACTCTACCTCAGATTACTCTTTCTCCGTGGGTGTAGATATTCATTTTCCCTCCCCTGACAAAGCCCACAAGGGTGACACCAGTCTTCTCAGCAGCCAGAATCCCTGAATAGAGCACTGCAGTTCTTGTTGCAGCAAGAGGTATCCCAGCTCTTGCAATCTTTGCCACCATATCTCCCGGGATTCTACCTGAGGTGAGAATATAGCTCCCTGAAAAGTCAACATCCTTTTTCAACCCCAGGCCAAGAAGCTTGTCTATTGTAACATGTCTGCTCACATCCTCAACAAGAATAACTTCCTTGTCTATAATTAGGGCTGAAGTGTGCACTCCTCCTGTTGTTTTCCAGATTTCACTATTTCTCTGCATTTCCTTCATCTTTTCTATTATTTCACTAGCCTTAACCCTTAAATTGCTCTCAACTTTCACCCCTCTCTTTACTCTTGTTCTCCAGCCCGAGATGCATTCACTGGAGATATAGCGCTCCTTTTCAGCCTTGAACTCTTCCACCTCGACCTGAATAGAGTCATCATTAACCTTAATTTTCTTTACATCGCAGAGGCTGGAGATAAAGCCCTCACCGAGGCAGTAGCCCAGAGCAAATTCCTTCTCATAGCCGGGGGAAAGCTTTATTGTTGCCACTGTTGAGCCGTTAACAACCAGCTTTAAATCCTTCTCAAGGGCTACTTCATCTTCTATATTCTCGCCATTGCGGTAAGCTCTAACTTTAACCTTCATTGAGCTCTCTCCACAGTTCTGTGCTTTTGCATACCTCCAGCCAATGGCATTCAAAGCAGGCTCCCTCTTTCCAGTTTCTGAACACTTCGGGAAGCCTTGATTTTATCTCACTCCAGCTTATTCTTTCACCAGCTTTAAGATTTAAAAGCTCAAGAGCTAAAGTGTCGAGGGCTTTGATTTCATACTCATTAGGCCTGTTGTTGTAGTGGCAGAGATTATCTTTGAAATAGGAGCAGGCTCTGCAAACTTCATCGCCACCCTCTACAATATCAACTTCCTCTATACCCGTTCTTTCCAAAACTTTTCTGAGGTTATCAACGAAGTTTTTATCGTAGCCTTCACCTTTGAAGAAATGAAGGCAGAGAAGGTGATGACCTCTCAGCTTGGGCATATACCTAATTAGTATAGTAACCTTTTAAATTATACCCACGCCTCCGTAGCTCAGCTGGCCAGAGCGGCTGACTTGTAATCAGCAGGTCGCGGGTTCAAATCCCGCCGGGGGCTTCAATATTTTTTCCATTATACTTTCCAGGATCTCAAGCCTTCTATCAAAAATAGCCTTCCCTACTTTCTGGACTTCACTTAGCTCATATACTGTAAGAGAAGAGAGGCCAGGGAAAAATAAACCACAAGGCTTGTGATATCCTGAGTTGTGGTCATAAAGGGTCCACTTGCTATAGCAGGGTCAACGCCAAGTTTTTCAAAAAGCCAGGGAATTACCACGCCCATAAAACTTGCCAGGCTCATGGCACAGAGCATGGCAATACCCACAATAAGTCCAATCACAGGTTTATCAACCACCAATAGAGAGAAAAGAGCAACCATTGTGCCCGCTATTAAAGCCATAGAAAATCCAATTTTTACCTCCCTCATCAAATACTTCATCCTTCCACTTATTTCTCTTGTGGCGAGACCTCTTATAAAAATGGTGGAGGTTTGAAGCCCCACATTACCTCCCATAGTCATTATAACTGGAACAAAGAGAGATAGTGCCACAACAGAGGCGAGAGTTTCTTCAAAGCGCTTCAGGATAGTTGCTGCCAGAAGCCCATCTCCAATTAGAGCAACAAAGAGCCAGGGCAATCTTGCCTTTATGACTTCCTTGGCAGGAGCATCCACAAGCCAGTCAACCTTAACACCAGTACCTGCCAGCTGTCCCATATCCTCGACTATCTCTTCCTCAATTACATCCACTACATCATCTACAGTTACCAGACCGGCTAATTTACCTTCTTTATCCACAACGGGCACGGCAGCCAAGTCGTAGTCTGCCACAATTTTGGCAACTTCTTCCTGATCCATATCAGGTGTGACTTTAATTACATTCTCCTCCATTACCTCCTCAAGCTTCTTGTCCTCGGGAGCAAGTACCAGGTCACGTAGAGAAAGCACGCCAACAAGCTTTCCATCTCTGTCAACCACATAAAGGTAATATATTGTCTCGAATTTGTCAGCATTCTTTCTTATGAAACTGACAGCCTCGCTTACACTCATATCCTTGGGAAGGGCGAGAACCTTGGTAGTCATCAACCCTCCAGCGGTATCTGCTGGATGGGGAAGAAGAAGCTTTATATCTTTCTGGACCTCTCTTGGGAGATATTTTATAATGCTCTGTCTCTTTTCTGGACTGAGGAGTTTTAGGATATCCACTGCTTCATCGGGCTGAATACCAAGAAGTAGTTCTGCGGCTGCCCTTGGAGTTAAAAGTTCAAGTAATTCAGCCTGAAATTCATCTTTTAACTGTGGAAGAAACTCAGCCACGAATCTGGGCTCAAGCATAGTCAGGACTTCTCTTCTCTCGTCCTCTCCGAGATTCTGAACAAATTCGCCAAGGTCAAAGGGATGGAGTTCTCTAACCTCTCTCTGGAATTCTTTCCACTTCCTTTCCTTCAGAAGCTCTCTAAGCTTTTCAGTCACGTCACTGTTCAGGACTATAGTAATCCTCTCCTCTAATTAAATATAGAGTAAAGGAGTTATATATTTCACTACTATAAATCTTGTGACGTTTGCTGTTTCTCTGGGTTAAACAAATAGCAACTCAAAACAAAAAACTCAGAACAAGAATAGATGAGACTGGAATAGTGAGATTATCGTCAATGGGTAATGGAAGACTCTCAATAAGCATTCCAGTAAAAGAAGCAGTAATTGATATTAGAGCTGCATCCCCGGGAGAGACTCCAAAAAAAAGGCCCATAGTCAGAAAAATTCCTATAAAAGCAATAGAAAAGCCTGCAAGAGCACCCTCAATACTCTTATCTCTATTGTAGGGTATCTTCCTCCTGCCAATTTTTACACCCGCCAGTGTTGAGGCGGAGTCACCCAAAGCGAGAACAAGAATTGAACTTGCAAAGAGGTAGTAGGGCTTATTCATAAGGAGTACAACAATATAGGCGAGAAGTACGCCTGTAAAAAATCTGAAGGTGCCCTTGCCGGGGGTTGCTCTTGAGTTCTCCCTTTCAGCCATATCTATGAGCTGGGAGAAGAAAGGTACTCTAACGCCTTTTGAATAGAGAAAAGCTACAGAGTAGCCAATGCCCAGCATAATACATAGGAGAAAAACTGGTGCTAAGTTGCCAAAGTAGCTTTTCACTGCCAGAAGATAGAAGGGCGTAATAAACCCTGACATGTGTATGAACTGTCTTCTTGTCTCTAAGTCCAAAATCTCACCTCTATAGTGGTGGTTTTATTAGGTTGAAGAGTATAACCAGGCCGATTAAAATTGAAACAGCAGAAGAAAGCTCCTCGGCCTTTACACTTCCTATAACTCTGCTAAGTGTAAGCTTGAAGATGTGGTGTCCATCTGTGGCAGCAACCCCCAGGTGTATGGGCAGGAGATTGACAAGACCTACAATAAAATTGAGAAACATAACCCACTTCATCAGGCTGATTAATGCAAGAGGCATGAAACCTAAGAGGGAAAAGGCTTCTTCCTTCACAGGCAGGAAGGTTTCAATGCCAATAAATCCCCTCTCCGGGTCATCCTCTCTTGCAGCCAGAGTTAGTGTGTAGCTCCCCTTTTCTGTGACTATTTCTATTTTCTCTCTGGGCTTGAGGTCTTTTATGGCATCATAAAAGTCCTCGAAGTTGTTCACAGCTTTTCCCTTTATTTCTTTGATTATGTCGCCTTTCTCGAGAACTCCATAGGCTGGCGAGTCCTTTACCACATTTATTACCTGCACGCCCTCGCTTTCAAAGAAGAAGTTCAGAGCCAGGGGTAAGAGTATAAGGCTCACAAGGAAGGCAAGTAAGAGATTGGCAAAGGAGCCGGCAGAATAGATGCGCATCTGGGAAAGCCAGGGTTTTTTCTTGAAGCTTTCTTCTTCAGGTTCCACAAAGGCACCAAGAGGCAGGGCAAGGGCAAAGAATACGCCAAGGCTTTTAATTGGCACATCCTCGGCTCTTGCAAGAATTCCATGGGAAAATTCATGAACAAGAGCTACAGTGATAAAGGCAAAGATTCCATGCCAGAGAGGAATTGTATAGCCCGGGATGAGAAGTTTTGTTTCCATTGCGGGGATGCTCTTAAAGTAGGTGAGATAAATGGCATTTATAAGGCTGAAGAGCATGAAGAACATACCAAGGATTCCCACTATGACCATGAAATTGCCTGTAACTTTCCAGAATCTTTTATATTTAGCAAGTCTTTCAATGAACCCTTTTCCCTTCTCAGTCCTTATAAGAAGGAAGATAGCATGCCTTTCAGCCTGTATTTTGCTCTTCTCCAGAGCCTGAAGGAGAGTAAACCAGAGAAGTATAAGAACAAAAAGAACAGTCTCTCCTTTTGAGATCTCCCCCTTTACCACTGTATATGCAGTAGCTAAGAGGGAAACAATAACAAACCACTGCCAGTACTCCAGCTTTACTCTGCCCATCTAATTACCTTTAGGGATTTTGAAAAGAAGCTTTATTTACCAAGTGTATTAATTTCTAATTATGGTGGTTATAGTTTACATAACAACCAGCAATGCTGAGGAGGCGAGAAGTATAGCTAAAGCTGTTGTGGAGGAGCGTCTGGCTGCCTGCGCCAATATTATAGATAACATCTCCTCCATCTACTGGTGGAAGGGCAGAATAGAGGAGGATAGTGAAGCCCTTCTTCTTCTGAAGACTCCAAGAGCGAAAGTTGAGGCTCTTATTGCAAGAGTTAAGGAGCTTCACAGCTATGAGCTTCCAGACATTACAGTAATTCCCCTAGAAGGTGGGCTGGAAGAGTATCTGATGTGGGTTAAAGAGGAGACCAGGAGCGTATAGTATGGAAGATGTTTTATTCTGGGCTGATAGCAAGGCAAGAGAGATAACTGGAAGGAAGAAGTTTCATTATATTGATAGAGAGGTTCCAGAGTTTAAGAAGTTCACTCTCAAGACCAGTGCCAGCATCTCGGGAGTGCTTCATATAGGAAGGCTCAGCGACACCATAAGAGCTGACTCAGTGTGCATTGCTCTTCAGGAGGCAGGTTATGAGACTGAACTTATCTGGGTGGCAGAGGACATGGACCCTCTGCGTAAAATTCCGGAGGGTGTGCCTAAAGAATATGAGGAGTATATAGGCATGCCTGTAACCTCTGTTCCAGACCCCTGGGGATGCCACAGCAGCTATGCTGAGCACCATGTGAGTGATTACTTTAAGGTTCTTCAGGAGTTTGTTAGAACAGACCTTAAGAGATATTCGATGCGTGAGGAGTACGCTAAAGGTAACTTCAGGCCTTATATAAAGAGGATTCTGGAAAACAGGGAGAAGGTTATAGAAATTCAAAATAAGTACAGGCAGAATCCTCTTCCTAGTGACTACAGCCCCTTTGTGCCCATCTGCGAAAACTGCGGTAAGATTATTACTCCAAGGGTTGAGAAGTATGAAGAGGGCAAGGTCTATTATAAGTGTCAGGACTATAAATTTGAGAAGCATACTGCAAAGGGCTGTGGTCATGAGGGTGTAGCTGACCCTCTCAGAGATAGGGGCAAGCTGATGTGGAAGGGCGAGTGGGCTGCCCAGTGGGCTCGCTGGAATATAGTCAGCGAAGGCGCAGGTAAGGAGTATGTTGTGCCGACAAGCGCCTGGTGGGTTAATGCTGAGATTGTTGAGAGGGTTCTTGACTTCCCCATGCCAGTTCCAATTTTCTATGAGCATTTGATGATTAATGGCGAGAAGATGAGTGCCTCCCTGGGAAATGTAGTTTATCCAAAGGACTGGCTTGAGGTGGCTCCTGCCCAGCTTCTCCGCTTCTTCTACAATAAAAAGCTCATGAAGACAAGGAGCTTCTCCTGGCGGGAACTTCCCAAGCTCTATGATGACTACGATACTCATGCAAGGGTTTACTTTGGTCAGGAAAAGGCGGGAAGTGAGAAGGAGCTCAAGCACATGAAAAGACTCTATGAGATTTCTCAGCTTGATACCCTTCACAAGCCCAATCCTCTGCCCTTCTCTCATGCTGCCATGGTGGCTCCTCTCTATAAGGACAGAAGTGCCTTAATCTCCAGCCTTAGCCGCTCTGGACATTACAGTCAGGAGCTTGAAGAGGAAATTCTCGGAAGGGTAGAATATGCTCGAGTATGGCTTGAGAAGTATGCCCCTGAGGATATGAAGTCTTCCCTCTTGGAGGACATAAGTGAAGTTAAAGACAGGCTAAATGAGGAGCAGAAGAAGTTCCTTGAAGAGCTCGGCGAGATTATTTCCAGCTCAGATCTCTCTGGTGAGGAGCTTCAGCAGAAAATTTACGACCTCGCTAAAGAGTTTGGGCTTCCTCTGAGGGCAGCTTTTCAGAGTATATATCTGGTAACTCTGGGCAAAACCTACGGTCCCAAGGCGGGGATGTTTCTTGCATCTCTGCCAAGAGACTGGGTTGTGAAAAGGCTGAGAGAGGTAGCCTTATAGGCTTACAAGCTCAGCCTTTACCTTATTTTCCAGCTCAATCACAGCATAGCCCATGTGCAGTGGCCCTGGGTTTACAATAAGTTTTCCCTGCCACTTCTCAATACCCTTTGCCTCATGAATATGGCCGCAGATTACCAGCTCTAGTTCAGCATCTCTGATAAAGTTTCTCAAAGCTCTGCTTCCAGCCCTTAATCCTGAACCTGTTCTGTCCAGAATTCCAAAGGGAGGTGTGTGGGTAATAAAAATTTTTCTCTCTATATTGCCCAGAGACTTGTAGCCCTTCTCTGCTGTTTTTAGTAACTTCTCTTCGGAGTACTCCTGAGGCGTGCCAAAGGGCGTTATATTGGAGCCTCCAAGGCCAAAAAAGCCTATATTGTTAATAATCACATTTCTGCCATGAAGCCATACTTTGAGTTCTTTTAAGGCATCGTTCACAGACGGGGAGTCGCAGTTTCCCTGAACAGCCAGAACTCTGGAGCTGTACTTCATGAATTCCCTCAAAATTTCCCTTGCTTCATCCTTATCTCCAAAATTTGTTATGTCCCCGGCTATAATAAGAACATCCGCTTTTTTCAGTTCAGATTTGATTTTTTCAATATTGCTGTACCTGCTGTGGATGTCTGAAACGCAGATAAGGCGCATAAGTTAATTTTGTTTTTGAGATGTATATAGATTTCTAAAAAAAGTTAAGCCAGGGGTTTAATTCAGTAAGTTGTTATAAAGAATTTTTATTGACTCCATAATGAATATAGAAGTTGATGATGGATTTTTAGTGTAATTTATGGTATATGTGCTATATTCTGTCTATAAATTGGAAATTCCAGACTGAATAACAATAATGCACAATGGTATAGTTGCGAGCTAAAATAGGTGGAAGGAATGTTAACAGAGAATACCATAAGGGAAATAGTAAGAGAGGAGGTGAGGTCTGCTTTAAATGATGTCATAGAAAAGTTATTTGTTAGGTTGAAATTTGATATGCTTCCCTATGTTTCAGACGAAGAGCAGAGGGAAATTGAAGAAGCTTTTGGAGAAGAGCCATCTGAAATAGACGAGAAAGATTTTATTACAAGGAAATTGTGACCATATGACTGGATGGAAGGTAAAGTATCACAGGGATGCCTACAACTTTTTACATAAAGAGAATTTTTTAGACGTCTTTGAGGAAGCTCTGAAGGATTTTATTTATAAATCCAGAAAAGTAGACATAAAAAAGTTAAAAGGTAAATGGAAGGGGAAATACAGAATAAGAATAAGAAATGTTAGAGTCATTTTTGATATAAATTATGACAGGAAGACAATTTACATCCTTATAGCAGGATATAGAGGGAATGTATATAAATAATGACAACACAGCTCAGTGGCTTTTTTGTTCTCTGGCATTATTGTATTCTTAAAGTTCACCATAGCTTGAATCCTTACAATGCAAAGGATTTTGTTTAACTTACTAACATCTGATTTGATAAATTCACTATATCTCTTTTTAGTTCAAATATTTTGACGTATGGATATATAACTTTCGTTCGTTTGCGCTCATTTTAATCTCCTCGGGAATTCTTGAGCCGATTAAGAGCACAGATTGGACCTTGCATTAATCAAGAATAAACTAAACCCCTCTCCTCTCCATGTACTCTTCTATTCTAACCATAAACTCCTCTACATCTCCAAGGCTGTCCTCAACAATCTCCATGATATACTTCATATCAACCTCCCAGTATCTATGAATAAGAAGATTCCTGAACCTTGCTATCTTTGCAAGCTTTTCTGCCAGCTCCTTTGGGATAACTTCATGTTCTCCCAGCGTTATAAACATCTCTGCATACCGCTCAGCCCTCTCAAACCTCTCCGCCGCAATTATGTGGTTGGCGATGTCTATGCAGGCTTCCACTATCTCAAAAAGAGAGAATTTTAAAGCCTGAGAATCCTTATAACTTGCCTCTATCTCCTCCGGGGGCATGCCAGCGTAGTTTTCCTGAATGAATTTGAGATTTCTCTCAATAATATCAAACTTAGCCTCTATTATGTCTCTGTCTGTCATGCTCTGAGCCTCATTCTGTCGTACTCCCTGTAGTGGGGAAGGAAGTCTATGTAGGCTTTGGTAACATGGGTTTCAAAAGCAACCCTTGCCTTTTCATCCCTGGAAAAGATAAGTTTGCCATATCTCAAAACCTGGTTGAGAAACCTCAGAGGTTTTTTATTTAGAACCACAACTTCTACTTTTCTTAAATTGCATTCCCTCTCAATCTCCCTGGCAATTTCTATCTCATAAAAGGCATCTAGCTTGAAATCTTCCTGCAGAAAAATTCCTATATCTATATCGCTTTCTATTCCAGCCTCACCTCTGGCCACAGAGCCGTAGAGGTAGGCAAAGAGTACCTCGCTGTGCTTTTCCAGCACCCTGGCTATGCAGTATAGCTCCATGGTTAATTTCTTGTATAGAAGAAATAAAAATGTTGCCTTCTACTAGTACCTATGGTGAACATATTATGCAGCATAAATATAGATATATTCTCTTTTCTATCTGGCGGGTTTCCAGATTTGGTAATTTCCTTCTAAATATTCTTTAAGTTACCTGATTTCTCTTCCTCCTCTTTGCTTCTTTAATATCCATATTAATAAATTATCTCTCAGCTTAAGATTAAACCTTCCTAGGAATCTGCCAGTGGAGAAGACTCAAACAGAAAATCTCTTCTTGTAAATTACGTCGTGGTGGTCGAGGTCGAGAAATCTTATACTGTCTTTTTGAACAGTAAAAACGAGCACAAAGGATTTTCTTATATGAACTCTGCGGATATTCTTGAGGTCATAACGCAAAGGCTTGTAGTGGTAAGGATTTTTGACTATCTCCTCTATCTTATCCATCACAGCCTCGTACATTACCCTGTCCTTTTTGTACAGCCTGGTAAGTTTTCTCTTCAGGGACTTCTCTATTTGAATACGCATCTGAAATCACTGCTCAATGGCTTTTCTCAGCTCCCCAACACTCTCGTATTCTTCAAATTCATCCTCGCTTAAAATCCTCTTTATTTTGTCCACATATTCGTCTCTCACTTCATATTCTCTATTTATCAGCAGATGAAACATATCCTCAATCTCTAAAAGTCTGTTCTTGATGAATTCCAAATCCTCCCGTATTCTTGCCATTTCAGAAGACATATCTTCTAATTAGAAGTTAACATATACAAAGCCATTCTTCAGAGGTATAGTTTCAGGTTCTCCAGATTTGATAGTTTCCTACCAGATATTCTCTGATTTCTACGAAGAATAAAATTGTGCAAATTATTCCAATTATGATAGTACCATAAGGTGTCTGTAGCCGTCCATAACCAGGGGTAAAATGTTTTTGATATTTTTTTCTTACATATAGTAGTTAAAACTGACATTAAATTTCAGCTTTATGATATAAGAACAGAAATAGGTATGGGCCCGGAGGGATTCGAACCCACGACCGCCCGGTTATGAGCCGGGCGCTCTACCGCTAAGCTACGGGCCCTCTGGGTAACCTCATGAGTTAACGTATTTAACTTTTACTATACTGACACCTTATCAAAACAGATTAACACTTCTGCTACAAAAACTCTTCTGTTATCTCGAGGGCCAGCCTTATGTCCCTGCTGGCATTGCTTTCAACGATATTATCATGTCCCGGGTATAGAACTTCAACATCAAGCTCTGAGATTCTCTTCAGCGAGGCCTTGAGATCCTCGCTATTGCCTCCAAAGTCCACCCTTCCAAAGCTGCCCTCAGCAAAAACCAGATCTCCAGAGAATAGAGCCTTTCTGTCTCTGAGGTATAGGCATATACTCCCTGGAGTATGCCCAGGGGTATGGAGAACCTCCAGCTCTATATCTCCCAGAGAAATTTTATCTCCATCTTTGAGAGTTCTGTGGTATCTGAAGCTTCCTGAGACACTGAACATTGCTGATGTTGAGTAAAGATGGCCTTCAGATAAAGCTTCAGCATCTTTTTCATGGATTAAAACCTCTGCCTTTTTAAAGGCTGGGTTGCCAAATACATGGTCAGCATGAGCATGGGTGTTGATAACATAATCCACCTCCTCAAGAGGGATAAGCTTCTCCACTTCCCTTAGAAGATTCATACTCCCAAGGCCAGTGTCTATAACAGCCTTCTTCTCATCCAGGATAACATAAACATTGCACTCATAGCTCTTTGAGATTACAGGTATTACTTCAGCCATAAGTTTAATCCAGATTTGTGAGATTTAACTCTTTTGCTATTCTGAAGGCCTCGGCAACTTCATCAGAGGTAACCCTTCTGGAAATCTCAGGATACGCCTCAAAATCTGGTCTGTACTGCCCCATTATATTAACTCTAACCTCATTGTCCAGGTTTTCAGCTATCCATTTTAGAATATCGGAAGTGCAGCACTTCAGATGCCCTGGCAGTACCAGGTGTCTTATTAGAAGCTCAGCCTGCTCCTTTGCAAGCAGGTGGTTCCTCTTCACAACTTCAGTATATTTTTTCACCTTGGATAAGCGCTCAGCACAGGCATCATTGCCGTACTTGAAGTCACTCAGATAGACATCAACCATACCTTCAAGAAGTTTCATAGCCTCTTCGCTCATGTACATATTGCTGTTCCAAACTATGGGCACATTAATATCAAGCTTTCTGAGCATATCAAGAATCACATGAAGGTTAGGTGTGGGCTCTCCTCCCACGAGATTAACATTTCTTGATTTATCCACTATTCTTCTCGCTTTTGCAAACTTTGCAAGCTCTTCTCCTGTTATAACTGTTCCTGCTTCAAATCTTCTTGCAATTCTCCAATTCTGGCAGTATACACAGTATAAGTTGCACCCGATGAAGAAGAAGGTGTGGCTGGGAACAAGACATGCCTCTTCACCCATGTGAATAAACTCTGAGCTGAGCCTGGCCTCTTTCCCAGCCTGGCAGAAACCCCTCTCATCTTTAAGCCTATTTACTCCACACCTGCGCTCACAGAAGTTGCAGGCTTCAAGCATTTTCTGAGCTATGGCAGCCTTGAGGTCTAATAGTGAGCTTTCAGCAGGCTCCAAATCCTCTGGCTTGAGCCTCTTAGAATCCACTTCCCTCTTTTTTTCTCTGTACTTTTCAATAACCTGGGAATGAATCTCCCATAAGTTGTCCTTTGAGGGGTCAAAGTTAACAGAAATACTCCTGGATATAATAAAATTGGCAGGGAGCTCATTTCTTGATACCCTGACATATCTGCCCAGAGCTTTTTTCACCCCTCCATCTTCAAAGGCCAGAGCAGCGTCAGGTCGAACAAACCAGTACATATAAAGAATATAAAGATTACCCTTAATAAGATTATCATTTATAGAAAATTTTATTTTTCACCCCTCGCATATTATTAATATGCGTTTTATTTTACTGTTTATACTTTTAACTTCTGGCTGCCTTCAGGGTGGAGAGCAGGGAGAGCTTCAGGTAAGCAGTGTTTTTGAGCAGGGTAAGGTCATACAGGTCAGGTACACCTGCGATGGAGAAGATATCTCTCCTCCCCTGAGTATTGATGGAGTCTCAGAAAAGGCAAAAACTATTGCAGTAATTGTTGAGGACCCTGATGCTCCTTCAGGCACCTTTATTCACTGGGTGATTTGGAATATAAAGGCTGATGAAAAAACATATATTCCGGGAGGAATCCCAAAGGAGAAGGAGACTTCTGAGCCCATATATGCAAGGCAGGGCATAAATGATTTTGGAAGAGTAGGCTACTCTGGTCCCTGTCCTCCTCCGGGGAAGCCTCACAGGTATATTTTCAAGGTTTATGCTCTCGACAGTGAGTTAAATCTTGAAGAAGGGGCAAATAAAAAAACCCTTGAAAGGACAATGAAGGGGCATATTCTCCAGCGGGGTGAGCTTGTGGGGCTCTACTCCAGATAGAGTCTTATAGTTAGCTCACACTCTTTGTCTCCTTCAGCCCTGCAATTAACCTTAATAACTTCAGCCCTGGGAAAGAATTCTCTAAGGGCAGCCTCTATAAAAAGCCTCTCAGATCTGCATCCAGCCTTTTTTATCTTATCTATAGATGTTCTATCCACAATTTCCCAGAAGGCACTTTTTTTGATTGTAAGCAGTGCATCCTTATCGCTTAGCAGTTTATATTCAAAGGTTAATAAAGCTATACTCTGATTGAGCAGTTTTGAGAGAAAATCTTCAAGATTCTCAGGCTTCTCCAGCTTTTCTGCTAGCTCTCTGCCTAAAATATCGCCTGAAGCATAGAGGCAGCTTCTCTCTCTGCTACTCAATTTCAAGCTCTACCTCCTCACCCAGGATCTTTGAAAAAATCTTCTCTATGGACTTCTCGTAGTTCTTGACATCTTCTTTCTTCTCAATTCTGTGAATTGTACCCAGGGTGTGAAGGTACTCTGTTTCTATGTGCCTGCCCTCCTCGTCGAAAAAGAGAGTTAGTACGTCGTGAATCTTCTCATATCTTTTGAAGTAGATGGTTATAAAGTAGCGAACCCCTTTTCCATACTTGATACATACCTTATATCTATTTAGAAGCTTGCAGCCCTCAATAAAGCTGGTGACATCAAAGCACTGGGTCTTTATCTCCTCTCCATCCCCGAGCTTGAGGTTATCCAGAATCTCTCTATAGCTTTTTTTAATTCTCTCCTCTTCCCTTGCCTGCATTTTCTTCCTCAGGGGCATTGTTCTTACTTTCAGCCTCATTATCCCACCACTCTTATATTGTCAAGCTCAATACTTGGTGTGAACACGTTGGAAAACTGATGATAGTCTTTACCTAAAGCAGAGATTTGATTCATAAGTTCAAAAACATTTCCTGAGATTATTGCCTTTTTCACAGGCTTGCCTTTAAGATAGGCATTCCTAACCTCCACAGAGAAGTCTCCAGTAATGGGATTGGAAGTGTGAGCACCAATAAGTCCATTAACCACAAGCTCTGCATCTAAACTCGAGCTTTCTTCTCCTGATATTATAAAGTTTGAGGCATCTATTTTTGGAAGAGCTGAATATGAACTTCTTGAAGCTGAGCCGTTGCTTTCTCTTCCCTCCTTTCTTGCAGTGTAGCAGTCGTAGAGAAATTCTTTAACTACTCCCTTCTCCACAAGCACCTTTTTCTCAGTAGCTTTGCCCTCACCGTCCATTCTGCTGGTTAGAAGGCCAGCTTTTAGAGTTCCGTCGTCTATAATAGTAACATTCCCGAAAATCTTCTCTCCCTTTTTCCCTGAGAGGAGGCTTCTCTGCCTCTGAATATTGTCGGCACTGAAGCTTGGTATCAGGGCATTTTCAAGAAGCTCAGTTACAGCCATGGGCTTTAGAATAACAGTGTAATCTCGAGTTTCAATTTTCTCTGGATTGAGAGACTCCTTTGCAAGAACTGATGCCTCTCTGCCTATAAACTCAAAATCTAAATCAAGATTCCTTGAAGTATCGTAGTAAATTCCAGTGGAGCTTTTGTCTATTTCTCCAGCTACTGTGCTCATATAGGCAAAGATGCTTGTCCCTCTATCTCGAGCCTCCACGCCCAGAGTGTTGTAAACTTCATAGCTGTAGTGCCCCCAGGAGACTGCTGCAGTTGTGACTCTAACTTTATAATCCTCAGCCTTTTCAAGCATTACAGTGAGGTAGTCTTTTGCTTTTTCTATTTCAAGCTCCTCTATTTTTTTGTCATAAGTTCCCTTAACATCAGGATATCTTTTTTCTGAAGGGAGGCAGAAGTTCTCATCTTTTTTTGCCACTCTGGCTATCTGCAAGGCTTTATCAAGAGCTTCTTTTGAGAGTTCATTGGTGTGATAAAATCCAAGGCGGGAGTCTTTTATAACTCTTATCCCATATCCTCTGGAGTAACCTGCTTTGGTGAGCCTGATTTCTTTTCCTTCTACCTCAATTTTCTCTGAATTCTCTTCTGTAAAGTAGATTTCAGCCAGATCAGCCTTTTCAGAGAGATAACTAAGAGCTTTATCTATATTCATGCTGTGCCTCCAACACTGGCATAGGTCCTTATGCTTGGACCGCCATCACCTACAGGCACCAGTTGCCCGGACTTACCGCAGAATCCTACACTGAGTTCAAATTCTTTACCTACAGCATCTATATTCTTCAAAATCTCGAGAGTTTCTCCTGAAAGAGCTACATCTCTTACACTCTCTTTAATTTCACCATTTTCTATTATAAAGCCCTCCTCAGCAGAGAACTGGAATACACCTCTTGCTGGGTCAACCTCGCCGCCCTTAGAGCCCAGGAGATAAACTCCATACTTAACCTCTGAAATTATCTCATCAAAACTCCAGTCTCCTGGTTCTAAATAGGTGTTGCTCATTCTGGGCACAGGGGGATAGTTGTAGCCCTGGGCACGAGCATTGCCAGTGGGCTCAGTGTTAAGAGCAGAGGCTGTCTCTCTGGAGTGAAGGAAACCTTTTAATACTCCTTCCTTGAGAAGTGTGGTTTTTCTTGCCTTCACTCCCTCGCTGTCGTAAAAATAGAATCCAAAGCTGCCCTCTAAGGTTGGGTCGTCGTGGATGGTAACAAGTTCTGATCCTATTTTTTTGCCCAGCTTGTCAG
Organism: Candidatus Hydrothermarchaeota archaeon; assembly: GCA_964501105.1. GTDB lineage: Archaea > Hydrothermarchaeota > Hydrothermarchaeia > Hydrothermarchaeales > BMS3B > BMS3B. The sequence goes on along the minus strand of CAZCRG010000009.1, from coordinate 3,904 downwards.
AGACTATACTCTCGCCCTGGAGCACATGGTCGGCTTCCACGGCATGGCCCAGGGCTTCATGAATAAAGACGCCTGTAAGCTTGGGGTCTAAAACAACTGTGAAGCTACCAGAAGGTGCAACTCTTGCATTGAGGAGCCTCAATGCCTTCTCAGCAGCCTTTCTTGCAGAGCTTCCAGCCTCTTTAAAAAGCTCAAAGCCTCCTGTACCACCCAGCCTCTCCATTCCCACCTGAAGCTTTCCATTGCTCTTCACAAAAACCTGTGAGTAGAGAGCACCTCTGGAAAGTTTTGATTTTATCTTAGAGGCTTCAGAGTTCATATATAGGCTCTCCACCTGAGCCTCACTGTAGTTAAAGCCTGTGCTCACAACTTCTTCGGCATCTCTTGCAGCCTCTTCAGCCTCCTTCAAAAGCTCAAGCCTTTCATCAAGGGTAACTCTTGAGAAATCTCTTTTAGGTTTAAGTTCCACACTATCCTGAATGCTGTTGACTTCTTTAATGGAAATCTTTTTTGTGCCCACTTCTGAACCTTTTAGAGCCTTCAGGGCAGCTTCCTTTATTTTCTTCATGTCATTGGTATAGGCAAAGCCCCAGCCCTTATTGAGCACTCTTATTCCAACGCCCGAGTTCAGTCCAGAGGTTATTTCACTGGCTTTTCCGTCCTTCATGGCGATTGTGGTACTTTTAACTCTATGATAATAAACCTCAATAAACCTAGCTTTAAGATTAAAAATATCTTCCAAAATATCTTCCATGTAATCACCAGAGTTAAGTTCCCTGTTTTTCTACATTTGGCAGGGCTTTGTCAATCTTCTTTGGCAGGGTTAGGAGAGAGCTGAATTTTTTGAGAAGGCTGTCCTTCTCGGGACTCCAGGCCAGAGATTCCTCCAGAACCTGGGAGATAGTTGAGACAGGTACTATTTTAACATCTCCTATCTTCTTCTTATCCACCATTACATCTTTGAGATTCCCCAGGGGAATTAAAATCTTCTTTATCCCTGCATTTATGGCAGCCTCAATCTTTGCGTTCACACCACCAACAGGTAGAACATCGCCTCTGACGCTCAGGCTGCCTGTCATGGCAACACTCTGATCCACTGGTATACCCTCCAGGGCAGAGAAAACTGCTGTAGCAACACTTATGCTTGCACTGTCTCCTTCCACACCCTCATAGGTCTGGAGGAACTGGATATGGACATCATAGTTGGAGATATCTCTACCAGTGTGCTTTTTGATAATTGCTGAAACGTTCTGAATTGCCTCTTTGGCAATAACTTTCAGCTTGCCAGTGGCAATTATTTTACCCTCCTCTCTGCTCTGGGCAGGAGCCACTTCTGCCACAATGGGGAGAATTACACCTGAGTCGCTGCCTATTACAGCCAGGCCATTTACCTTACCCACCTCGCTGCCCTCAGTGGTGTAAACATTGTAGTCCTTTTTCATGCTGATGTAGCGGTCAGCTATCTGCTGCTCCAGTGTCCTTGCTATGTTCTTTGCCTTTCTCACGTGCTTTGCTTCAACATAGATTGCACCCTCGCTTATGGCAACATCGCCAGCAGCCCTGACAAGGCCGCCAAGATTTCTCAGCTTCAATGTTAACTTTCCCCTTCTCCCTGCTCTGCGCCTGGCTTCCTCTATAATTTCTATTACAGCCTCTCTGGTGAAGTGGGGTATCTTGCCGTCTTTGACTACCTCCTGAGCTATAAACTGAACAAGTTTGTTTCTGTTTTCGAGGGTGTCGTCCATAACATCATTCATATAAATCTCATAGCCATAGCCTCGAATTCTTGACCTCAAAGCAGGATGCATTTTTCTTATAACTTCTAAGTTGCCAGCTGCCACAAGAATAAAGTCGCAGGGAACTGGCTGAGTTCTCACCATTGCGCCCGAGCTTCTCTCACTCTGACCTGTAATTGGGAACTTCTTTTCCTGAAGAGCAGTGAGAAGAGACTGCTGGGATTCAATGCTTAAGGTGGCAATTTCATCAATAAAGAGTACGCCTTTATTTGCCTTGTGAATGGCACCTGGCTCTATAAGCTCATGGGGTGGAGTTTCAAGACCGCCACTCTGGAAGGGGTCATGTCTGACATCTCCCAGAAGGGCACCGGCATGGCTGCCAGTTGCATCAATAAAGGGTGCCTTATTTTTGTCTTTATTGTTCACAAGAATTTTGGGAATCAGTACATCATCCTTAACCCTTACATACTGCCTGCCCATGAGGAGGAAAACAAAGGCAATTATACCAAGGAAGAGTACATAGGGCTGCTGGAGCACCAGCATATAGTAGAGCACAAGAAACATTATTGAGATAAATAGAACTTTAAACATAGTGTTTATTGGTGCCTCAACTTTGCGCTTCTGCTCCTTGTGGCGTTCAACTATTGCTTCCCCTTCCCCAGCCTTGAGCACTTCAATTCTGGGATTATTTTTGTCCTCCGGGTTAGGAAAAACCAGAATATCCTGGAGCTCTTCAGTAGGCAAAAGCTCACTCATGGCCTGACTCAGCATACTCTTTCCTGTACCCGGATCACCAATAAGGAGTACATGCCGCTTCTGCTTAGCAGCTTTCTTTATTATCTCAACTGCCCTCTCCTGCCCTATAACCTGGTCTATCAGATTCTTGGGTACTTCAATTTCTTCTGTAGTTCTGAATTCCATTAACTCCAATTCACACCACCTTTAAAAAAGGCTACAATCTCCAGCAAGTTTAACAAATATTACCAATATAAGAAAGATAGGTTTTCAGTCTATTGCGCTTATATATACCACAATTCAACAAATTTACCTTGTTAAAGTTTCCATAGTAACCACCCGGCGTAGCTCAACTTGGCAGAGCGGGGGACTGTAGATCCCTAGGTTGCTGGTTCAAATCCGGCCGCCGGGATACATTTTTCCTGTTTCTACTTTTACTCTTAATATTTTCCTTCCACCTTTCTTATTATCCAGTAAACTATTCCAAGACTTATAAGGAGGACGCTGAGTACTAAAAGTTCATTTGTCTTCTCAGGTGAAAGGGAAGTTATAAGGACCTTTCTTATTATTGCAGCCAGAGCTACACTGACAAATATCTTCAGGCTCATTGTCCCTCCCCTTAACTTTGTTATTTCCCCTGACAAAAGCTCTGAAATAGCATATAGTATAAGACTTGATCCCATAATACCAAGCGCACCCTTTTCCAGTGGAAGTATGCCTCTAACTACCATAAGCCCCTCTTCTAAAATAAAGTAGATAAGGAAAAGTCCTGCTGTTAGCAGGGCAATAACTATGAAAAAATCAAAGCCGTATATAATTCTTCTTATAGCTTCTATTGCAATTCTATGTAATTTTCCTGATGCCAGATATAGCTTGAGTTCTTCTTCTCTGTAGGAGCCTGACATTACATCAAGATTTAAGTCAAGAAGCTTTTGAATGGATTGGAAGTATCTGTCTCTATCCTTTGTGCATCCAAATTCTGAAGTGAGCTTACTGTGAATAAATTCTCTTACAAAGTTCATGGTGGCATGGAGATAGTGAGGCGGTAATCCTATCTTTAAATGGACCTCTCCAGTTCTGTATATATTCTTAAGATACTGTGAACCATAGCTGCCTGAGAATAATAAGGTGAACCACTTCATTAACTTCTCTTTGTGTCTTTTTTTAATCTCTTCTCTTGGAAAGTATTTATCTACATCTTTGAAGTTGTGGATGTAAGTATGAAGTTTTTCAACAAATTCTTCTCTGTATTTTTCTCCAAAATTTTTCAGCTCTTTGAGATTTTTCTCATCTTCATAGTTGAAGTTATACTGGTACTTAAGCTCAACAATTGTCTCCATAATATTAATAAAACAATAAATGCAGATAAACCTTTTCTAGTTGGAATAGGGCCCCCCCTCTCCCCTTGTAATTCAATCTTATCCCCTTGTAAC
>CAZCRG010000008.1:13975-30341 GCA_964501105.1 Candidatus Hydrothermarchaeota archaeon | reverse complement strand
ATGCAGCCTATCTCTTCGAGAGCAAGCTTCACTTCATCCAGTTTCTCAGGCCTTATGACGGCCTCTATCTTCTTCATTAAAATCACCTCATAGCTGCATCTTCAGGGTAGGCATCTGTTCTGTGATATGCCATATCAAGACCCATACGCTCATCTTCCTCTGACGCTCTGAGCCCTATTGTTAAGTCAACTGCCTTGTATAAAATTGTTGCGGCAACCAGGGCGTAGACAATACCTATAATAGTGCCTGAAAGCTGGGACATAAAGCTAACTCCACCTGCACCGCCAAGGGCTGGCAGCCCAAAAATACCTGCTGCAATGCCGCCCCAGGCACCGCCAAGGCCATGGAGTGGCCAGACACCAAGCACATCATCAAGCTTGAGAACTTCAACTTCAAACTTGAAGCCGTAAACAAGTATTGCACCTGCAACGCCACCAACAATAAAGGCGCCAAGAGGATGGTAGAGGTCACTGCCAGCGCAGACTGCAACAAGACCAGCGAGAACGCCATTGTGCAGAAAGCCCGGGTCGTTTCTAGAAAGCAGGGCAGCAACGAGACCACCGCCCGCCATTGCAAGAGTTGAGTTGGCAGCTACAAGACCAAGATTTAAAGCTCCAAGAGATCCAGCACTTGCAACATTGAAGCCATACCAGCCTACAGCCAGGAACCAGGAGCCCAGGGCTACATAGGGCACTGAATGAATGGGGAACTCATTAACCTTACCGTTCACATATCTTCCCAGCCTGGGCCCAAGGATATAGACAGCAGGTAAAGCAAGCCAACCGCCTATGGCATGCACAACAACAGAGCCGGCGAAGTCGTGGAATGGTGCACCAAACATACCAGCAAGAAATCCAGTATCACTGCCCAGAGGGTTGCCCAGAATAGCACCTGAGTCCCACACAAGACCCTCAAAGAAGGGGTATATGAGAGATGTAACAAAGGTAGCAGCCACAAGATGTGCTCTGAACTTGACCCTCTCTGCCACGCCTCCTGAGATAATTGCTATGGCGGCAGTGGCAAAGGTAAGCATGAAGAAGTAGTGGGCAAGATTATACTGAAGCCCTGCTTCCTCTATAGCTCCAACGCTCATCAATGCAAAATAGATACCGTGAGCTATACCATAGCCAAGAACAAAATAACCGACTCCTGCTATTAACCACTCCATTAAAATCTTGTTGAAGGCATTTACAACACTCTTTCTCCTCACAAGGCCTGCCTCAAGAAAGGCAAAGCCTGCATGCATGGAGAAGACAAGCACGCCGCCCCATATAAGAAAGAACATACTGCTTGAAGTTTGAAATACCTCAGCATTTACCATTTTTCACTACCTCCTTTTTTTCGAGATATCATTTAGAGGTAGCTCAAATTATGAATTTATAAGCGTTATTGAGAAAAATTAGGAAAGTTTAAGAAAAGATAAGAATGTAAGCATACAATTTATGAAACTTTCATAACTGGTTCTTATCCCTTCATATCCCTTATTTTCCTCACACCCTCTATTCTGCTGATAAATATTTTACCGTCACCTGGTCTGCCAGTATAGGCAGCCTCTGCAATAAGTTCGCAGGTTTTGTCAACCTCTTCATCTTTAACCACGCATACAAAGGTCACCTTCTCAAGAAACTCAAACCTGTAGGGCTTGCCCTCAATCTCCTTAATACCAAGCTGAGAGCCTATGCCCTCGCTGTCATACTTTGTGAAGGGAATGCCAGCCTCAGCAAGAGCATCTCTAACTTTCCACTTTTTATCAGGTCTTATAATTGCTTCAATTCTCATCATACTCTATCACCTCCAGATTTAAAATAAAAAGATGGGAAAAGGCAAGAGCCTTCAGCAGACCTCATGGCCCTGCCCTACAGCCTTTTCACCCTTCTCGCCAGTTCTGACTCTCACCACTTCTTCTACTGGTAGCACAAAGATCTTGCCATCTCCAACTTTGCCAGTCCTTGCTGTCTCAACTATAGTCTCAACAACCTTCTCAGCAAGCTCATTGCCAACTACAATCTCAAGCTTGACCTTGGGAAGGAGGTCAACTCTGTACTCTCTCCCTCGCCACTGCTGCACTATGCCCTTCTGCCTTCCTCGGCCCTTGACCTCGCTGACTGTCATACCTATGCAGCCTATCTCTTCGAGAGCAAGCTTCACTTCATCCAGTTTCTCAGGCCTTACAATGGCCTCTATCTTCTTCATTGCAATCACCACCTAACTGGTGCTCCACTCAGGATAGGCAGATGCACCATGCTCTGTAATATCCAGACCTTCCTGCTCCTCTTCGGGAGAGACTCTCAGGCCGACTATGGCGTCAATGAACTTAAACATTATAAGCCCTGCGCCAAAGGCCCAGATGAAGTTGACCAGTGCCATTACCACCTGCACGCCGAATAGCGATGTGCCGCCGTAGAGCAGACCTGGAGCGTTTGCAGCATAGATCTTCTCAATGCCGTTGGAGAAGATGCCCACAGAAATTACACCCCAGGTACCTGCATACCCGTGAACTGGTATTGCGCCTACCGGGTCGTCAACCTTCAGGACATTCTCATTGAAGAGGTAGCCGAAGTAGCTTATCACACCGCCTATAGCACCTATAATCACAGCTGCCCAGGGGTCAACAGAACCGCAGGGAGCAGTTATAGCCACTAAACCTGCGATCATGCCGTTGATGGTGAAGGCAATATCTGGCTTCTTACCTCTGTACCAGGATAGGAACATTGCAGCCACTGCACCTGCACCTGCTGCCAGGAAGGTGTTCACCACAACCAGGTTGTAGTTTACATCAAGGCCGCTCAGTGTGGAGCCACCATTGAAGCCCAGCCAGCCAAAGGTGAGCAGGAAGGCACCTAAAGTGGCTAAGGCCATATTATGCCCTGGCATGGGAACTGGCTTGCCATTCACAAATTTCCCTATCCTCGGGCCCAGCACTAGGGCACCTGCCAAAGCTACGTAGCCGCCCACAGCATGTACCACGCCAGAGCCTGCGAAGTCGTGGCCATCAACACCGAAAAACTCTGTAATAAAGCTTGTGCCGCCGTCAACCCAGAATAGGCCGTTGCCGCTCCATACCCAGTGGTTGTAGACTGGATATATTATGCCTGTCACAATGGCTGTATAAATTAGATAGGCCTTGAACTTAGTTCTCTCTGCCATGGCACCAGATACTATTGTGGCTGCTGTAGCAGCGAAGACCATCTGGAAGAACCAGTTGTTATAGCCAGATGCATCAAAGCCTCTGAGGAAGAAGTCGCTGTAGCCAAAGAACAGGTTGGACTCAGAGCCCCACATTATGGCATAGCCAACAGCCCAGAACACAAGAATGCCCACTGAGAAGTCCATGAGGTTCTTCATCAGTATATTTGTGGTGTTCTTAACCCTGCAGAACCCAGCTTCCAGCATGGCAAAACCAGCCTGCATCAAAAACACAAGACCGCCTGCCAGAAGCAGCCATATGTAGGTTATTGCATCCTCTGGAGTGGCCTCTGTTACCCAGGGACTCTCCTCTGCATATACCTGAGTCGCAAGGAATAGCACAAGAACTATTCCCATCAACAGATACCTTCTCATTTTCATGGTTTACCTCCTTATTTTTTAGATTACAGGCAATATTGTAAGATATGCAATATAAAAAGATTTTTGAGAATTAATATGGGTGAATTATGCATTTTTATGTAATTTTATGTCGTTTTATGAGAAATTATGAAAATTCATAAAATTATGCTTAGCAGGAGAATCAAGTTCTCAAACCCTAATATAAAATACTTCCACAGTATCTCATGGGGTGATTTTCCAATATATTTAAACGTATCTCCACCTGTAAACTGACAGGGGATGAGAGAGAAAGTATCAAAGTGGAATTCACAAGGGTACAAATGTATGATTAAAACCCGCCTTTGCCGATGGCTACTGCCACAACGAGTGGGGTTCAAAGGACTATACCATCGGTGGCAGAGTCATTAAAGGCGACCCAGATATTGGGAAAGGGGTCAACATGAACCCTCTAGCTTTAAGGGACACCTCTAGGAAAGAGATACACCTCCTCTCTGACCCGGTTTGCGGTGGTGTTTCCAGAAATTATATCCCTGCAAGAATTGAAAAGGTTGATACTGACTAAAAACGGGATTATCTACCCTTAATCGACTTATCTGCCCTCCCGGCTGTCTTCCACATGGTGTCAAACTGGCTCCTATTTGCCCTGACAAATTCCCTGCTGGAACTCCAAATCCCCAAGAGACCACCAGCTTCATCCTCGATCACAAGAAGTACTTCCTTATCGTCTGCAATGACCATATAAGCATAAAAATAATCGAATAACCTGACCTCTATTCCATTTTTCAACAATTCCTCATAACAGCTTTTTCCAAATCTACCCAGAACCCGGACCTTTAATTTCTTTGAAACCTCATAGATAATGTCTCCACAACTTAAATGGGGTATGGGCCTGACTCCTGCGATTAAAACCTCTTTTTCAGCTTTACCGATTATCTCCCTGGCTTTATGGATGATATTATCTTTACCCCTGACTATCCAAACAACCTCCTCCTGGACAGAAACCTTATCTTCTATCTCTTTCAAGGCCTCAACAATAATTTCTGTAGACTTTTCCAGTTCTTTAACCTTTAACTCACATTTTTCCTTAAATCTCTCTATATAATTGGTCATAGCAACTTCTGGGTCCAGGGCCCTGTATTTTAGAGGTTTTCCTGGCTGAATCTCAATAAAGCCCTTCTCCGCTAGGTTTTTCAATGCACCATAGGTTTTGGGCTGGGGTACACCGCTTTTCTTGCTGATACTCCAGGCTGTTCCTGTTTTTATCTGGGCCAAGGCGAGATAGGTCTTGGCTTCATATTCAGTTAGGTTGAATTTTTTCAGCAGCGCTATAATTCTCTCTTTATCCATTGTCAGTTCCTCCGCTAACTGAAATCAAGCAGCACTTTGAGGGCTTCTTCACTCTGAGCCTTATCAAAGGCCTTCTCAATATCGTTAAACCTGAACTCATGGGTGATATAGGATTTCAAATTGATTTTCTTTTTGGCCAGCGCCTGAATTACTTTACCAAAGACATTGGGATACAGCCAAGTACCACTAATTCTGATGTCTTTTTTTACCAGTTCCATCAGGTTTATATTTCCCATCTCGCCAAAAGCGCCTGCAATTGATACCCTTCCGCCCTTTTTAACAATTTCAATGGCACTGCTTACTGCCGCAGGATTACCCGATGCCTCCACTACAACGTCTGCTCTTCCTGAAAGGGATTCTGTCGCTTCCTCAGGGGTTAATACATCTATTCCAAGAGCTTTTGCCAAGGCTCTCCTCTTTTTCAAGGGCTCCACCAATACCACCTCAGCACCCTGGGCCCTAGCAAATTGGAGAGCCGAGAGTCCTATGGCGCCGCCACCCAGCACCGCTACCCTGTCGCCAAAGGAGACCTCTGCCCTCTGTAGAGCATACAGGGCCACAGCAGCAGGGGTTACCAGGGATGCCTCCTTCGGGTCAACACCCTCTGGTATCCTGTGGAGCATATATTCCGGCAGCACAATTTTCTGGGCGAACCCACCGTCAGTACTTACTCCCAGGACTTTAAGCTTTTCGCATAGGTTGTATCTACCGGACAGACAGTATTCGCACCTACCACATCTTACCACAGGCTCTACTGCAGCGAAATCGCCCCTTGAGAATCCCTTTACAGAGCTGCCAACATCCTCTACTAACCCAGCAAACTCCTGCCCGAGTACTAAGGGGAGCTTTGGGGTCAAGACACCCTTATAAATTCTCAGGTCTGTCCCGGCGATTCCTGCATAGACAACCCTAAGTAGTACCTCGTATGGCCCGGGCTCTTTTATGTCCCTTTCTTTAAAGACTATCTTTCCGGGGGACACCAATACTGCAGCCTTCATATTTCTACCTCAATACAACTCCTTTTGTCTCCTTTCCAAATAAAAGCACAATAACTCCGCCAATGAGAAAGGCAATGGAGGCCACTAGCAGGGCAAGAAAGAGTGAGTACTGGAACAGCCATGCCTCCACCATTGGAGCAAACACAGCTGCAATCTTGCCAGAGAGGTGCCATTCCCTTATAAGTATTGGAAGGGTAAAGGCAATGATTATAACCTCCATGACGTCAAAGGCCCAGGCAGAACCTGCTATCATGAGAAGCCTTCTGTGAAAGGAGCCTGTTGGTATGTTGCTTATAACACTACCCACGTGCCGTGAATGAGCAGAAACCATAGCAGCTCACCTCGTTATTCAGTATATCATGCTTTCCAGAAGGAAATCCTCCAGAAGTTCGTTCCAATTCTTGATCAAAAACGCAGGCAGTTCCTCCATCCGGTTTGGCCCAAAGACAATCTCCCAGTCGATCTCTGAGAAGTCCACAATCTTTGCCTGCTCCGGGAGAATTAGTAGCCTATGAAAGACTTTCTTTTCAAGACCTGAATTTTTTATTTCATCCTTAAGACTGCCGGGGAGGAAATTGCCCAGTGTAAGTGCAAGTGCCATGCAATAACCACCGGTGTCCACCACCATTACATATGCGTCAATGCCACAGCTCTCCAGGACTAAGGCAATATTCGAAGTCGTATGAATATAGTTGGATGTGACTATGACAGGGGAATTGGTCTTGGGGCGACCTATCTCAAAGAACCCTGTTTTTGTGGGAATAATAGTGTCCGTCACAGGGACATTCATAAACTGTTCCGCTTCCATGGCAAACTTTAAGGCTCTCCTCATTTCAGTGGATAAAAGGGGGCATTTTTCCAGTTCCTTTGTACAAAGAAGCTCACTGCAGCTTGCCTTACCACACTTCCCACAATCCTTTTGGGGCATATACTTAAGAAGAGAGAGCTCCCTCTTTTCAGCTCTTGCCTCACATACCTCCACACAGTGCCAGCACCCAAAGCACTTTTTTTCATCAATTGAAGGTGTATTTTTGTTGACTGTAATAGCAGAAGCTGGACATGCATATACACAGGCCATGCAGCCAGTGCACGTTTTATCAAGTTCCGGAATCTTTTTCATCCTACCACTTTAGCATCAGTTTTTATGAATCTCCACAATATGGATGTGGTATTATTACTGCTGTGAGTAGTAATAATGTCAAATTAAAAAGGGCCTTTATATGAGACTGTCACTTAAGCTTTGCTTGAATTTCACAAATGCTCCTTAAAATATTGGAGATTTTACATTCTTTTTCTGCCTCGCTAACCAGCTTTTTCTTGGCTTCTGGGCTTATATCTCCATCAATGTGGACATTTATATTCATCTTCCATTTTACTTCATCCTCAAAGACCTTCTCAATATCCACGTCCAACTTAAGCTCGCTAACATCGAGGCCTTCCAGCTCAGCTTTAGCCACAATTGTTGTTCCCATACAGCTGCCCAGAGAAAGGAGTAGAAGCTCAGTTGGCTTAAAACCCGTATTACTGCCACCTCTCTCTTCCTTCTGGTCTACTACAACAGAATGCTCTCTTGCTGTGCCAAGAAACTGAAAATTGTCTATCCATCTAATAGAGACACTGTCTTTACTCCCGCCCTTTATACCACAGGCAAGACCAGTCATTTTCATCACATCCAGGTTTTTAACCGGCTCTGAATTTATGCGCTCTTTATAGGAACCACACATTTTCATGGCTTTATATAAGCATAGCCCTCATTCTGAAGTTTTACAAGTTTTGTAACCCCAGCAGGAACAACCTCACAGAAGTCAAACATCTGCTCCTTTTTGAGTTTATGCTTATTCATTGCATTATTGCACAGATAGAACTTCACACCCTTCTTATGCAGTTCTTCAAGTTTTGGTAGATGTTCCATATTGGCCTCCCTTACAAAGTGCTTTACTGCATTCCCATTGGCCAACAGTGCTATATCCACATTCTCGGGGCCTACGTCTTTCTGGAGATTTATTATATTTACCAAGGAAAGTTCAAACCTTGGAGTACTGTCCTCATCCACATGGAAAACAACTTTTAGCATATTTACCACCACCTCATATTACAATATTTATTCAGCGATTAGACAAGACCTAAGAGAAAACTCCACCTAGCCCTATTTTAGAGTCTCGGTGCAGAAATCTCTTTATCAATCAAGTATCTAATAGCCTGAGATTCTGTTTCAAAATTCTCTTTTTCCATTATCTTCCTCAGGTCTTCATGGTCAACTTTTGTTATTTCTACTATTATTTTCTCCATTTACTCACCTCCATTTTTATTACTACCCTTAGTAGTAACATTCACAATATACAAAATATTTAGAGAGTTTTATCGGATAGAGGAAAAAGGGTGAGTTACTTAAAGTTTCTACCATAATTTTTTATTACATTAATTAGTAAAACTCTTTTATGTTCGATTCTCTATCCCTATTGAATCTTCTAGCCTTAGTGATATTCCTATTATGTTCTGCTGGATATCATGGATTATACTTCATCCATTCTAAGAAATGCCAAACAAGGGCAATTAAAACACGTATTGATATCTTCAGGGAAAAAGGAATCGAATATGTGCTAAAAAATAATGAGCACATCGTACTAGTACAACAGCTCAGGGATTTAATTTATGTTAATACCTTCCTAGCTTCTTCATCCCTTATTTTTGTAGGTGCCGTTATGAACGTCCTAATAAACCTTGATTCGATAGAAAAAAACATAAAAATTATGAATATTGATCTTTTTGAGTTCAAGATACTATTCATGGTTGGATTGTTGTCCCTTTCATTTATCTTTTTCATGTCTTCTTTGAGATATTACAGGATGGTATCCATCATGGTCACTACTCCCCCTATGATAATATCTGAATATATGGGAATCCCAGCCCACAGGTATCTGGCAACACTACTAAACAAGGGTTCCAGCTTCTATACCCTTGGCAGTCGTGGTCTTTTGTACAGTCTGTTAATACTTCTATGGCTTGTGAACACACCTGCCTTTATCCTGGCAACCGTTCTCATTACTCTTCTTTTTGCAAAATATAAGGATTTTGTACCAAAAGAAGGAGAAGACTGATATAATTCCCTCAATTATATCACAATTCCATCTAATCTTATGACCATTCTTCCTCAAATAGATTATCTTAACTTTGTCTCTAAACTTGCAGTAGATATAAGTGCTTCAAGGTCCTCCTCTGTTACAGCATATCCCCTATCGCCAATTCTCTTTATCTCATCCAGTAACTTTGAAGGCTCCTTCCCGAAGAGGCCCAGTTCAGATAGCTTTTTTTCCAGAGCGTGCCTGCCTGAGTGTTTGCCAATAATTATCTCCCTTCTCTGACCTATTACCTCAGGAAGGAAGGGTTCATAGGTCAGAGGATTTCTGAGTACAGCATCCACATGCACACCCGACTCGTGCCTGAAAGCATTTTTGCCGATAACAGGCTTATTTTCAGGAATTTTGATGCCTGAGTACTCTTCCACAAGGCGAGAAAGCTTGAGAATTTTACTTTTGTCAATACCAGAATCAATGCCATAGAGAACTTCCAGAGCCAGAGCCACCTCCTGGAGAGAAGCATTGCCAGCTCTTTCGCCAATGCCGTTAACTGTAACTGAGACCATATCTGCACCCGCAACTGCGCCTGCCAGAGCATTGGCTGTCGCAAGGCCAAAGTCATTGTGAGTATGCACTCCAATCTGCGTACCTGATTTCAGAACTTTCCTGAAAAAGCCTACTATGTGCTGATATGCCTGAGGTGTTGCCACGCCTACAGTATCAGAAATGTGGACTCTGTCTGCCCCTCTCTCTTCTGCCATCCTGTAGAGGGCAAAGAGCTCACCAAGGGGCGTTCTTGTGGCATCCTCACTTGAAAAGGAAACAAAGAGGCCATGGTCCTTGGCAAATTCAAGAGCCTCCAGGGCACTGCGAACCACCTCCTCCTTTGGACGCCTCATCTTGTACTTCAGATGCACAGGACTTATAGAGGTGAAGAGAGAAATCCCCTCCACTCCAGCATCAATAGCTGCTTCAATATCTGAAATTCTCGCCCTTGAAAGAGCAAATATTTTAGAGGATAGCCCCTCCTTGCAGATCATCCTAACTGCCTTAAATTCACCTGGCGAAACTACAGGAAACCCTGCCTCAATCTCCTCTATTCCCAGAGCATCCAGCTCAATAGCAATCTCCAGCTTCATTTCTGGAGAAAAGCTCACCCCTGGTGTCTGCTCGCCATCCCGCAGCGTTGTGTCAAAGAAAATAGGCTTTCTGCCTATCTCTGGATTGTGAGGGCACTGTAGGAACCACTCCAATCTTTTAACCTCCTTTTGAAGTCATTTATTTTTTCAGAAAAGACTATTCTCCCCCTGTCCACATAGGCTACTCTATCACCAAGAGCCAGAGCATCCAGATAATCGTGGGTTACCAGCACAGTTGGCATGGGGTGACTTTTAAGAATATCCATTACCTCCTGCCGAACCTCTTCTCTTGTCTCAGGGTCAAGGGCTGAGAAAGGCTCATCGAGAAGAAGCACTTTAGGCCTTGTGATTAAAGTTCTTGCCAGAGCAACTTTCTGCTTCTGACCGCCAGAAAGGTGAGAGGGCTTCAAATCTCTCAACCCCAGAAGATCAAATTCCTCCAGCACCTCCTCCACCCTCGTGGAAATTGTAGATCTCTTCAAACCTCTCGCCAGGAGACCGAAAGCCACATTTTCAAAGACATTCATATGGGGAAAAAGTGCCAGGTCCTGGAAGACATAGCCAACACCTCTATCCTGAGGGGAGAGATTTATCTTTGACCAGGACTCATAAACAGGAAAACCCTGAATTTTAATGGAGCCTACATCAGGATTGAGAAGGCCTGCAACAGCTTTTAGAGTGGAAGTCTTGCCTGAGCCGTTCTTTCCTAAAAGTACAAGAACCTCTCTATCCACTCTGAAGTCCATTCTCAGGCTGAAACCTCTGAAGTTTTTTTCAAAGTCCACCTCAAGCACTGATATTCCTCCCCATGACTTCAAAGGAAAGGAGAACTACCATTGAGAGAGCCACAAGCACCATTGCCACTGCAGTGGCAGATGCCATGCTGGACTGGAGGGTTGAATAAACTGCCAGAGGTAAGGTCTGAGTTTTACCCATAAAATTGCCTGCAAACATAATAGTTGCTCCAAATTCGCCCAGTGCTCTCGCCCAGCTTAAAACAAGAGCTGCAAAAAATGGGGTAGAGGCAAGAGGAATGGAGATTCTAAAGAAGGTATAAAGTTCAGAGGCACCAAGGACAAAGGAAGCAAACTCAACATTCCTGCTAACCCCATCAAAGCCAGCCTTTAATGTGCGCACATACAGTGGCAGGGCTACAAAGCTCTGGGCCATTACAACTGCAGCAGTTGTGAAGGGGATAGTGATGCCCTGCTGGTATAATAGAGAGCCAGGAAAGCCCTCTCTGCCAAAAGCTGCAAGAAGAGCTATACCAGCAACAGCAGGCGGAAGGACCATGGGGAGGTCAACAAGGAGCTCCAGAGGCTTCTTAATGCCATCACTGCTTCGCGACAGGTAGTAGGCTGCAGGAGTGCCCAGAATAACTATTACCACAAGTGAAATAAAGGAGGTGATGAGACTCAATTTCAGGGCTTCCTGAACCACTGGGGATAGAAAAACCTCCATAAAGCTCTCTGCCTTAAAAGCCATTGCTCCCAGAGGCACTGTAATAAAGGCTGCCAGTAGTACTGTAAATAGAAGGCTCATCAGCCTGAAGGCATTCATCACAACCCCTCCACTATAAAGCCGTGAGCTTTCAGGATTTCCTTCCCCTTCGGTGAGAGCACAAAATTCATAAAACTTCTGCCACCCTCAGGGTTAGAGGCTTCCCTGAGAAGGCCTATGGGATACCTGGCTACAACATTAAATCTGTCGGGAATCTCAATAACAGCCACTGTTTCCCTCTCAGCCACAGCATCAGTGAAGTACACTATCCCGGCGTCCACTTCACCAAGCACTACCTTGGATACCACACCCTTAACAGCGTCCTCATCAGACACTACCCTTGAGAGAACCTCTTTTTTAAACCCTGAGCCAAATTCCTTTTCCATCTTATCAAGACTTTCAAGGGCATATCTGCCAACAGGGACTGCCTCCTGGGCGATAACAAGCCTTATATCTTTAGCCAGGTCTTCAGGAGACTTTATTTCACCTGGGTTATCCCTGGGTATTATTATAACCAGCCTGTTTCTTGCAAACTCTCTACTCTCACTGATATAACCCTTCTCGATAAGCTCATCCATATATTTCATATTGGCTGAAACATAGAGGTCAGCCTTTGCCCCCTGTTCAATCTGAATCTTGAGAGTATTTGAGCCCGCAAAGTTCAGCTCAACTCTCTCATCAGGATGCTCTGCTTCATAAACCTCTTTCAGCTCAGTAAAGGCTTCAGTTAAGCTTGCAGCAGCAAAGACGGTAACTGTTTTCTCCTCAGGACTACTACCTGTGCAGCCCGAGGCAGATAGAACAACAAGTACTGCCATGAAAACATATAAGTAGCCTATCCTCACTCCCATGGACAGGTTACCTCCACATAGGGACTCAGAATCCCCGGTGAGCACTTCATTGGATTCAAAAGCCTTTCAACCATCTCCTCATCTTTTTCCATTCTACCCACCTTTTAAAAAAATAGGGGCTATTCAGCCCCTTCAAGCTTTTCCAGCAAAGTGTTGCTCACCATCACACCTTTCTTGGTCAGTACTGCGTTGGTGACTTTGTCCACAAGATAGATGGCACCTCTGTAGCCCACTATAGCTCTTCTATGGTAGCCAAAGCGGTCCTCAATTGGAAAGCCCACTCTTATCAATGGTATGCCCTGGTCCTCCTCTATGAACCTGCCCTTGGAGGTGCCGAAGAGTAAGTCCACTGGCTCATCCTTTATCCTCTTGTGGAGCTCATGGAGGTCTGACTTGACCATAATCTCCATATCTAGGCCAAGCTCATCAGAAAGCTCCATCATATCCCCAGCCCACTGGCTGGAGTCTGAAGCTGTTAAGGCAAACTTTGGTTCAAGGCCCATCTCTGCAGCCAGACGTACCAGCCCTTCAACCACATCCGGGTCACCAAAGATAGCCACTTTGAGGCCAGTCAGAAACATATGGGCATCAACAATGGCATCAAGAAGTCTTGCTCTCTCGTCTTGAAGCTCCTCAGGAATCTCTCTGCCTGTTACCTGAGAAAGGGTTTCCAGAAATCTATCTGTGTTTTCAAGGCCGATGGGCATGGGTAAGACATGGGCAGGAACGCCATAGCGCCTCTCATATATCCTGGCTGCCTCGCCACCAACATGCTTCTGGAGAGCAATAGTTGCCAGAGAATTGGCAGAATCTCTCAGTTCCTCCACTGTGGTGCCGCCTTTGGGAAAGCGTGGCTTGGGGTGGTATATACCACTGTCAAGGGTATCCGAGTAGTCAGTCAGGAATATACCCTCTATACCCATCTTTCTCAGCATAGCCTTGATTTCCCTTATATCACCAGGGTTTACCCAGCCCGGAATGATATTTACCTTTCCATTGGGCTCGCCCTTCTTGGGGAAGGTCATGGCCATTGTCCTGAGAAAGTTGTCAAAACCTGTTATGTGAGTACCCACATAGGAGGGCGTACTCACTGAAATTATGGGAATATCAACCTCTGGATAGGTCTCAAGGAATTCATCAATTATGCCAGGGATGTCGTCGCCTATAGTCTCTGAAAGACAGGTGGAGCACACTGTAATCATCGTAGGGTGATACCTCTCATAGACATTCTTCAGGGCTGCCAGAAGGTTCTCTCTGCCGCCGTAGATAGTTGTTCTCTCTGTAAGAGAGGTAGTTGCCACCTCTATGGGCTCTCTAAAGTGTCTCGCCATCTGATGCCTCGGATAGGTGGCACAGCCCTGGGAGCCGTGGTTTATTGTCAGAGCGCCGTGAATGCCATAAGTTGCCAGCATGGCACCTATGGGAGCACAGGAGCGCGTAGGATTAATAGCCACTGCCCTTTGCTGTTTTGTTACTATACTCATTCAGGCCACCTCCCTATCTGAAGCAAAAGCAGGTCTCGCCTTTTCCTTAACCAGCTTCCACACTGGAGTATGGATGGCTCTGTCTATATCTCTGGCAAAATTTACCATGCCTGAATAGCCGGCATAGGGGCCTGTGTCATAGGTATGGCCGTTGACAAAAGGCACGCCAAGCTTGTAGGCAAGATATTTTTCCTTGTTGCCCGAGATAAAGAGGTCGGGTTTGTAGGTCTCCAGAATTTCCTCCAGCTCCAGAGCATTGGGGTTGTCAATCACAAGAGTTCCCTTTTTCACCTTGCTGAAAATCTTCTGGTAGTCGTCCTCATGCCCGAAGGTGGTGGCAGCGGCAATCACCTCCATGCCGAGTTCTCTCATCAGGTCAGGCCAGTGCCAGGCTCTTGGAGCACCCTGGTATATGAAGACCTTTTTGCCCTTCAGGCGCTTTTTGTAGTACTCTATTTTGGGCTTGATTTTGGCTGTCTCTGTCTTTATAACCTTCTCAGCTTCCTTCTCGAGACCGAAAAACTTGCCAACCTCACGGAGAGCATTGGACATATTCTCAATGCCCCAGAGGGTCACATTGATATAGGGTGTGCCGTATTTTTCCTTCATCATATCTGCAATGTAGGTGGCTGACCTCTGGCAGTGAACCACATTGAGCTGTGCCTTGTGCATAATCTTGAGCTCTTCCACTGACACATTGCCTGTAAAGCGGGTGATTATCTTTATACCCATGGCCTCAAAGAGGGGCTCAAAGGTTCTCTCGTCATTCTTGATATTGTAGTCGCCCACAATATTTATGGAGTAGGCGTAGTCCTCCTCAGGCTCCACTGAACCCACAAGCTCTTTGAAGATAGTCTCATTGCCAACGTGGTGGCCCTGAGACTGGCTAACGCCCCTGAAGCCCTCACAGGGAAAGAATACCACTGGCTTGCCTATCTTCTCCTGAGCAAGCTTTGCCACATCTTTGCCGTCATCGCCAATCAGAGCAGTGGGACAGGTGTTGTATACAAACACACCCTTGGCTTCTGGGAACTCCTCTGCCGCCTCTATAATGGACTGGAGAAGCTTTTTCTCGCCGCCGAAGATTATATTGGATTCATCCATATCACTTACAAAGATGTACTTCATATGGAAGTCGTCGTCAGCAAGATGAGGCCTGTAGCCCCAGGAGTAAAAGGCGCAGCCTATGGGACCGTGGGTCATCTGGATAACATCCTTCACAGGACCTCCTACCACACCTCTACAACCAGCGTAGGTGCAGCCTCTCTCAGTCATATCGCCTAGAGTAGTTGGAACATTGCAGGCTATCTTGCAGCCTGAAGAATCGCCACCACAGCCATTCTCTCCCTTTATAACAATATGTTTTTTCCTCTCAGGAATTGTTTCATCGCATTTTAGCAGCATTTTCTACCTCCTTCAATCCAGCTTTATTACAGGTTTCTCCTCCAGTAGGTTTGCACTGCAGCCCTCCTCACCGGGCACACCTATTGCATCAGCCCTGCACTGAATGCAGTTCCTGAACTGTTTGATTACAGCCTCACACTGGTCTCTTACTCTATTCAGCTCTTCTTTCGAGGGAGGTGGGATGTCCTTGAATCTACCCTGGGGTATTAAGGGCATGACATTCATTGTGTAGGCACCGAGTTCTCTAACCACCTCGGCAACCTCAACAAGATGGTGGTCATTTATGCCGGGGATTAAAACAGAATTCACCTTCACCACCATTCCTCGCTTTGAAGCCTGTTTCAGCCCTTCAAGCTGATTTCTGCTCAGAATTTCAAAAGCTTCTCTGCCCCTGTAGGTTTTCCCCCTGTACCTTACAAAGGAGTAGATTTTTTCTCCCACCTCCGGGTCAACAGCATTGATGGTTATAGTAAGGGTTGTAATCCCGGCTCTGTCCAGCTCATCAATCCTATCCGGCAGGGCAAGACCATTGGTTGAGATGCACCTGGTAAGGCTGGGAAATTCATCCTTTGCCTTTATAAGGGTTTCAATGGTTTCATCGTTAGCGAGAGGATCGCCCGGACCTGCTATGCCTACAACCCTGATTCTGGGCTCCATTTCCACAGCCTGCCTTATTGTCTCCATGGCTTCATCAGGTGAAATCACTCTGGTTGTAACCCCCGGGCGGTTCTCATTGGCGCAGTCGTACTTTCGTACGCAGTAGTTGCACTGGATATTGCATTTTGGAGCCACAGGAAGGTGAATCCTTCCAAACTTGTGGTGGGCCTCCTTGCTGTAGCAGGGATGCTCTTTCACCTTGAGAGTACAGCTCTCCCTGAACTCAATATACTTCTCATAATCCATCAGATACACTCCTTCATTACACCTGTGAACTCTTCAGAGGATAGCTCTCTCACCCCTCTCATTGGTCCTTACCCTCACTGCCTCCTCAATAGGGCAGACAAAGATCTTGCCGTCGCC
>CAZCRG010000008.1:0-13875 GCA_964501105.1 Candidatus Hydrothermarchaeota archaeon | reverse complement strand
TGGTCCTTACCCTCACTGCCTCCTCAATAGGGCAGACAAAGATCTTGCCGTCGCCGTAGTGACCAGTTAATGCAGAAACCTGAATGCTACTCACCACTTTTTCCACATCCTCATCTTCCACCACCATGAGAATCATAGTCTTGGGAAGCTCTTCATAGTGGATTGAATCGACAGTAATGCCGCGCTGCTTACCTCTGCCATAGACATCTATTTTGGTCATTGCCGGGAATCCGGCAGCAGCAAGAGAAGAAGCCACATCTTCAGCCTTTTCAGGCCTTATTATTGCCCTAACCATTTTCATTTTGAATCCCCCTAATCCACAATTCCAAATTCCTTCATGAGGTCCTCAAGTTCATCCAGGGTGATAGGCGTAGGTACTGTAAAGTCCTTATTTTCCTCTATCTTCCTTGCCAGCTCGAGATACTCCTTGGCCTGGGCCATGTTGGGGTCATAGTCAATTACAGTCTTCTTGTTTATCTCAGCCTTCTGGACATCCTTGCTCCTGGGGATGAAGTGGATCATCTTGGTGTTCAGCCTTCTTGCGAACTCCTCAACAAGCTCCCTCTCATTCTCCACCATCCTGGAGTTGCAGATTATGCCGCCAAGGCGGGCATAGCCTCTAGAGGCAAACTTCTGGATACCCTTGGAGATATTGTTGGCAGCATAGAGGGCCATATACTCACCCGACACCACAATGTAAATCTCCTCAGCATAACCCTCCCTTATGGGCATAGCAAAACCGCCGCATACCACATCGCCGAGCACATCATAGAAAACATAGTCAAGGCCGTCTTTGTAGGCACCAAGGCTTTCAAGGGTCTGAATGGAGGTTATTACACCTCTACCACCGCAGCCTACCCCGGGCTCTGGCCCACCAGATTCCACGCACTTCACACCACCATAGCCCTCTGCCATAACTCTATCCAGAGTTATATTCTCCGGGCCGACTTCTCTCAGAGTATCCAGAACTGTGGGCTGCCTTCTACCGTTGAGTAGCAGCCTCGTGCAATCCGCCTTGGGGTCACAGCCCACCACCATAATCTTCTTGCCCATCTTGGCAAGGGCAGCTGCAGTGTTCTGCTGTGTGGTGGATTTTCCAATCCCACCTTTTCCATAAAATGCCACCTGTCTCATCTATTTACCTCCTTATTTGGGAAAGGGTTTTCCCCATTTTAGCGACTAATTTTATGAAAAAAGAGATATATAAAAGTAGTTGAGAAAAATGTTAAATTTTTAATCCATTATATGATTTAATGCGTTGTTTTATACATTTTTATTATTCGGTCTGTGATTTTCTTAATATTATGAACAAAATCATAAAATTTCCTAAATTTGCTCAAATAACTTTATATTTACTATATGAAAATAAACTACCTATGACAGGAGCGGAAAGGCTAACCATCTCCATTGAGCCATCAATCAAAGAATTTCTGAAGAAATACAAGAAATACACTGGAAAAAGCCACTCAGAAATTGTAAGAGAAGCTCTGAAAAACTACTTTGAGCTCATGGGTGGAGATATATACGGTTTTAACCCCGAGAAGGGCCGCCTCTATCATGAGATGCTCTCCAGTGGAGAACATATAATTCTCGATATAGACCACTGGATACTCTTTTTAAGGGAGCTCAACAGTGAAGACAGGACAGGCTTCTGGAGGGACCACAAAGTTGTGGCAAGATCTCATGCAGAGCAGTTTGTTGAGAGAGGCATATCACCCACTGATGTGCTCAAGCGCCTTGAAGCCTGCAACCTTTTCACACTGAGCAAGAACTCAAATCTGGAGTTCACAATCGTTCTAACCTCTGAAGAAACTAAAAAGTTTATAAAAACATTTCTGGAAGAAGTTTTCCTTGGGATGAACCTGAATGTTGAGGTGAGGGAAGACTACTCAAAATTGAGGCTGAGATTTATTAAAGATAAGAATACTAAAGCCCTGAAAAGCAGTCTGAAGTGAGAGCCTTCTAAAAGTAATAACGCGAAAAGGATAAGTAGAATAGATACAACCTAATTTTATGTTAAGGCTTTACAACACCATATCGAGAAAAAAGGAGCCCTTCTCTCCTCAGGGCGAGGAGGTAAAAATCTATACCTGCGGTCCCACTGTTTATGATTTTGCTCATATAGGAAACTTCAGAGCCTATGTTTTTCAGGACCTGCTCAGGCGCTACCTAAAGTTTAAAGGATTTAAAGTGAGGCAGGTCATGAATATTACCGATGTTGATGACAAGACAATAAAAAGGAGCAGAGAGGAGGGAATATCTCTAAAAGAGTACACCTCAAGATACGAAAAAGCCTTTTTTGAAGACCTTAAGGCTATGAATATAGATAGAGCAGAGCATTATCCGAGAGCCACTGAACACATTTCTGACATGGTGAGAATAATTAAAGTTCTGCTTGAAAAGGGCTATGCCTACTACGCCCAGGATAAAAGTGTTTACTTCGACATCTCAAAATTTGAAGAATATGGAAAGCTCTCCAGGATAAAAGTCTCAGAGCTTAAGGAAGGCGCCAGGGTGAGACAGGATGAGTATGCCAAGGAGGAAGCCAGGGACTTTGCCCTGTGGAAAGCCTACACCAAAGAGGATGGAGATGTCTTCTGGGAAACTGAGATTGGTAAGGGAAGGCCAGGATGGCATATAGAATGCAGTGCCATGAGTATGCACTACCTTGGAGAAACTCTTGATATCCACGCCGGAGGAGTAGATTTAATTTTCCCTCACCATGAGAATGAGATTGCCCAGAGCGAAGCCTACACAGGCAGAGTTTTCTCAAGATTCTGGGTGCACAATGAGCACCTTCTTGTTGAAGGTAGAAAGATGAGCAAAAGCCTGGGGAACTTCTTCACTCTGAGAGAACTTCTTGATAAAGGCTACAATGCAAGAGCAATCCGCTATCTTCTCCTCGCAACTCACTACAGAAAAAAGCTCAACTTCACCTTCAAGGCTCTTGAGGATGCTGAAAGAACATTAAAGAGACTGGAGGACTTCAGGGAAAGAATTGAAAATCTTCAGGTTGAGGAGGAGGGGAGCTACCTTAAGGAAGAGATAGAAAAAGCCAGGGAAGAGTTCTTCTCTGCTCTTGATGACGATTTAGATACCCCTAAAGCTCTATCTTCTCTTTTCACCCTCGTTAAAAATGCCAACAGGGCAATCAGCTCAGGAAAGATTGGAAGTGAAGATAAAGAGGAGATTTTAAAGTTCATTGCAGACTTCAACTCCATCTTTGCAGTCCTGACAGAGAAAAAAGATGAGCTGCCAGAGGAATTTAAAAAGCTCATAAAGGAGAGAGAAGAAGCAAGAGCAAGGAGAGATTTCAAAAGAGCTGATGAGATAAGGGATTACCTCCTGAGCAAAGGTATAGAGATAGAAGATACCCCGGAAGGAACAAGATGGAAATGGAGGTGAAGCTGAGCATTCCCAAAGCCAGAATTAACTCTCTCCAAGAAGCTCCAAAACTCAGATTGACTAATCCCTGACAGGCACCTGTGAGAAGAAGCTTAAGGGATTTATAAAGGTTATCCTTACCTTCCTTGGCATGGCCATAAGACATGCCAGAAAACCCTTCACAAGAGAAGAGTCGCTGGGTGCTCTTGAGCACTATGTCAGAGAATGGTTTGAGAGAAACTTCTCTGACTTAACACCACCCCAGCGCTTCTCCTTCAGGCTCATTTCAAGGGGGAGTAATGTAATAATTGCTGCTCCCACAGGCTCGGGTAAAACCCTTGCAGGATTTATGGCAATTCTCAGTGAACTCTTCAAGCTGGGTGAGAAGGGTAAGCTCAAGCAGAAGGTTTACTGCATCTATATATCGCCCCTCAAAGCTCTTGACAATGATGTAAAGAAAAACCTCCTTGTTCCCCTCAGGGAGATAAGAGAAATAGCCAGAGAAAAGGGAATCGAGCTCCCTGAGATAGATGTAGGTTTAAGAACTGGCGATGTTTCCCAGAGTGAGAAGTCAAAACAGCTCAGAAAGCCCCCTCATATTCTTATAACCACACCTGAAAGCTTAGCTGTACTCCTCAATGCCCCAAAATTTGTGGAGCATCTAAAGGAGCTGCGCTGGGTTATAGTGGATGAAATTCATGAGCTTGCAAGCAACAAGAGGGGTACTCACCTAAGCCTCAGCCTGGAGAGGCTTCAGGAAGTTGCTGGAAGAGAGTTTGTACGAATTGGTCTTGGAGCAACTCTCCATCCTCTGGAAGAAGCAGCAAAGTACCTTGTAGGATTTAACAGCGAGGGAAAGCTGAGAAACTGCACCATAATAGATGTTAGCTGGTCAAAGAAGTTTGACTTAAAGGTTGTTTCTCCTGTTAGCGATTTAATAAATACCTCTGCCTCAACTCTGAATGAAAAACTCTACAAATATCTCGACAAATACATCTCCAGCCATACGGCTACGCTTATATTCACAAATACCCGCTCAGGAACCGAGAGAGTTGTATATGCTCTCAAAGAAAGGTGGCCTGATAAATACAGCGAAAGCAATTTAGCTGCCCATCACGGCTCCCTGAGTAGAGATATCCGCCTGGAAGTTGAAGACAGACTGAAAAGAGGAGAGCTCAAGGCTGTTGTGAGCTCCACCTCCCTGGAGCTGGGAATAGATATTGGCTTTGTAGACCTGGTTGTGCAGATAGGCTCTCCCAAGAGCACCACAAGGGCTGTGCAGAGAATAGGCAGGGCAGGACACAGGATAAACCAGGTTGCCAAGGGCAGAATTATAGCTCTGGACAGAGACGACCTTGTTGAAACTACTGTTATGCTTAAAAATGCAGTGGAGAAGAAGCTGGACAGAATTCAGATTCCAAAAAATGCTCTTGACATTCTTGCCCAGCACATTGTCGGGATGGCTCTCACTAAAAAGTGGACAGTAGAAGAAGCCTTTGAGGTAGTGAGGCGAAGCTATCCCTACCACGAGTTAAGCTTTGAGAGCTTCAAAAAGCTCCTTCACTACCTTGCAGGTCACTATGCAGAACTTCAGGACAGAAAAGTTTACGGCAAAATCTGGTATGACGAAAATGAGGGTACCTTTGGAAGGCGTGGAAAATACACCAGAATAATCTACTACTTAAACCTGGGAGCTATACCCGATGAAGTTAAGGTGGATGTTTATCTGCTTCCTGAGAAGCGCTATATAGGTGGTATAGAGGAAGAATTCCTTGAAAGGCTGAGAAAGGGCGATATCTTTGTTCTTGGAGGAAGGCCCTATAAATTCAGATACTCCAGGGGAATGCGCTGCTATGTTGAGAAGGTGCCACCAGCAATGTCACCCACAATTCCAGCCTGGTTCTCAGAGATGCTGCCTCTCAGCTTCGACCTGGCAATAGAAATCCAGAAATTCAGAAATAAGCTGGCTACCAGGCTTAAAAAAGGCTCAAAAGAAGAGGCTGAAAAATGGCTCCTCAAAAACTATCCTGTAAACCAGAAGGCTGCCAGAGCTATTGTGGATTACTTCTGGCTTCAGAGCAGATATTCTTTTATTCCAGGACAAGAAGACTTTCTTGTGGAGGAGAGCTACGACCTTGAGGGGAGACATTACCTGGTATTCCACAGCCTTTTTGGAAGGAGGGTTAATGATGCTCTCTCAAGAGCCTTTGCCAGTATAACTGCAAAGAAAATCAGGCACAGCGTTGCAATAGTGGTGAGTGATAATGGCTTTGCCCTTCAGCTACCCAGAGATAAAAAGGTAGATCTCAATAAGGTTTTTGAAGAGCTTTTGAGCAGCGACCTTGAGGAGATAATAAGGAAAACTATAGAGAGGACTGAGCTTCTCAAGCGCCGATTCAGACACTGTGCAGCCAGGAGCTTCCTTGTGCTCAGAAATTACAGAGGCTACAAGATAAGTGTTGCCAGACAGCAGATAAGCTCCCAGACTCTTCTCAGGGTCCTGAAAGAAGTTGATAAGGACTTTCCTGTAATCCAGGAAACCTACAGGGAGATTCTTCAGGATGTGCTCGACATTGAGAGGGCAAAAAAGGTTATAGAGTGGCTCAGAGATGGCAGGCTCAGGTTCAAAAAGATAGAAACGCCAGTACCAAGCCCCTTCTCCCATAATCTCATAGTTCTGGGCGAAGCTGATATTATTCTTATGGAGGACAGAAAGTCAAGACTTCTGGAGCTTCACAGGCTGGTGATGGAGAAGATTGAGAAGTATGAGGGATTGGATGAGGCTAAGCAGTGATATTGAAATTATCTCTCCCCATAAGGCTGTTTATATTGAAAGTATAGATGCAATAGTTATTGCCGACCTCCACCTGGGCTTTGAGGGAATTGCAGCAGAGCAGGGAATATTTGTTCCAAAGGTTCAGTTTGAGAAGGAAATAGAAGAACTTAAGGAGATTCTTGAAAAGAGGAAGGCTGAAAAGATTATAATCAACGGCGATGTTAAGCACGAGTTCAGTGAGACAAGCTACCATGAGTTCAGAGAGGTTAGCAGCCTTTACAGTTACTTAAAGGAGAATTTTGAGAGAGTTATACAGATTAAGGGAAATCACGATAATTTTATTATCTATGTGTGCAGAAAGCATGGCATTGAGCTATACAATAATCTTGAGCTGGGAAGCTATCTCTTTGCCCATGGACATGAGGACATACAACTTCAAAAGGTTGAGGCTCCCACAATAGTGATAGGGCATGAGCACCCAGCTATAGCACTCTATGACGAAGTTGGAGGAAAGGAAAAGGTGGACTGCTTTCTCTATGGCAGAGGTGGTGACAAAAAGCTCCTTGTTCTCCCGGCCTTCTCCTACTTCGCTCAGGGAAGCGAGGTGAATATTATTCCCGGAGGTGAGCTTCTCTCACCCCTTCTGAAAAGGGCTGACTTCAGCCAGATGAGGGTTATTGCCGTTAGCAGGGAAGCTGGAGTTCTCGATTTTGGCACCCTGGAAAAGCTCAGGAAGGTGAGTTGAATTTATATTTCTATATTCAGAAAGGTTCTCATTAAAAATCCTATACCAAAGGTTAATGCTGCTATTCCAAGGCTTATGGAGGCCATCTCAAAAAACCTCTTTTTGAAGGGTATATCCTTGGCAACAGAGATATAGAAGGTGAAGATTAGAATTACCAGAATTGCATTGAGAATTGTCACGCTAAGGCAGAAAAATACATTTTTGAAAAGCAGGTAAGGGGAAATCAGAAACAAAATTGTGAAAACATATGCCACTCCAGTATAAAATGCTGCCTTAAAGGGATCCTTTGTATCTCCTTCTGATTTTGTTGAGAGGTACTCAGAAGCTGCCATGGATAGCGAAGCTGCAATGCCAGTAATCAATCCTGTTATAGCAACAAGGCCAGTATTCTGAAGAGCAAAGGTGAAGCCTGCAAGAGCACCTGTGAGTTCAACAAGGGCATCATTTAAACCAAGCACCATTGAGCCAACATACTCCAGCTTTTCCTCCTGAATTAGACTTAAGAGATTCTTCTCATGCTCCTCTTCCTCCTCAAGAATACTCCTTGCAGCAGGTATAGTCCTTGAGATCTCTTCATATATCCTTTGAGCCTTCTTTTCTCCCCTCTCCATCAGCTTTATTCCAAAGGTGAGGCCAGATATCTTTGAAATCAGGTAATACTTCCATACTTTAAATTTATCTGGCTTCAGTTCAGTCTTAGTATAGCTCTTCCAGAAATTGTAGTGTCTCAGTTCATCCTCTGATATACTCTTCAGAACCTCCTTATTATGCTGCTCCTTAACTGACTGAGAAAGCTTCTCATAGATTATATGCTCAGTAATCTCATTCCTCTGAACAGTTAATAACTTCTTTTTTGTTTCTTCCTCCAGCATCTTATCCTTCCCGTTACTCCTTGGCCTTATAGACAGGTGCCCCCCACTCAGGCACCTCTCGAAGAATTAAGCCTTCTTCAGCCATCTCCACAAGTATATCCCTGAGGTTGCAACCAGTCAGAGCTTCAAACCTCTCAGGCTCCTCAATCTTCTTCTCCTCAATATACTCCTGAATTTTTGCAAGCTTTGCCTCCCTTAGTTCATTAAGGATTTCCAGTAGAAGCCTCTTCTTAGCTTCCATTTTTCTCAGCCTCTATAATTTTTTCAATACCCTCAGCTAAAAGCTCCACCTCCTCTCTGGTATTGTAGAGGTAAAAGCTTGCTCTCGCTACTCCGCTGGCTCCCATTCTGCGGGAGTTGAACCAGGAATGAAGGCACAAATCACCTGCCCTTACCATTATATTGTAGTGCCTGTCCAGCATCTCGGCAATATCGCTGGGTGCCACAAGAAGCTTATTGTTCTTCTCAATTCTGAAGCTGACAATCCCCTTAGCTACCTCAGTGTTTTTAACACCCACAATTTTCAGCTCAGGCAGAGATGAAAGTCTGTCAAGTAGAAGCTCAGTGAGCCTCTTCTCATGGTTCTCAATCTCCTCCAGCTTTACCTTAGAGAGATAATCTACAGCAGCGCCTGCGCCAATCTGCCCCGCATAATCCTGAAGTCCTGCCTCAAATTTATGGGGTGGAGGAAGAAAAATGGCTCCGGAGTAGGTTGTATCGCTAACAGTGTCCCCACCCACTATAAAGGTGTCCAGTGCCTTGAGCTCCTCATCTTTGCCATAGAGCACACCAAGGCTTGGGCCTAGCATTTTGTGAACTGAAAAGGCAATAAAATCTGCCCCTAACTTTCTAACATCAACTCTACTGTGGGGAACACTCTGGGCAGCATCTAAGAGCACTTTGGCATTGTGGTCATGGGCAGCTTTAACAATCTCCTCCACAGGTAAAGTGTAGCCGTCAAGATTAGAGGTGTGCACTACACTTACAAGCTTAACTCTTGAGCTCAGCATCTCCTCAAAGGCTTCCAGGTCAAAGGTTCCTTCAGGCGTTGAAGGTACAACTTTATGCTCTATTCCCTTAACTCTTGAGAGCTTTATCCAGGGCACGAGGTTTGAGTTGTGCTCCCTGTCGCTGGTTATTACAATATCGCCTTCCTCAAGGGGAAAGGTGTTAGCTATGAGATTAATACCTTCAGTGGTGTTCTTTGTCCACACTATCTCCTCTGGCGAAGCCTTTATAAATCCAGCCACTTTCTCTCTTGCAACAAAAGTTGCTTCTCTAACCTCCTCAGAGAACCAGTGGTTGCTCCTTCCCATGCCGCCGCAGGCAGGATAACTTTCAAAGTATTCATTTATTGCTTCAATCACCTGCTTTGGCTTGAGGGTCATACAGGCATTATCCAGATAAACAGGAGGCTTCCCCTTTCTCATTCTTGCCAGGCTGGGAAAATCCTCTCTGAACTTTGAAAGCATACTACATCCTCCCATTTTCAATCAGTGCCACAGCCTTATCTATCCCGGGCATGGCTCTGGCAAGTTTTGAGAGAACCTTAGCTCTTGTGTGGTACTCTTCTCCTGAAACCTCTTCGACAGCAGTGGCAAGAACCTGCTCATTTAGCCAGTCCACATCCATCACTCTCCCCAGCCTCAGCCTTTCAACACCTGCAAGGTTCCCCTGTCTCTCAGGGTAGTTCTTTATAGGTATCCCCACCACTGGCTTTCCAAAGGCGAGAGCTTCCATTATACTGTTGTGGCCGCCATGGGTTATGAGAAGCTTTGCCTCCCTGAGCCTATTAAGATAATCTTCATGCTTAAGCTCATAGCCATATACAAACTTCTCTCCCAGAATCTCCTCAGTTCTCTTTAGCACCTCAGTAACATCAGCTCTAACCTTGGAACCTCCAAAGCTTACTACTATATTTTTCCTATTATCTGTATCAGGAATGTCTCTCACAATTGGCCCAACAAAATGAAATTTTTCCTTCTGGTCAAAGAAGCCAAGATTTTCCAGGCATACTGTATAGGGCGGAGGAAAATCAGGAATTATAACCCTGTCAGCCAGATAAACCAGAAGAGCTTCTGAAAACTCAGCAATTTTTTTTACAGGAAGATTTCCACCCAGCCTCTTCCACTGTATTGTTTCATTGGTTATCAAATAGAGCTGCATATTTTTCCAGGAGGAAAATATTCTCGAGACCATGGCTGGAATGTAGCCATCCACAACCATGAGGTCCGGGGAGATATCCTTTAAAATTTTCCTCTGGTCCATGAGTATGGAGGGAGAGACACTCTTTATGGTCTTCACAATACTCTTATAGAGCTCAACTTCCCTGGAGGTGAAGGAGACTTCGCCAAACTCCTCAACTTCAATAACTTCAAAGTTGTAGTTCTTAAGAAATCTTATCCCATCGCCATAGGTGGAGAAGATAATCTCATGGCCCCTCTTTTCGAGCTCCAGAGCAAGCTGAACATCTCTGCTCACATGCCCAAAGCCCAGGCCGTTGCTCACAAAATAAATTCTCATAGATGTTGCTCTCCTGTAAGATATATTAAATTTGTGCAGAAGGGGGTTGGTACTAAATATTAGAACCCCCTCTCTACACCCCGGTTGCTGACGCAACAGATTCAGAAATATAACCCCCTTTCTAAACCCCGGTGGCTTCGCCACGGAGTCTGATATATCCCCTTCAGTGTCATTTTGTGATTTATCAGGTTAACTCTTTAACTTCTGAGCATGAAAGTTACAGTCCACTTTTATGAGGAGGAAGATGGCGAAACTGTGAAGTGTTTTTATGTAGAGCGCTACTACCTCCTGGACGGCTTTTTATTCCTTATATCTTCTGAAAATAAGACTGTAGCTTACTCCTTAGATTTAACTTATCGTTGCTGCTAATTTCCCTTTCAAGAGGGAGGTGGTATAGCATTGGAGTTGGTTGGGTTCACCCTTCACTTTTTCCTTGCTCTCACATACGCTTTATAAGCGCTATGGGAGAATAATATAATTGAGGTACAATGCTGCTCAGCTACAAATTCCGCATATACCCTTCAAAGACTGTTCAGGCGACACTTCTAGAGCAACTTGAGCTATGCAGATGGCTCTATAACCATTTATTAGAAGAGCTGAACAGGGCGAGAAAAGAAAGCACAAAAATCACCCAGAAAGATACTCAAGCTCTCATAGTCAAGCTCAAACAAGAAAAGCCAGAGCTTAACAAGGTTTACTCCAAGGTTTTACAGATGGTTAACTATCAGCTCTGGAGCAACGTCAGAGCTTTATCCAGACTAAAAAAGAACGGAAATAAAGCTGGTAAACTGAGATACAAGACTGGAAACACCTTCAAGACTCTCAATTTCAATCAGTCAGGTTTCAAAATAGACTTTGGTAGAAAGAAAATATTGCTGTCTAAGATAGGTGAAATACCAATCAAACTACACCGTCCAATAAAGGGAATAATCAAAGCTGTAATCGTAAAGAGAGATAAATCCGGGAAGTGGTTTGTTATCATTCAAGTAGAAGATAAATCTAAACAACTACCTTCAACTGGCAGAGTAGTTGGTGTCGATGTTGGAATTCACCACTTCTGTGTAGATTCTGATGGTAACTACTTTGAAAACCCTAAATTCATAGACAGAACACTCAACAAAATCAAGATACTGCAAAAGCAACTATCAAGGAAACAAAAGAAGTCAAAGAACAGAGAGAAAGCAAGGATTAAACTGGCTAAAGCTTACGAAAGATTAGAAAATCAAAGAATGGATTTCCTGCATAAGCTTTCAAACTATTATGTGAACAACTACGATGCTATCTACGTTGAAGAGCTAAATGTTAGAAGTTTGGTTGAAAATGGAAAATCTACTACTTTGAATAGACATATTTTAGATTCTGCATGGTCAAGATTCGTTCAACTGCTCTCCTACAAGGCTGAAAGAGCTGGTAGGAGAGTGGCAAAAGTAAATCCTGCAAATACATCAAGAAGATGTGCTAAATGTGGTTGTGTTGTGAATAATCTAAAGCTAAGTGATAGGCTATTTACATGCCCAAAATGCGGCTGGGAGGCTGACAGAGACTATAACGCCTCCCTGAACATACTGGATGTGGGGCTGGGACAGTCCCGAAGGCCTGTGGAGAGAGAACCTCTACCCTGTGTCATCTCTTATATGAAGGTGATTACAGGGCAAGTTCTCTCGGTGAAGCAGGAAGCCCCTTGCATCAGCGAGGGGTAGTTCACTAAGGAAAATTGAGATAGAAAGTTAGATTTAAGCTTTAGCCAGCTCCCTTTTTGTGTACTCCACAAGACCTCCTGATTCAAGGAGCTTCAGGAGAGACTCGGGCAGGGGCTTGAAGGAGAACTCCTTTCCAGTGGTTAGATTTTTAATTTTTCCCTTCTTGAAATCAATCTCAAGCTCATCTCCATCTTCAGCCTCAACATTTGCCTCAATCACAGGCAGGCCAATATTTATTGAGTTTCTGAAGAAAATTCTTGCAAAGCTCCTGGCTACAACAGCACTTACCCCATTTCCTATCAGGGCACGAGGAGCATGCTCTCTTGATGAACCGCAGCCAAAGTTCTCCTCAGCCACAATAATGTCGCCTTCTCTAACCTCCTTAGCAAACTCAGGCCTGACCTTCTCAAAGGAGTGCTTTCCCAGCTCCTTGGGGTCTCCTGTAACAAGATATTCAGCAGGAATAATCTGATCAGTGTCAACATTCTTCCCAAATTTCCACACTCTACCCCTGATAACTCCAAGCTTCAAGATTATCACCACGTCAGAGAAATAAAATAACAAAGGAAAGGATTTAAATATTTACTCTGAAGGTAAGGAAAGCAGGTGGTAGTGATGGATACACTGGAGCTTCTCAGGGCAAAGTTCAAAGAGGAGCCCTTCGCAAGAATGCTCAAAATAGAGTTACTGGAGCTCAAAGAAGGCTATGCTCTCGTGGAAATGAAAATTACTGAAGACATGGCAAACATCTTCGGCTATGCTCATGGGGGGAGTATATTCTCCCTCATAGATGCAGCCTTTGAGCTGGCAGCAAACTCAAGTAGTACTGTAAGTGTTGCTTTAAATATGAATGTGAACTATACAAAAGCAGCAAAGGCAGGGGATATCCTTAGAGCTGAGGCAGTTGAAGTAAATAGCACCAGAAAAACAGGACTCTATGAAATTAAAGTAAAAAATCAGGATAAAGAGCTGATTGCCATTTGCTCTGCCAGAGTATACAGGCTTGATAAGAAAATGGGTGAGTAATATGGAAGAAATCTGCTATAAGCCCATAGGGATTGTGAGGTCTGAATTTAAAAAACCTGAACAGCATGACGAATTTGAGGACAGCGGCATTGGTGAAGTAGAGCTTTTTGAAGAGTTTGCTCCAGGATTGGAGGCTCTAAAGGAGCACTTCTCCCATGTGCTTGTGGTTTTCCATATGCACAATATAAGCTGGAAGGGAAATCTCAAGGTAAAGCCGCCTCACGGCGATTTTGAGATAGGAGTTTTTGCCAGCGGCGGTCCCTGGAGGCCTAATCCAATAGGTGTAACCCCCTGCAGAATTCTTGAGGTTAATGGGAATAAGCTGAAGCTAAAAGGCCTGGACGCTATGGACGGCTCACCAGTGCTGGACATAAAGCCCTATTCGCCCCACCACTATACTGTTCTAAACCCCAGATATGGTGAGTGGGAAGATAAGCACCACAAGAAAAAATACAGGGACTAGCTTCAAATATTTTCTATGATGTTCATTTTTATACATTAATGCATGGATTTTAAGGTTTTTATATCAAAGGTTGTAGAAGGAGGAGACCTCAGCGAGGAAGAGGCAGAGCAGGCAATGAAGATGATTATGGGCGGGAATGCTTCTCCTGCCCAGATAGGGAGCTTTCTCACAGCTTTAAGAATGAAGGGCGAGACTGTTGAGGAGATTTCAGCCTTCGCCAGAGTAATGAGGGAGTTTGCTTCAAAAATTTCTCCACAGGTTCAGGGCACTCTTGTGGATACCTGCGGCACGGGGGGAGATAAGGTTAAGACCTTCAACATCTCTACCATTTCAGCCTTTGTTGCCTCAGGCGCAGGCGTACCCATAGCCAAGCATGGCAACAGGAG